>CAJQQZ010000012.1 GCA_905480575.1 uncultured Alphaproteobacteria bacterium | reverse complement strand
TGGCAAAAAACCGCTCAAGGCGCCGTAAGGTCGAGCTGGGTTTTGCTCGCGTAGGCATACTGGAAGCCAAACGCCATAAACGCACTGTGCCCTGATCTATCAGCCCACACAACAACCAAAGAAAAGTGTCAACACGCTGCTCGCGCCAAACCAGCCGATCGCGCAAAATAACGTTTAGAGAGTGGAAGCTTGGCATGCGAATCATCCTTGGAAAGATTGAATCGCAAACTTGCCAAAATTTCACGCTCTAAGCAAATTGTCGGGTAGTGTGGTCCCGATCCCCCTCATCAGAACCTAATAGCCAAAACCAAAGCGGAATCGTTCTTCTTTGACCTTCGCAAAATTGGCACGGATATCGAAATGGTTCACAGGTAGCCCCAACATGATGGCTGTTAAATCTCCGGCTGCCGCCAGAAGACTGTATGCGGCAACAATCCGGTCGACACGAGCCCTTGTCAGAGCCACATGTGCCTCGAGCGTTTGTTGTTCGGCTTGCAAAACATCCAGGATCGTTTTGGTACCAACATCGTACTCTGCTTTCACGCCATCCTGCGCTACCGACGTTGCCTCTAACTGTGCTGATCTAGCTGGTATAACGCTGTTGGCACTCTGGAAAGTGTGCCACGCGGATGCTGCAGTTTGACGAGCACGACGTCTCTGTTCGTCAACCTGAATCATCGCACGATTGAGATCGTGTTTTGCAGATTGTAGTTGGCTGACGGCACGACCGCCTTGATAGAGCGGAATTGAGAGCTGAACGAAAATCCTTGCATCTTGACTGGTTGTTGATCCGCTTTGCCCTGCGTCCCAGTTAGCGGTATAGCTTCCTTGAAGATCTGCTGAAGGCAACATCAACGCTTTACGAACTGTAACAAACTCATGTGCTGCCTTCTCCAAATAGAGTGATGCGATGACAAGAGGGTCGTTAGTTTCTGCTCTGCGTTGAGCTTCATCTAGGCTCCTAGGAATGGAAACGGGAATGCCTGGCTCGTTCAACGTTGTGGGCATTAGACCCACGATTTGTTGAAAAACCGACTTGCTTGATTCCAAGGCACCGGCCGCAGCTGTGACATTTGCTTTAGCGCCAGCCAAGGCAGCCTGCGCCAAGGCTACATCCGTTCGTGTACCTTCTCCAACATCATATCTAGTCTGAGCAGCGGATAGTTGATTACCAATGACATCAACATTCCTTCGTACCGAACGAAGGATTTCCCTGTCTCGAATAACATTCATGTAAGCCTGAACAGCCTGCAATAGGACGTTCTGCTCAACTGACTGAAGTTGATACCATTGTGCCTGGATGCTGTTCTCTGTGTTTCTGATTCCCGCTGAAACACCGCCGCCTCGGTACAAAGGCTGAGAAGCGGTCACCCCTAACGAAACGATATTGGTTCCGTTCTGTGTGCGTGCTGCTCCCACCGCATTAGTTCGAACATCCGAATAGCCGAGCGAGCCCGTGCCGGTGATCGTCGGTAAAGCGCTTCCAAAAGCTTGTCTGTAGGTCTCGTTAACAGACAGCGCCTGATGTTGAGCCGCTTTCAGTGTTGGGTTTGCATTATAGGCAGAAGTCATGGCCCCAAAAAGAGTCTGAGCCTGAACTTGAAAAGGAAGCAGAAAAAAAGCGAGAATCAAAGACATTAGAGTAACAAATACTCCTAAGCTTCTATCCCCTTTAAGTGCTTCCGTCTTGTCCACTTACTGGCCTCTACCCTTCCCGGTTTCTTATTTGAACTTGTCAGACCCAATATTGGCTGCAGTTAAAAAACGAAGCCTTTGTTCTTCGTTGACTTCATGATCAACGGTGTCCCGGCATCAAACAGGCCAGTGGAGGACAACTCGCCACCTTGTTTGCGTATCAAACGTGCTTCGCCAAAAGCATCACCATCTCCGCGAACAACCGTAATCAACCGCCCACCGTCTGCTAGTTGGTCGGTAAGGCTGGCCGGAATGTCTTCAACCGCCCCGGAAACAACAATCACGTCATACGGCCCTTGGTCGGCGGCGCCATTTTCAAGCTCTGCATGCAAAACGACAGCGTTATCGGCTCCGACATCTGTCAGGTTCTTCGACGCCCATTCAACATAGGCTTCGGATTGATCAACGCTCACAACGGTGTTAGCCAAAGAGCTGATCAGGGCAGTGCCGTATCCGCTTGACGCACCGATCTCCAAAACCATGTCATTTTCTTGAATATCGGCAGCTTGGATGAGCCGCGCCATAACCACCGGTTCAATGAGATAGTGATCGTCACCCAGTGGCAAATCTTCGTCAACGTAAACATAACCGGCTTGTTCTTCACGTGCGAACAAAGCACGGTCGATCGTTTCCATCGCTTCTATTATTCTTCTGTCTGTGACTTTGTTGGGTCTTACTTGACCTTCAACCATTGCACGGCGGGCTTGTTCAGAAAGCTGTTCGGGATTCATTATTTTGAGACACCTAAGTCTAGTGAATTTAACTCAGACGACCATTGGCGAGACAAACCCAGGGCGACCGCTTTATCAACAGGTCGTAGGTGCAAAGGCGTGTTTACCACACCATCTAGTTATTATTCATCCCCAGGAGCATTACCCAGCCAGAGTCGCTCTGCCATTGAAGACCATTTTTTATCGGGAGTCGTCAACCCCAAAGTGACTCGGAAAGAGAGAAAGCTGGGGACGAAATTTGGTGTCTATTTCTTGATGGATTGCCGCAGTTTCGCCGGTTGTCTCTAAGCTATTGATTTGACGAGTCTTTACTTGAAGATCAGGCATATCCCATCTCAATCAAAGAAATTACCCTGGTTGATTCACCAATTAATATCTGAGCCGCTCTCAAAGCAAAAAAGCCATGGAACTTTATGTTCCACGGCTTTTGCGTCTTACGACAAATTGGCTCCGCGAGCAGGACTCGAACCTGCGACCCAGTGATTAACAGTCACTTGCTCTACCAACTGAGCTATCGCGGATCAGTGTGATTTCTCACCCTCGCTACAGCCTCGCTGTAACGACGGCGGACGTATAGCAATCTCTCTGTGTACTGCCAAGCAGAAAGTTCGTGAAAATGCAGGGAATCTTTATCTTATTTGAATTCCAAATCCAACAGGGACGACTCTACCCCTCGCTTGATGTTATGGATAAAGCAAATCTATCGTCCAACCTGTAACAGTCTTCTTGTATTGGTCACGGTTGTGGAGACGAAATGCTCCGTCTTCCCAGAACTCAATACAGTCAGGAACAAGCCTAAAACCGCTCCAATAAGGTGGCCGTGTAATTTCCTTGCCTGCAAATTTGGCAGTGACGGCAGCAACGTCAGCTAGGAACTTTGTTTTACTGTCTAATGGTCTAGATTGCTGAGAAGCCCAGGCACCGATCCGGCTGTTTAGAGCGCGACTATTGAAGTACGCATCCGCTTCCTCGTCGCCGACGGTTTCCACAGCTCCTTCAATGCGGATTTGTCTTTTCAACCCCTTCCAGTGAAAACAGAGAGAGGCAAAAGGGTTTGCGAGTAGCTCCTGCCCTTTGCGTCCTTCGTAATTGGTGTAAAAGACAAAGCCATCAACGTCGTGGCCTTTTAGCAGCACCATTCTGTTCGAAGGCCTGCCTTCAGGCGAAGCCGTCGCAAGGTTCATAGCATTGGCTTCGTGCTCCCCGCTTTTCTCTGCTTTAGCAAGCCATTCAGCGAACCTGTTAAACGGCTCTTCGTGTGATACGGATTTAGTCACAACAGTTTCCCAATTTCGGTGATATTTCGACTAGTGTAGGCCAATGCCCTGGTTCAAACCAGTAAGCGCTTGATCGTTTTGTCCCAATCTTTTTCGAATATCAATTCATCGTTTTCAAACGCTTCCAAACGAGCGCTGACATAGAAGTTGTCCTGGTCCGACGTAAGCCAAGCCTTGGTTTCCGTTCGAACCTTCCAATCACCGCGAGAACGCGATTTTGTCCAGTGTGTCTCTACTTTGGCACTGAGTGGATCATTCGGGTCAATTTGGTACTGTTCGCGCGCGATAGATTCTAAAAGCAATCCGGTGTTCAAATCTTCGTTGATTCCGTCGTCATCTAGAATGGTGAAATGAGATAATCCAGTTTTCATGTCCCGGCTTGACATTCGTTGCTTCTCAGGTTGTCTAATGACTTTATGTTCCGCTGGTTTAGAAGCTTCGGGCGGAGGCATCAAAACTTCCGCCTCTTCACGAGTAGGACGCACAGGAAGTTCGACATAGGTCTCAGTCCCCTCTTCAATTTGAAGCGTTGTGATTTCGGGAGAAGGCCAGGTCAAAGGCCAATAGGTGGTTGAGATCGCTATCTGGATACGGTCGCCAGCCGCAAAGGTTTTGCCAACGTTGTCTAATGAAATTTCGATTGTCTCAAAGTGCCCTGGCGTCAGTTCCTCCGGGTTTTCACTAGAGAACCTGTGGCAAAGGTTACGAACAGCGTAGCTCACTCTGCTGATGGACCCACTAGGATGGACGGAATTCAACCGGACGACGATCTTCCCCTGCCTCTTGTCGCAGGCAAGCTTCACCTTTAGTTTAGGAGCCCCGAGTATTTCAACGGCTTGCGTTAACGGTGCAGTTTGATAAACAAGAGAGCCACCATTATCGATACTCTGTTCCCCCGGTGCCTCTGGCCCTAACCAAATCTGACAATACTCTCCAGATGCTGAACCAAGATCTTGAGGGGAACAAATGGAAGCGGTATCTCCAGCCCCAGGTGTAAACGAGAGATCGCCAGCGTTCAAAAAGAACTGTTCGCTTTTAATGGCGTCAGACGGCCATTTATCCTCAGCGATCCAGCGTCCTTTTTTTACCGCCGCTGAAGCAGAGGCTGGTTCACTATCCAACATAAAGGTACGAAACTGCGGTTCGTCCATAATGCCGGTATCACGGCCCTTTAGCCAATGATCCCACCACCGCAGCGCTTCTTGCAGGAAACCGATAGCTGGATCAGGAATAGCGAAATGTGGGTACTTGTGTAACCAGGGCCCAATAATGCCGATGGACGGTCCTAGCAAATTTTCCATCAAAGCCGGCGGCGCGTTCATATAAGCATCATTCCAACCGCCAACGGTGAAAACCGCTGCTTGGATTTTGGAATAGTCCTCGCCAACAGAACCATGTTTCCAGTAGTCGTCTTTGTGTTGATGGTTCAACCAAACTTCTGCGAGATGAGGTTGATTTTCCAGTCGGTTCAACCATAGCTCGCGCCATTTTTCACCAACAATAGCCGGATCGGGTGGTCTCGAAGAATAAGCCAACATGGTTGAAGACCAACCGAGGTTCTCATTCAGTAGGCATCCACCTTTGTAGTGTATGTCCTCGTTAAAACGATCAACCGTTGAACATAGCGTAATGATAGCCTTCAACGGCTCTGGCTGTCTGGCTGCCACCTGAAGGGCGTTAAAGCCACCCCAGGAAATTCCCATCATGCCAACATTTCCATCGCACCAGGGCTGCTCAACAAGCCATTCTATGACTTCTAAAGCATCGTCCTGCTCTTGCAGCAAATACTCGTCAAACATCAACCCATCTGAGTCGCCGTTGCCCCTCATATCGACCCTGACACAGACATAGCCATGTCCGGCAAAATATGGATGTGTCAAGGCATCCCGAACATGTGTGCCATCCCTTTTTCTGTAAGGCAAATATTCGAGGATAACAGGAAAGGACTGCTGATCGGCCACCTTCGGCATCCAAATGCGTGAGGCTAAATTGGTGCCATCAGCAAGTGTAATCCATTCGTTTTCAATCTCCTTCGTCTCAAAAGGGAAATTGGTTATGACTTCCATCGCAGGCCTCGCTAATTTTGTTTTCCCTATTTAAAGGCTTTAGATAAGGCGTCCGTCAAGGGTTTGATAAAGTAATTAATCGCCCGTCGAGATTTCGTTTGAATAAACACATCTACCGTCATGCCTGGCTGCAAATCGAAGGGAGCTGATTTCTCCTTCACTGTCGAAGGTTGGGCTATTTCAAGGCCCATCCAAGCAGCCGGAACACGAATGAGTTTAACGGCCCAGTTATCGTTTTGGAAACTAGACTTGAATTCCCGTTGGCGCAGGGCTCCGACGGATACACGGAAATAGGCCTCACCGGTTGCTTCATCAACCAAGCGATCCGCTGAGATTTCATCAATTTTGCCATCGAAAGTTGGTGTATCGCTCCTATATGCTGCAGCGACCCTCAGTTCCGTCGGTTGCCCAACAGTAATCTGGTCACGGTCCTGAGGTCGGACACGCCCTTCGATAAGATGGAGGCCATCTGAGGGAAGGATCGACGCGATAACTTCACCGGGAGCAATCACGGCCCTTTGGCCAGAGGCACCATATCCACGATCACACCGTCTTCTGGCGCTCTGATGATAGATGATCGAGCTCTTTCTCTTTCTAATCTTAGACTTTTTTCTAAAGCGATGACCTGAGCCCCAGACTTCTTCCATTTAATTGGAGAATTCATGGGTTTTTTTGAACTCATGCGGCTTTGCTTTGCAAGAGCGTTTTCATGGTAAAGTCATAAGGTGCCAAGTTTCCCA
>CAJQQZ010000011.1 GCA_905480575.1 uncultured Alphaproteobacteria bacterium | reverse complement strand
AAACCAACAAGCAGCACCGGCGTCTTTGCTGGACATCATGGGGCCTTCAGACTTGCAGCGATTCTGAGCAAAATCGCAGCGAGGATGGAAGGCACAGCCATTGGGCAAATCACCCAACCTGGGCATAGCGCCTGGAATTTGCCGCAATCGTTTTTGGCCCTGAGACGCCAAAGGAGTCGAAGCCATCAGACCTTCCGTATAAGGATGGCTGGGTTCGGTCAGAACTTTTCGAACCGGTCCAAGTTCGGCCAAACGTCCGGCATACATGACGGCCACCCGGTCGGCCGCTTCGGCGATCACCCCCCATATCGTGTGTCACTAACATGACCGCCGTGCCTCTTTCACGGCAAAGGCGTTTCAATAGGGAGATAATTTGCGCCTGAACAGAAACATCCAGCGCTGTTGTCGGTTCATCAGCGATCACCAATGAAGGTTCCGCACAAAGGGCCAAAGCGATCACAACACGTTGCCTCATGCCGCCAGAGAATTCATGAGGGTAGGAGTTCATTCTTTTGGAGGCTGCCGGTATGCCGACCTCCTCCCGTGCAGCAAGTGCACGTTCGTCGGCCTCTTTAGCGGAGAGGGGCAAATGCTCGCGAATGGTTTCCGTCAGTTGTTCACCCACGGTTAACAGCGGGTTCAAGGACGTCAGCGGGTCCTGAAAGACCATGCCGATTTCTTTGCCCCTAAGCTTCCTCAGTTCTTCACGAGATAGATTGTCAATGCGCCTGCCGTTGAGCTCTATCGATCCAGAAGCAATGTGAGCCGGACGATCTAACAAACCAATGACTGCATTGCCAGTCATCGATTTACCGGCACCACTTTCACCGACAACACCCAAAATCTCCCCAGCGGCAATGTCATAGCTCACTCGGTCAACGGGTCTTAAAGTGTCATCCCGCACCGGGATTTCGACAACCAAATCTTTTACGGAAAGTACAACTTTAGTCATCAACGGAGCCTCGGATTGAGAGCATCACGCAGCCAATCACCTAACAGATTAACAGCCAAAGCCAGGGCCAGGAGCGTTATCGCAGGAAACAACAAGATCCACCATTCACCAGAGAACAGGAAACCTTGTCCAATACGAATGAGTGTTCCCAATGACGGCGTGGTCGGTGGTGCGCCTACACCCAAGAATGACAAGGTCGCTTCGGCGATAATTGCGAGCGCTAACGATATTGTCGCGATCACGAGTACAGGGCTCAAGACGTTAGGCAGAATGTGTCTAAGCATGATTGCGAAAGGAGACCGTCCTATCAGCTTGGCCGCTTGCACATATTCCTTATTTTTCTCAACCAGGGTTGCACCACGTACAACGCGAGCAAACTGAACCCAATCGGACAAACCGATTGCCAGGATCAAAACCCAGATAGCCATCTGATCGCGCAGATGAACCGGCGTGAAACCTTTGGCGATCCCAAAGATCAACATGGCGACCAAGATAGCAGGAAATGTCAACTGAACATCAGCGACGCGCATGATGACACTTTCCAGCCAGCCACCTTTATAGCCTGCAATCAGGCCCAAAGTGACACCGAGGATTAAAGCAAAAAGAACAGCGGCGAAGCCTACAAAAAGAGAAATCCTCATCCCATAAAGAATAGTAGAGAAAACATCCCGCCCCTGGTCATCAGTGCCAAGCCAAAAAACTTCCTGGGTGAAAGCATTGGGTTCCATTGGCTGGGAAAAGCCGTTCATTAGATTGAGGGTTGCTGGGTTGAAAGGATCATGAGGCGCAATCAGCGGCGCAAATACCGCTGACAACACCAACAAAGCGACCACGAAAAAAGAGACGACTGCGACTGGTGAACGACGAAAGGTCCACATAAAGTCAGAGCGCCATGCGCGTGTGATTGTATCTCTCATCAGCGTGCCGCTCCTGAACGATCAGTTCTGAGGCGCGGATCGACCGCAAAATAAAGCAGATCAACAGCGAAGTTGATGGCAACAAACATCACCGAAATCAGCATGAGATAGGCCGCCATCACTGGGATATCGACAAACTGAATGGAGTTGATGAACAACAACCCAACACCTGGCCATTGAAAGACCGTTTCGGTGATAATAGCAAAGGCAATAATCGAACCCAGTTGAAGCCCCGTTACCGTGATCACGGGAACCAGCGTATTCTTCAGGGCATGGCGAAAGTTAACAGACTTTTCTTTGAGGCCACGTGCACGAGCAAATCGGATATAGTCCTGCCGTAAGACCTCCAGCATCTCAGATCTAACCAATCGCATGATCAAAGTCATTTGATAGAGCCCAAGCGTAATCGACGGTAGTATCAAGGCCTTCCATCCAGAAAGTGTAAGGAAATTGGTTTTCCACCCGCCGACATTCACGACATCTCCTCTTCCAAAAGAAGGGAGCCAGCCTAGTTCAACGGCAAACAGATAGATCAACAGTATGCCGATCAAAAATGTCGGCAACGAAACACCGATCAAAGACACCGACATGATGAGGTGCGAGGCCCATCCATCTTTGCGAATGGCGGTAAAAACGCCAAACCCTATGCCAAAAGTGATGGCTAAAAGCGCCGAAACAGCGGCCAGCTCTAGGGTTGCTGGCGCTTGCTCCGCGATGATATCAGCGACTGGACGAGCTTGCTTGTATGAAACACCAAAGTTCCCTTGAACAGCACGTCCCAGAAAATTGTAATATTGGACAATAAAGGGATCATTTAATCCCAGTTTCTCCCACAGGCGTTCTACGTCAGCATCCGTTCTTTCTTGTCCCATCATGTTATCGACGGGATCGCCGACAAAACGGAACATGGAAAAGGCTACCAGGCCAACGACCAGTAGAACAACAAGAGACTGAAAGAGGCGTCGAAGCGTGAAAGCTAACATAAGTACCTAAAAATGGCCTCGACGTTTATCCATCGAGGCCATCAAAGTTTATTTGAGGTTAAATCCCCAAACCAGACAGTCAGTTAAGCGTAAAGTACTTGAACTTCGCAGCGTCATCAGGTGCCACGATGGTATTAACCTTACCAGCCATACCCCAGTTCAGAACTTGGTGGTGAATTGGAAGATACAGGATTTCTTCCTGAACCACGGCCCAGATCTCACCAATCGTTTCGTTACGCTTGGCTAAATCTGTTTCAGACGCGAGTGATTCAATTTTGGCATCCAGATCAGCGTCGCTGAAACGTGTACCATTCCACGAACCGTACTTTTCACCCTTTGTATGCATCAGGAAGTTAAAGATGTACTCTGAGTCATAAGTTGGCACACCCCAACCCAACATGTAGAAATCAGTTTCCAACTTGTTGATGAGTGGGAAGTGTTGCGCCTTTGGACGTGCATCCAAACGAACAGTGATACCGATTTGGGCCATCATACCAACAGCTGCCTGACAAATCGCTTCATCATTGATGTAACGGTTGTTTGGGCAGTTAAGTTGAATGGTGAAGCCGTCACCATAGCCTGCATCCGCCATCAACGCTCTTGCGGCGTCGAGGTCATTTGCTGGCACTGCGTCAAGTTCAGCTGTCCAGCCATTCACAAACGGAGGCATTGCAACTCCAGCCGGTTGGGACTGGCCACGCATAACAACCTGTTTGATAGCGTCACGGTTGATCGCCATGTTCATCGCTTGACGAACACGCTTGTCAGCCAATGGGTTTTTGCCTTCAACGTCATCAGTCGTCAAATCAGCATCGCCCTGGTTCATACCAAAGAAGACAACACGGTTTTGAGGGGCTGTAATAACCTTCAAACCATCCGTTGAGCTAACACGACCCAAATCCTGAACCGGTACGTCCTGGATAAAGTCAACTTCGCCAGAGAGCAAAGCCGCAACACGCGTGGCAGCGTTTTGAATAGGTGTGAAGATGATGTCAGTGACTTCCATTGGGAATTCGTCTTTGCCCCAATAGTTTTCATTGATTGTCAAAACAGTCTTCGTGTCTGGCTCACGGCTAACGAGCTTATAAGGGCCAGTGCCGTTGACATTACGTGCAGCGAAAGTTTCTTCACCACCTTCAACGTCTTGAACTTTGACAGCGTTGTTAGCTTTCGCCCAGTCCTCGTCCATGATGAACAAGTTGGTTAGGTTCGAGGCCATAATCGGATTTGGACCGTTGGTGACGATTTCAAAACCGTATTTACCGTTGGCGCGCACTTCTTTCACAGATGCCAGAAGCTCTTTGTAGTCTGAATCTTCTGTCATCGCACGATTGTACGAGAAGACAACGTCAGAGCTGTCGAATTCAGATCCGTCGTGGAATGTCACACCTTCGCGTAGTTTGAATGACCAGACTTCTGGATCATCGGCACTAGGGGCCCATTCAGTTGCCAATGCAGGAACCATCGCACCTGTCATGTCACGCATGATCAAAGGTTCCATCATCTGATGGGCCATTGCTGACGTTGGTCCTTCGTTCTGGGCATGTGGATCAAGGGTTAAAGAATCCCCTGCTCTCGCCCATCGCAGTGTTTCCGCTGAAGCGAAAGATGCTGTGCCTACAAGGATTGCAGCACTTAGTAATAAAGCTTTTTCATTAGGTCCTCCCAAAATTGAGTGAGTGGATAATGGACCATGTGGTCAAAAAATCAAGCCAAGGTCTGGGGGTAAATTGGATTCGTTGTGAGAAGTGAGCCTTTTCAATGGGCTCTAATGTGGAAAAGAGCCAAACAACGGCCTAGGCTTGGGCAATTTCAGCCGAACTAGATTTTACTCGCGAAACTTTCGATTTCTGCTCTTTTCAGCTGTTGCTTCAACCCAATGCAAACAACAGCCGGCTCATTTTCATCTTCTGTCGGGGAGGCTTGCCAACGTTGGCCCACCACGTGGATCAGTTTTCTCATACCATCTTTCTCGGTTACAAAACCCTTGGCACGAACGACACCATAACCACCTATCGCCAATTGTTCCGCAAGCTTTTCAGCGCTGAGATCTCCATGAGGCTTCAAAACAAAGGACTCGAAAGGAGAGCCTTCATGGTTGGTCTCTGCGAGGTATTCCCTGCCCTCCTGGACCGCGCCTAACACTAGGCCTATTGGCACCTGTCCACGTTCCGCCGGAACAACGGAGGCCGAAGGAGCGGATGAGCTTAGCCAATTTTCTGTCACTGCTTTCGCTTCATCTGTTACCAGATCTATTTTGTTCAGGATAACTAAGTCAGCATCAATCAATTGGCGCTCAATCGTATCTCCAACATAGTCGTCTTTAGCCAATTTCTGAACGGTTTCAGCGTCTGCGACAACAACGATACCATCGCCCCTAAAACCATCCAACAATCCAACAGCGGCCAGTATAGCGCTCGGGATTGCTACCCCCGATGCCTCGATCAACACATGATCCGGCGGTGCAGCCATTTCAGCGAGATCGCCCAAAGCTGCCATCATGTCATTTCCGTAAGAGCAACAAATGCACCCCCCGGCAATAGAGATTACGTCCTCGTCTTGGGACTCGATGAGATCCTCATCAATGGGGAGTTCTCCAAATTCATTCACCAGAATTGCAAGACGTAGGCCGCCATTGTTGCGCAGAAGATGGTTAACCAGCGTTGTCTTACCGGAACCCAAATAACCGCCGATAGTGGTGACGGGCAACACAGTCTTCAAACTCACAGATCAGCAGCGGGGAATACACGACCACCTTGCACCGTGCCCCAAACTTCGATGTCTTTCAGTTTATCGCCGCCAACCTCGGTTGGGTCATCTTCGAGGATCGCAAAATCTGCTCTCTTACCGACTTCAATAGAGCCGACTTCTCCGTCCAAGTGGAGTGTGTATGCGGCGCCCAAAGTAATGGCATACAAAGCTTCATCAACAGCGATTCTTTCGTTGTGACCCTGGACACGCCCAGACGCTGTAATACGGTTAACCGCGCACCAAGCCGTGAAAAGTGGCCCCAAAGGCGTAATCGGCGCATCGGAATGGATAGCCATCGGCACACCGCTGTCCAACGCCGTCCGGCAGGCGTTCATCCGTTCCGCGCGATCTGGACCAACCGTCAGACGATAATGCTCATCACCCCAATAGAAGTGATGGTTAGCGAAAAGGTTCACGCACATTCCAAGTTTTGCCATCTTGCGGAACTGAGCGGCATCCGCCAATTGGCAGTGTTGTAAAGTGAAACGGTGATCTCTGCTCGGGTGAGCCTGCAAGGCAGCACCCAGTTTTTCGATGGCCAGCTGTGTCGCTTGATCCCCATTGGTATGAGTATGCACCAAGATGCCTGCTTCTAATGCCAAGTGGTAAATTTCAGACATTTGTTCGGGAGAAACGTACCAAAGGCCATTAGGAGCGCCGTTGTGATAACCTGGCCAACGAAGCCTCGCTGAAAAACCCTGAATGGACCCATCAGCAACGATTTTGATTTGGCCTAACCTCAATCGGTCCGTTGAGCGCTCTTTAAGGCCTTTGACATTTTCGATAAGTTCTTTTGGCGTCAGTCCCAAGAAAAAGCGGAACGGCATAATGCAAGCCGGGAAATCTTTCTCGCTTGTCACACGGACCATCATGTCCACACCCTCATCTGTCAATCTGGCAGCGAGATCTGTCGCCGTCGTCACGCCAGTGCGGACGCACAACTTAGCAAAATCTCTAATGCCTTGTTCATCAGCGTCCGTGAGACTGCGGTTAAGGCCAACGTGTGGCCCAACAGGGGTCATAACATCAGGCCCTTTCAACTCACCTGTAGGTAAACCATCCTCGCCCAGAGGCACACCGGGGTGATTGTTGCCTGTTTTTAGCAGACCGGCCATCTCCAAAGCTTTTGAATTCACATTCATGATGTGGCCGGATGCATGAAGAATCCCAATCGGGCGTGTCGTTGATACCTTATCGAGGTCGTGGCGGCTGACTTTCATATTATCCATGTAGATAGGATCCAACTGCCAACCTGTGATCGGCGCGTTTGGATCTTCAAGTTCAGCCTCCGCTTCTCTAAGTCTGTCCAAAACAGCGTCCAAGGTCTTCATGCCTGTCCAAGTCTTGCCGTGTGGATCCATACGGTCAAAGTAACCGCAATAGGTTTTAGTCCACAGCGTTCCTTCCATCGTGTGGGAATGCCCTTCGATCAAACCAGGCATAATCACCTTATCGGCAAAGCGATCATCCAATTCGTAGTCACCCCAAGGTTCTAAATCGCTGAGTTGTCCCACGCCCAAAATCCGCCCGTCTCTCACTGCGATGTGCGTGGCTACCGGACGGTTAGGGTCCATCGTGATTACTTTTTTGGCAGCATAAACACGGAAGTCAGACATGGTGTCCCCTTTCAAAACATTCGAACTAAATTGGCTATCAGGCTTGTCAGGAGCCAGAAAATAGATTTAACATTGCACCAATCTTCCCGAAAGAGAAGACCTTAACCACTTACGGGTGGAACTTGTTAACAAAAAGCAGGGCGATCACCGGCCTCTCGGGCTCGCCAATTTGAATGATAGGGAGATCACTTCATGAAATTTACGAGACGAATACTTTTGGGTGCAGCTGCTGCGCTCTTGGCTTTGCCGATGGCACAAGCACCTGTCCAGGCAGATGAGCCCAAAGCGGGTGGCACACTGATCGTTGGCATGCAAAACACACCTCGCCACCTGAACCCAGCGGTTCAGTCCGGTACAGCCACTGGCTTCCCAGGCGCGCAGCTTTTTGCAGCTCCTATCCGTTATGATGACGACTGGACACCACAGCCTTACCTCGCCAAGTCTTGGGATGTGTCAGACGATGGTTTGACCGTGACTTTGCATCTTCAAGAAAACGCGACTTTCCACGATGGTGTGCCAATCAAGTCTAGCGACGTTGCTTTCTCACTTGCTACCATTAAAGCGAACCATCCATTTAAGACCATGTTCGCACCAGTTGAGTCCGTAGACACACCGGACGAGCATACCGCCGTGCTTAACTTGTCTCAGCCTCACCCTGCCTTGATGCTAGCCATGTCTTCTCAGTTGATGGCCATTATCCCAGAGCACGTCTATGGCGACGGCCAAGACCCCAAGGCGCATCCACAGAATTCACATGATGTTGTTGGCTCCGGCCCTTTCAAGCTCGTTGAGCACAAGCCAGGCGAACATATCATCCTTGAAAAGTATGACGGCTTCTTCATGGAAGGCCGCCCTTACCTCGACAAGATGGTTATCCGTATCATCAAAGACGGTTCAGCCAGAACGATCGCACTCGAGAACGGTGAAATCCACATGACTTCGTTTGAGTCATTGGCCAGAAACATCAACCGTTTGAAAAAGAACGAAAACCTTACAGCGACGCCAGAAGGCTATGCTGCAATCGGTCCGCTTGATTGGTTGGCGTTTAACACAGCGGCTGGCAAGACAGCCGACGTTAATGTTCGTCGTGCGATAGCCTATGCCATCGACCGTAACTTCATCCTAAACGCGATTATGCTCGGCACTGCCGAAGAAGCCAAAACAGGTATCCACCCAGGCAGTCCGCTTTCTAGTGGCGACGTTGAAGCCTATGATCTCGACATCGATAAAGCGAACCAAATTCTCGACGATGCTGGTTATGCTAAAGGCGATGACGGCATGCGCTTTGGCCTGAATGTTGACTTTGGCTGGCCTTCTATGAAGCCACAAGCGGAGTACACAAAAGCCGCTTTGAAAAAGATCGGCATTGACGTCAAAGTGCGTGCTTCTGCTGACTTCCCAACCTGGGCAAAGCGTGTTTCTAACCACGACTTCGATATGACTTGGGATACAGTCTTTAACTGGGGTGATCCAGTGATTGGTGTTCACCGTACTTACCAAAGCACGAACATCAAAAAAGGCGTGATCTGGTCAAACACTCAGAGCTATTCCAATGCACGTGTTGACGAGCTGCTGGAAATGGCTGGTAAAGAAACAGATTCAGCCAAGCGCGCTGCGCTATACGCCGAATTCCAAAAAATCGTTGCGGATGAAGTGCCAGTCTACTGGACCAACACTTTGCCTTACCACACGGTTTACAACAACTCAGTTGGCAACCCTCCTTTGGGTATCTGGGCAACCAGCTCACCAATGGATAAAACTTACCTGAAATAAGGGTAACCTACTAAGCGGCGGGGCAGATCCAATCTCCCCGCCGTTTTCTTTTCTAATTTTCAATTTTCTGATTTAGCGATGATATGAAGTTTCTGAAGCCCACGCTGGAAAGACTAAGTTACGCGATTTTGCTTTTAATCGCAGTGCTTATCCTCAATTTCTCGATGCTGCACTTGGCACCAGGCGACATTGCAGACACCATCTCCCAATCTATGGGAGGGGCCGATGCCGAAACAATGGAGCAAATCAGACGGGACTATGGGTTGGACCAGCCCTTTATTGTTCAACTGGGACAATACGTCTGGAAAGTCCTGCACTTTGATTTGGGCTATTCATTCTTCTACAATCAACCCGTCACAACACTAATCCTAGCCAAGTTACCGGCTACGCTTCTTCTCGTCATTACATCTCAAGTCGTAGCGCTCGTCGTTGGTGTGTTGTTGGGTGTCTATTCCGCTCGTAAGCCAAACGGATTAGCCAGCCATTTTGTTACTTTAGTCGCTCTTTTTGGCTATGCGGCTCCGGTTTTCTGGACAGGCCTACTTTTGCTGATAGCTTTTTCCCTCAAAATTCCCCTCTTTCCCGTTGCTGGGATGATAGACGTTACAGTAGAAGGCGGCTTCTTCGCTAAAGCCTTCGACATCGCACGTCACATGGTGCTCCCTGTTATTGCACTGTCATCGATCTTCTTCGCGCTCTACTCTCGCTTGTGCCGCGCTTCAATGATGGAAGTGTTGGGCTCAGACTACATCCGTACCGCCAAAGCCAAGGGGCTATCCGAAAGTAAGATCGTTCTGAAACACGCTCTGAAAAATTCGCTTTCTCCTGTGGTCACACTAGCTGGACTCCAGTTTTCAGCAGTGATTTCTGGCGCAGTTCTGGTTGAGGCGGTGTTCAGTTGGCCTGGTCTTGGGACCCTCGCTTTCTCCGCAATCATCGAAAGAGATACGCCTACGATTCTTGGGATACTGTTCTTTTCAGCTCTGGTTGTGATCGTTGGCAACCTTTTAACCGACCTGGTCTTACGCCTTATTGACCCGCGCATTCGGAGGAAAGGATAATGGAAAACAAGCACATGGGAACAGAGGTAGAAGCAGCGGCTCACCCATTGGCCGAAACAGCCCGAATGTTCATCAAAAACAAAGCCGCGGTCTTGGGCCTCATAGTTCTTTTCGTTATCATTTTAATTGCGATTTTCGGCCCGATTTTTTATACGACCGATCCAGAAGACATGGTCTGGATGGCCTACTCTCCTCCAGGTGAAGAAGGCTTTCTCTTCGGTACCGACTATCTCGGCAGAGATTTGCTTGCTCAAATGATGCAAGGTGCACGCGTGTCTATCCTGGTCGGCCTCTCCGCTGCCTTCATGACTGTGTTTATCGGTATCACGGTTGGTGCGCTCGCCGGTTTCTATCAGGGAATCGTCGAGGAAATTTTGATGCGCATCACCGAATTCTTCCAAGTTCTCCCAACGTTGCTGTTCTCGATGGTCATCGTGGCCCTGTTTGGCGCTTCGCTGCCCATGATCACAATTGCAATCGGTGCTGTCAGCTGGACGGCTGTAGCCCGTATCACCCGCGCAGAGTTTATGCGCATCAGAAGCCTTGAGTATGTCGCCGCTGCACGCGCGATTGGAGCCAAAAACAATCGGCTTATGTTCCGGGTTATCTTGCCCAATGCTTTGCCGCCCATCATCGTTCAAGCAGCCTTGATGGTCGGTTCGGCGATTTTGTTTGAGGCTGGTCTTTCGTTCCTTAATCTCTCAGACCCCAACATCATCTCCTGGGGCCGCATAATCGGTGACAATAGAGTGAACATTCTGGACTCCAGCTTTGCAGTGACAATCCCAGGCATAGCGATCTTCATTACCGTCCTCGCGATTTCTCTTGTGGGCGACGGCCTCAACGATGCCTTTAATCCAAAGCTGAGAGGACGCTAAATGGAACCGCTTCTTTCAGTCAAAGATCTCAAAATCGAATTCGACACCCGTTATGGCCGAGTGACCGCTCTTGATGGTGCCTCCTTTGACATACACCCTGGTGAAACTCTGGGTGTCGTTGGAGAGTCAGGATGCGGTAAATCGATCACCGCTTTGGCAATCATGGGCCTGATCCCTTCACCGCCAGGAATTTTGGCAGGTGGCTCAATCAAGTATCAGGGTGAAGAGCTTACAACAGCACCCGAACAACGTCTGCGCCAACTGCGTGGCGGCGAAATCTCGATGATTTTCCAAGAACCCATGACATCTCTTAACCCGGTGTTCAAGGTTGGGGATCAAATCGCTGAAACGATCATGTTGCACCAGGGCAGTAGCAAAGACGAGGCCATGGATAAGGCGGTTGAGTTGTTGCGTGTCGTGGGCATTCCTGAACCAACGCGACGGGCTTCCTCCTACCCTCACGAACTTTCCGGCGGCATGCGCCAACGCGTGATGATTGCAATTGCTATTTCTTGCCAGCCACAAATCTTAATCGCCGATGAACCGACCACAGCATTGGACGTAACCGTTCAGGCTCAGATTTTTGAGCTCATGCGCGAGATCCAAGAAGAGTTCGGTGTGGCCATCATGATGATCACTCACGATATGGGTGCCATCGCTGAAATGGCCGACCGTGTCGCTGTCATGTATGCGGGAAAGATCATCGAAGAAGGCAAAGCCGATGATATTCTCGATTTTCCGGGCCACCCTTACACCAAGGGTTTGATCGGCTGCATCCCCGCTCTTGGCAAAGCATCCGCTTCCGCGCAAACACTGCCTCCGTTGGCTGAAATTCCTGGCGTTGTACCTCCCTTGCATTTGTTGGGGAAGGGCTGCGCATTTGCGGACAGATGTAATGAAGCCCACGATGCTTGCAAAGTTTCTCCGCAATTGAAAGGCTCACCCCACGCAGTGGCCTGTCATGCCTATAGGGGGGACGTGGCATGAGTCAGTCCAAAGCACCTATCCTTTCTGTTGAAGGATTGTCCGTCTCCTTCCCAATGCCCAGATCAGGCATTTTTGGCGAGCGCCAATACCTGAAAGCTGTCCGCGATATCTCTTTCGATGTGCCCGCCGGTAAAACCCTTGGGATCGTTGGCGAGTCAGGTTCCGGGAAAACAACAGCTGCCATGGCCACAATTCGCCTTACAGAGGCCCAAGCCGGTGTGGTGGAATTCAACGGTACCGATCTGTTCAAATTATCCTCCGAGGAAATGCGGCAGCAGCGCCAACATATGCAGGTGATTTTCCAAGATCCCTACTCTTCTCTCAATCCCAGAGACCGCGTTGGGGCTATTGTTCGTGAGCCTCTGGACCTGATGAATGTGGGGGACCCCAAAGGTCGGGACGCCAGAGTTGCCGAGCTCTTCGAACTTGTGGGTTTGCGCCCCGACCAAATGGCGCTTTTCCCTCATCAATTCTCTGGCGGGCAAAGGCAGCGAATCTCTATCGCTCGTGCTTTGGCAACCAACCCAGCGCTGATCGTTTGTGATGAACCCGTCTCAGCGCTCGACGTAGCCATTCAAGCTCAGATCCTAAACCTGCTTCGCAAGCTCCAAGAGGAGCTAGGCTTGTCGTACCTCTTTATTTCCCATGATCTGGGCGTCGTTCAGTTTATTTGTGACGAAATCGCAGTCATGTATCTCGGTGAAATTGTTGAGCAGGCCAGCCGGATGGACTTGTTCTCAAAACCACAACATCCCTACACGAAAGCTCTACTTGAAACCGCGCCGTCACTTGCAAGGCGTAAATCAGCTGGCTATCGCAGAGAAGCGCTGGTAGAAGGCGACCCGCCCAGCCCGCTCAATATTCCAAAGGGCTGTGCTTTTGCCGGGCGCTGCCCAAAGGCAACAGAAAAATGCCTAAACGAACGCCCGGAGTTAACCTTTGACGGCAATCGCTCTGTCGCTTGCCATTTCCCAAACGACTGATCAAACTTAATTGGTGAATGATGACTAAAGTTACTGTCAGCCTCAATGATATTGAGCAAAAAACAATCGCGGCCCTCACCGGCCATGGTGCCGAATCTTGGGTGGCAGCAGAAGTTGCCAAGGCCGTAAAAGTGGCCGAGCAAACAGGCAATCTTATTTGCGGTCTTTACTACCTTGATTCTTATTGTACACAGCTGAAAACTGGACGCGTCGATGGCATGGCTGTTCCAGTCGTCAGCAAGCCAAAAGCAGCAGCCGTCAAGGTCGATGCAAAATTAGGCTTCGCACAAGCAGCGTTCGCCAAAGGTTTTGACCTGGCGGTCGCAACGGCTAAAGAAAACGGTTCTTGTAATTTCGCCATCTGTCATTCCCACACCTGTACATCAATGGGATACTTTACAGAGCAGATCGCCAGCGCTGGCTTGATCGGTATTGGCATGACTAATGCGCCGGCTTGCGTCTCCCCTCCCGGCGGAACCAAAGCCGTCCTTGGTACAAACCCTATTTCTATGGCGATCCCCGCGAAAGACGGTGGCGTGGCCTTTATGTTTGACCAATCAACCTCAGCCATCGCCATTGGCAAAATCCGTGTGGCCGCTGCCGCTGGCGATAAAATCCCGGTAGGTTGGGCCGTTGATAAAGAAGGCAATCCTACGGACGATCCGAACGCCGCATTGGAAGGCTCATTGGTTTCCGCAGGCGGTTACAAAGGCTATGGATTTGGCTTGATGGCAGAAGTTTTGGCGGGGGCCATCACTGGCTCGCTCAATTCCGTAACAGCACCACCGCTTAAAGCACCAGAAGGCCCGGCACATGATCTTGGACAATTCTACTTTATGGTTGATCCCACGACTTTCTCGGGCGATGCTTTCTGGGAAAGACTGGGCACATTAACTGAAGCCGTCGAAAGCCAACCTGGCGCTCGCCTCCCTGGTTCAAATAGGTCCGCGGCAACCGAGGTTTCAATCGACGCCGCGCTTTGGGACAAAGTCCAAGAGTTGGCCGGTTAAGCTTTTACAAACTCATTCACAAATTCAGATCTGGCTGAGCTGTACCAAGACGGTGTCGCTGGCCAGACCTGAAGATTGTCTAGGTCAGTGGTTGTATAGACGTCACTATCCTGAGGCGCTGCGTTCATAACGGCTGAATTATAGCCATGGTCTGCTAAAGATTGCTCCGCCCGTTCTGTTGCGAAAAGGAACTTAATCAAAGCATAAGCTTGCTCTGAATTGACTGCTGATTTCGGCATCGCCAAACCATCCGACCAAACAAGCGCGCCCTCTTTTGGCGCTTTGAAAGCCACCGCTTCGCCCGCGCTCCGCAGACCCAATGCTGGGGCATCCCAAGTTTGAGCGATTGTCACATCACCCAAAAGCCCTTCAAACTGGTCTTCTGCAGTCTTCCAAAACCCTTGTTCTGGCTTTTTATTGGCGATGCACCAGTCTGTAATCAACCGCCAAGTCTTGCGCATGGTTTCTTCATCGGCATAGCTGTTCCAAACTGAGCCAACCTCTAGGTCACCGTTGGCCTCCATCGCTAGTCCTGCAGCCGTCATCATAGAGAAAGGGCGCCCCATGGAAGCTCCCTCGTTTTCTTTTGACCAAAGATCACCGTAGGACGGGTTACCTTCTTTCGGTTCCCACTTGTCAGTGCGCCAAGCCATCCCTTCAGCCCCCCAAACCAAAGGCAGCCAATGAGCGCCCGCCTCCTTAAAGTTCCACGCCGTCTCCGCAAAACCGACAAAGGGCTTAATCAAGGCAGAAGTCGCGACTTGGTTTAAATCGAAAGCCTGAAGCAAGTCAGTTTCAGCCCAGGCCAAAGAACGATTGTGGGTAGGGCATATCAAGTCGTAAGCCCCTTCTTTCTTTTGCACGCGGCTGAGGATGTCTTTGTTGGCAGCAACCTCTTCCAGATTTACCTTGATACCCGTTTCTGCAGTGAATTCGGCAAGCAGTTTTTCAGACAAATACCCCGGCCACATCATCAAGTTTAGTTCCCCAGAGGACGCAAAAGCATTCCTGACGATGGCTGGCGCGGCCAACGAGCCTGCTACTAATGGCAAGCCATACTGAAAGAGTTTACGCCTCGTAAAACAATGTCTTGCCTTCAACTCTGACACAATCAACTCCGGTTTCATGATGTTGTTAAATACTAGACTCAGATCTTAACTTAACCCTTACAAACACGCAACGCTGCTCGCGCCCTTCACGAAACAGCAAACTTCGGCGAAGTCAGGAAATTTTATCAATAAGTGTAGTTTCTTAGCATGCCACCATCATAAATGGCACTTTGCCCCAATTTGCGGTAAGCTTTGTCGTATGACGTGGTTAGGAGGTACATCGTGTCAAATCAAACGGTTCTAAGCGAGAGCGAAAAACAACGAGCAGATCCAGTAGTGGCTGCTGACAAACTGCTCAGCACAATCAGCTCAACCAGTGCTCTTTGTCGAGGTCTTTTCATCACAACACTAACGGTTTGGCTCTTTTTAGTAGCGACGTTAGTGAACATCAGTGACCGAGATTTGTTTCTGAAATCATCTTTACCTCTTCCACTCATAAATCTCGATATTCCATTCATTTCATTTTTTATATTCGCGCCACTGGTCTACGCAATCCTGCAAACACAGTTTTTGTTGCAGTTATGGATGTTGTTCAACAAGCTGGAAGCCTTTCATAGACAGGTCAGGCGAATTCGAAGTGCCGAAGTGCAACAATCCTTTCGTGACCAACTCCCGGTTTTCTACTTCGTGCAATTATGGTCGAAACAAACAGATCTAACGAACTGGATCATCAAAGCGATGCTTCATTTCAGTCGCTTCTTTATCATTTACCTGGCGCCCCTCTCGCTGTTGTTCCTATTTCAAGCACGATTTTTGGCATTCCAAAGTTTCGGAATAACACTCTGGCTCAAACCCTGTCATTTGTTCTACTTTTTCTGACAGCTGCGTTTCATTTCACAATCATCAACCCTGAAGGACTGCGCGATTTGAAA
This sequence comes from uncultured Alphaproteobacteria bacterium, assembly GCA_905480575.1. GTDB lineage: Bacteria > Pseudomonadota > Alphaproteobacteria > UBA7985 > CAJQQZ01 > CAJQQZ01. The sequence continues at coordinate 1,834 of CAJQQZ010000011.1, read as the reverse complement.
CCATACTTTTCCGGTGAGAAAACATGGAACCAAAAAACAACTTCACTTTTGCAAACCGGATTGTTGGGAGTTTCCCGCACATTTAAAGGCTATCCTCTGGACGTCTTCGTGGCGCTGCTTTGTTTCCAGGTGCTGGCGTTACAGCTGTCACTCTTCGCCTTAGGGACTGTTCATTTGCACTCGTTTTTTGCCGCCAGCATCTGTCTTCTATTGTTCGGTATCATCCTGATGCTCTGGTTCACTTTCCGGGCCTGGGCATTTTCTCTATTCGTCGTGGTTTCTATTACAACAATGGCAACAACTCCAATTGGTTCACCTGACGACAGAAGGTTCGGTGATATCTTTCCACCGACAGCACTTTTTTTCGGAGGGATCAATGAAGAGGGAACATATAAAATTCTGTTTTCTTGGTGGCCTTGGCAAAAGCGGCTGAGGTTGCGCGAGCAGCGATTTGATAAGTCAGCAATGGACACCGCAACATTCAATGCGCTTATCCAACGACAAGGCTTGCACCAAGCCCGAGAAACGAAAAAATATTGGGGCAAACAAAGGCAACCATTTTTCTACAATCGAAATTTTCGATTTGCCAACATGCACAAAGCCAATCTTGCTGGCGCTATAATGGAGTACTCCGATTTTTCCTGCGCATATCTTCGGAAGGCCAATTTCTCAGAAACTGATCTAGAAAAAAGCAAATTTGTTAAAGCCAATATGGAGAAAATTCAGCTACCCTTCTCAAGTTTGATAACGGCAGACCTGTCCCACTCTTGCCTGAGAAAAGCCAATCTCACAGGCGCAGATCTAGAAGGGGCCAATTTTGCTGACGCTTTTGCACGCGGTGCCATCTTTGACGCTGCGGATGCAACCAAAGTGGGGTTTAACAAAACCGAACTACAAAATGCTTGGTTTCATGCTGCGAACTTTATCGACACTGAGTTTGAAGGAACCAAACTGACAAAGAACCATTTTGAAGGAGCATACTTTGGCTTCACATTTCCCCCAGAAAAAGGACCAGCCAGAACCTTCAATTACAGCCTTTTTCCTGGCCTAAAAAGCGGCAAACCTCTCAATATCTTTCGCGCCGGCAAATTGATTAAAGGGAAAATTTACCCGCCTTTTATTCCCATACCTGGGGCAGAGGAACAACCAGATTGGCAGCGATTGAAAGAAAGCTTAACCACGATCTTTGATCGAGAGATTGAGAGTGAACACAAGAAGTTCGTGACACGAGTTATGAGCGCCTATCCAGTTGAAGAATTATCAACCCGTAAATTATCCAACTTATTAATGCTAGTTTTTGGTGCCAACGTGAGTGAGGCAAAACCTTCGAGCCAAATTTCGAAATCTGACAACATTCCTGCGCCCGACTGTTGAAAGAGTGCTTCCTGAAGCCTTTGTCAGCGAAAGCTAATTGCAGAGAACGAATGCCAAAAGCTAAGGCGCCTTCGATGCAAAACAGCACGTAATGCCAAGGCAAACTGAAAGCTTGCCTTTAGTTAGTTTGCGCTCAAGCGGCGCGCAGGCGGCACTCCCACTTGGTCGCTGGTCCTTGAATTCACTGAATCCCGCGTCCACAAACCCCAATGAGTCAAAAGCCGTTGGCGTAGGTATAAATTTGTCATGAGATTTCATGGCAGGAACGTCTCTGTTCTAACAAGTTTATTGTTGCTCAAGGCGTTAAACGACTTTAGCCGTGTGTGCGGCGGTGCAAAATTAGTCCACGGTAGCGGCGGCATTGTGTTGTCGCGGGCGGCGTAAAAGTCGTCCACTTTACCCCTTTCGGTTTATCGGGAGGGTTTGAGGATATACACCGTGGACATCTATTTGAAAGTTC
>CAJQQZ010000010.1 GCA_905480575.1 uncultured Alphaproteobacteria bacterium | reverse complement strand
AGTTGAGTTTGAAGTCAATGGTGATCTCGGTCCTTACACCAACGTTGTTGATGTCACGGGTGAGGATGCCTTGGGTGTTCGCTCTGTCTCCGGTCAAGGTACAGAAGACGTCCAGATCTTGGTTGATGTTGCTGGTGCTTCGATTGACAAGGAGCTTGTTTCTACAGAAGTCCTTGGTCAGGGTGAGTTCCGCTCGGTCTTCACACTGCAAGTCACCAACGGTGCGCAGGATCTAACGAACGCGATTGTTTCCGATCCTCTGTTCTCTAATGAGTGGGTCTTTGCGACGTCCTCAGCCGTTGTTACACCGGTACGCCTGCCGGCAGTATTGATCTGTTGGCCGGTACGGAGACATTGGTTGCCAATTCCACACTGGCTGATCCTGGTGAGATCACCTTCACAGTTCAGTTCATCGGTGACTCAGCGGTTGGTTCTTACACCAACACAGCTGTCGCCATGGCTGAGGATGTCTTTGGTCAGAAGCTGACGGATGTTGATACTGCCGACATCGTTCTGCCTCCGTTGCCATCAATTGAGGTGACGAAGACCGTCGTTTCAATAACACCAGTCTCAGGCACTTCTGACCAGTTCGACGTCCGTTTCTTAGTGAGCGTGACGAACAATGGTGATGTGACGTTGACTGACGTTCAAGCGACCGATGACCTCGCTCAGCGTTTGGATGACACCACAACGTCGATTGCACAAATCGTGGAAGATGAGGTTGACGTCGTTGATGCGTCTCTTGTTCAGCCTGCGGGCTCAAGCTTCAGCACGAACAGCTTCTTCCGTGCTGACCTGCAAAACCCATACTTGTTCTCAGGTCCTGCGGCTGGCCGTGTTCTACAGCCAGGTGAGGTTGTCTCCGTTGAGTTTACGGCGGTGATCGACACCAATGGCTACGATGGTTTGATGGACAACAAGGTTGTTGCCGAGGGTGATAGTGATGGAAATGGCACTCGTGATGTCATGGATATGGACGTCGTCGATATTGAGATTAGCGCAACATATGAGCTGACACTGGATAAGTCCTTGTCTGGTCCTGTGTTGACTGTTGGTCCAAACCAGTTCGACGTTCCGTTCCGCATTACAGTGACAAACACTGGCACAAGAGCATTGGCGAATGTCACTCTCAATGATGACCTCGCAAATCAGTTGCCAGCTGGCATCACACTTGATGGCATCGTTGCTGGTCCTTCCATCAATGCGGGTCTGTCGCAGACTGTGGGCTCTAGCCTGGTTGTTAACGGTGGCTTCACTGGTGCCGGAAATGACAACCTCTTTGATGGCACAGGCTTCCTGCAAGAACTGGATGTCTACGTGATCGAATTCACAGCGCGTGTAACCCGTGATGTGGGCCAGGCAACGTTCGATAATAAAGCGATTGTGACGGCTAACCCAGTCCTCTTCGGTGGTGTGGTTGATCTTTCAAGAGAGATCATGGCGATGGATACTGTGACTGTTCCATTGGGCACACCAGATGTTGAGCTGCAGAAGCAGACCCAGTCTGTGGTCGTGGTTGATGCTGCGAACCGGATCTACGATGTAACCTTCCTTCTCACCTTCGAGAACACAGGTGACATTCCGCTCACAGGTGTTAGCCTGACGGATGATCTTGCAACCGTGGTCTCTGGTGCTGGCGGAACGCTCCAGTCCGTGACAGCAACTGACCTCCAGTTGACTTCTGGCGTCGGTACTTTGGTTAAGTCCGGCAGCTTCGATGCGGGCATCACTGATGACGAAGCTCTGGATGGAACAGGGCAGATGGATCCTGCTGCTGTTTACGAGTTCACCTATACAGCTCGTATGCAAGGTCCTGACGTTACGACACCGACAACCATGACCAACGTGGCTGACATCGACACCGCTGAAGGCGTTGATGACACAGCAAGAGATGACTTCACTCTGGAGCCTCGTCCTGACGAAGACATCATCTTGGTGACGAAGTCTGTTGATAAGCCAACGGCATCGTTGGGTGACTTCGTGGTCTTCACGCTGAAAGGCACGAACCAGTCAGCCAACGGTCAGACGATCGATATCGTTGACTTCATGCCTCCTGGTTTCTCCTATGTTGCGGGATCTGGTCGTTTGAATGGTGTTGCGGCTGAACCAACTCAATCTGGTCTCCAGTTGACTTGGGAAGACTACAACATCGGACCTAACGGTGCCGCGGATGACAACTATGAGGTTACATTCGTGTCCTTGATCAACGTTGGTGCAGGCCTCGGCAAACACATCAACCGTCATCAGGCCTTCTTCGCCAACACAACGATCCCAGCCTCGGCTATCGCGATGGCCATGGTTCGGGTGATTGAAGAACCAGTCTTCGATTGTGCTGATGTTATCGGTAAGGTCTTTAACGATAAGAACCGTAACGGCTATCAGGATCAGGGTGAACCTGGCATTCCTGCCGCTCGTGTGGTGACGGTCAGAGGTCTGTCAATCACAACCGATGAACATGGTCGTTTCCACGTTGCTTGTGGTCAGATCCCAGATGTTCTGCGCGGTTCTAACTTCATCATGAAGCTAGACGAGCGTAGTCTGCCAGCTGGCTACCGGATCACAACAGAGAACCCACGCGTCATTCGTTTGACACGCGGTAAGACGTCGAAGCTGAACTTCGGTGCTTCGATCTCCAGAGTGGTACGCCTGGATATGTCAGATGAGGCTTTTGTTGCTGGTCAACGTAAGCTGAACGAGAAGTGGCGTATTGGTGTTCAACAGCTGGTTAAGCAGTTGGCCAAGGAGCCTTCAACGCTGCGGATTTCTTACCGTACAAGATTGGGTCGCACCCAGTTGACTGTTGATCGTGTCAATATGCTGGTTCGCTATATCCGCGATAGAGTGGAGGCAGCACCAGGTGGATACAAGGTTGTGATTGAGCCTGAGATTATCCGGGTTGTGAATCGTCCGGCTGTTAAGCAACAGCCAACGACCCAGAAGGTTCTTAGGAACAAGAAGCAGGTGATCTACTTAACACCTAAGGGATCACTGCCAGTCTTACCTGGATCGGTTATCGTGCCGGAAGAGCAATGGCGTGGTAAGTACGTTGTTCCTGAAGGTTATGTCCTGATGCGTCGTCCGGATGGCCGTTACATCCTGAGACAGGTTGATCAACCAAATAGCCGAAATGGCTTTGGTATTGGTCGAGGCCAACCACAGTAACTTAGAATAAGAAGCTTATTCTTAGGGGCAGTCAGAGCGATCTGGCTGCCTCTTTTTTTGCTTTGGCGCTGAGTTATATGAACTAAACTAATCTTCTCAACAGGGGAGTGGAATAACGCAATGAAGTATGTCGACTTAGCGGAACGGTTGGTACGGTCCATTGGGCTGTATGCGGCCTTGATTCTTCTGCCTTTATTGATCTTTGGCCGTGTTTACGAAATTCTGACACGCGCCCTAAATACACCGGGATCCCTTTTCAATGCGATGGAGTCAGAGCTGTTTCTGCTTTTCGCTTTTCTGATCGTCGGGTCGGCCTATGTGTCCAACTCTCATGTGCGGGTGGACATATTGGACAGCAGGCTTTCCGAGAAGGCGAGAGCGGTGATTGATCTGCTGGGGACGCTTTTCTTTGTTTTGCCGTTTGCTGCGATAGTGATCTGGTACGGATTGACGATGGTGGAATTAGCCTATCAAGCGGGTGAAAGATCAGCCGTTTCATTTGGGGCGCCACTTCGTTGGATTAACGTGTCAGCAATCCCGATTGGAATTGGCCTGTTCACCATAGCGGCGATATGTCGAACGCTGCGCTGCTTGAACAATCTAAAAACTGGATCGCCATCATGATCGTTGATTGGCTGATTGAGGCTTTACCCTTCTTAATGCTGGGCTCTCTCGCTCTGTTGCTATTCTCTGGATTACCCGTTGCTATGGTTTTGTTCGGGCTTGGAACCACTTTTTGCTTAGTCGGTATCTTACTGGGGGAGATGCCGGTCGCAGCTCTGTTCACCATCCCAGCAAAGTTGGAATCGGGCTTGAAGGGCAGCCTCTTCTATCCTGCTGTGGCTATGTTGTTGTTCATGGGTGTTGCCTTAGAGCGTAGTGGCATCGCGCAAGATATGCTCCGCTGTTTGCAGCTTATGACACGACGCATACCTGCCGGACTGTCTATTTCAGTGCTGCTGATTGGAGTTATTTTGGCTCCAGCAGCCGGTATTGTTGGCGCTTCGGTGGTTACTCTGTCTCTAATAGCTTTGCCAGCAATGTTAAGAGCGGGGCACAGTCCAGAAATTGCTAGTGGTTCCGTCGCGGCTGCCGGAACTGTTGGGATCATTTTGCCACCGGCTGTGATGCTGTTCTTCCTCGCCAATCAGTTTCAGGTTCCTTTGGGTTCTATGTTTACAGCGACAGTAGTGCCAGGGGCTATTCTGCTGCTCCTTTATATGCTTTTCTTCATCTTTGCCGAAAAACGTAGGCCGACTGTTAGCAAAGCAAAAGTTGTCGATGGTCCTGACAATCCGTTGGCTTGGGTGCTGTTGTTGACAAGAGGACTCATCGCGCCAACGCTTTTGATCGGAGTTGTGCTCGGGTCTATCATTGCTGGATTGGCCACGCCCTCTCAATCGGGAGCTGTGGGCGCAGCGGGTGCCTTATTACTCATTGTCTTAAACGGGCGAATGAGCTGGGTGCTGTTCAAGGATTTGATCGAAACGACGGCGAGACTGTCCGCCATGGTCTTCTTTATTATTATGGCGGCGGCGGTTTTCTCTTACCCTTTTCGTTATTTTGGCGGCGATATGGCTGTGGCTGACGCTTTGATGGCCTTGGACATGGGAGAATGGCAGACGTTACTCCTGATTGTCTTCATAGTCTTTGTTCTGGGCTTCTTCATTGATTGGATTGAAATCACCATCATTACACTACCGCTATTCTATCCCTTATTGTTGGAGTTGGATTTTGCGGGTCACTTAGCAAGTGGAAAGACAACCATGCTGTGGATAGCGGCTGTGATGGCTCTTGTTTTACAGACCTCGTTTTTGACGCCGCCTTTCGGCTTTGCCTTGTTCTTTCTAAAGGGATCTGCGCCGCCAGAAGTATCCCTTGCACATATCTATCGTGGGATTGTTCCGATCGTCCTTATACAATTGGCAGTCATAGCCTTGATCCTCTTCGCGCCAGATTTAGTGCTTTGGCTTCCAGAGTTAGCCTATGGAGCGATAAGATAGGCTTATGTTGTCTTTCTAGCCTTTCTGGGGGTGGACAACAACTTGGCAGAATTCAGCTCGACATCGAGTCGGAGCCTAGCTAAGTACACAGGCCACTATGATCTTCCAACCTCTTCAGCTGTGAGTGCAACAAGCGGAGCAGCAGTTGATTACAAGCAAAGAACACACATCGTTTCTGCTGACGTTCTCTATGACTTGAACAAGAATATCACCATCGGCGGTAAATACGGTCTGAAGATGGGTGAGCGTACAACATCACGCACAACCAATGACTTCTACAAATCTACTTTGCACTTGGGTGTCGTTCGCGCTGACTTCCATGTTGTGAAGAACTGGGACGCTGTTGTCGAAGGCCGTATGCTCTTTGAGCAAGAAACAGATACTGTTCGCTACGGTGCTTTGGCTGCTGTGTATCGTCACTTCGGTGACAATCTGAAAGTTGGAGTTGGGTACAACTTCGCAAGCTTCTCAGATGATTTGACTAACGTTGAAGCGGATGCCCACGGTGTCTTTATCAACGCTGTCTCAAAGTTCTAGATCTTCCCATCTAGACTTTTTCGACAAACTTGAGGGGCGTCTGAGAGATTTTGAAAAGCTAAGATTCGATAAATCTCCCAGACGATAAACTCAGGCCGGGTTGAGAGGCAGATCGCAACTGCTCTCTTTTCCCGGCCCTTTTTCATTTTACATCAAATTCTATCTAATTGGTAGGGCCTTTTCGACGAGCCGCGCCCAGAACGATGCGCCTATAGGTATGATGTCATCGTTAAAATCGTAAGTTTCAGTGTGCAAGTTGGGCGAATCAACACCATTTCCCAAAAACACGAAGGCTCCAGGCCGCTTTTGGGTCATGTAAGAAAAGTCTTCGCCCCCCATTAAGGGATTACAGTTGTCGTCAACCGAGGTCACCGGAATGACTTCTTTAGCAACCTCAATAGCGAGCAGGGCTTCATTTTCGGCGTTCACTGTCGCTGGATAGGAACCAGGAAAGGATACCTTGACGGAAGCGCCATGGGCTTCAGCGAGAGATGTAGCAATCTGAGTGATGTCATCTTGAAGCTTTTGATAAACTTCCTCTTCATATGCTCTGATTGTTCCCTCTAAGAAGGCCGTGTTGGGGATTGCATTGTTGGTTTCACCGGCATGAAATTGAGTGATCGTCACAACAGCTGTTTTGACTGGGTCGATAGACCGGCTGACGAGCGTTTGTAAGCCGGTTACGATCAAGCTACCAATTACAACGGGGTCCACCGTTTCATGCGGCATAGCACCGTGGCCGCCTTTGCCATCGATCTCTATTTGAACAGTGTCAGAGATCGCCATGATCGGCCCTATGCGGGTTGAAATGTGTCCTGCCTCAATCCCTGGTAAATTGTGAATGCCAAAAACCTGATCGCAGGGGAAGCGTTCAAAAAGCCCTTCTTCGATCATCACATTCGCACCGCCACCTTGTTCTTCTGCCGGCTGGAAAATGAAATGAACCGTGCCGTCGAAGTTTCTTGTTTCAGCGAGGTAGCGCGCAGCTGTTAACAACATGGTCGTATGACCGTCGTGGCCACAGGCGTGCATTTTACCTCTGTTTTGGGACTTGTGAGCGTGTTCGCCTATCTCTTCAATAGGCAGAGCGTCCATATCGGCCCTCAAGCCAATCGTTTTTTCTGATCCATTTTGCACACCGCGAAGAATGCCAACAAGACCGGTTTTTGCAAGGCCGTGATGAACTTCAATGCCAAAACTTTCGAGTTGAGAGGCGACAAAAGCTGAGGTTTTTTCCTCTTCGAAAGCAGTTTCGGGCTCAGAATGGATTTTCTGCCTCCAAGTAATAGCTTCGTCATGGAACTCAGATATTCGATTGATAACGGGCATGGAGTACTCGGTTTTGACCAGGATAAGGTATTTCTATAGCGGAGAAGGAGATTGACGTCACCACCGCTATTGCCAGTAAAACCGTGGCCACATTATAACAAGTCTCTCACAGCCATGTGAGTGTTTGTCAGGCTTTGTGGCGTAGACAAGTTCTAAAACCACGCTTATCTTCATAGTTGTAGGCGGGCTGCTTAAGGTCCGAACCTCACAGTTCACACCTCGAAAACTGATAGTTAAGGGTACTAAAACCATGAATAAGACAATTGTAAAGAAAACGTCTGCTGTTGCTGTTGCTGTTGCTGGCGCTTTGGCTGCTGCTGCGACTATTGCTGCAACTACTTCTGCTCAGGCTGCTGGTACAGAAAAGTGCTACGGTGTTGCTAAAGCGGAGAAGAATGACTGCGCGGCTGGTCCAGGCACAAGCTGTGCAGGTACTTCAACAGTTGATAATCAAGGTAATGCTTGGATGCTCGTCCTTAAAGGCACTTGTGACAAGATCACAGGTGGTAGCCTCGAACCTATCGAAGGCTAAGGGTAACAAAGTGCAAAACTCCAACAGTTGCACTTTTGTCAAAGATCCAATCCCGGCGAGAGCTGGGATTGGTCTTAAGGCTCAGCATTATCGTGAAATTCTCGATATTTCACCTGACTTAGGTTGGTTTGAGGTTCATCCAGAGAATTATATGGGCGCTGGTGGTCCGCCGCATCACTATCTTGAAGCCATCCGCCGCGACTATCCCTTGTCGATGCATGGTGTTGGCATGTCTCTTGGCTCAGCAGGCCCGATTGATAAAGATCATTTAAGATCCTTGAAGGAACTAACGGATCGTTATCAACCCGGCTTGATTTCCGAGCATCTCTCTTGGGGTCACGGGCAAGAAATCTTCATGAATGATCTTTTGCCTCTCCTCTACACTAAGGAGGCGCTGGAAATCGTCATTGATCATGTGAGTGAGGTTCAAGACTATTTGGGTCGCCAAATCTTGATTGAAAACCCATCGACTTACCTAACACTCAAAAACAACGAGATGTCGGAGACCGATTTCTTGGTGGAAGCTGCCAAACGAAGTGGGTGCGGTATCTTATTGGACGTTAACAACGTTTACGTTTGTGCCCGCAATCATGGATTTGATCCTATGGCCTACGTTAACGAGATTCCCGGCGACTTGGTAGGTGAGATTCACCTGGCTGGCCATCAGGTGTTTGATATCAAAGGCACGGAACTGCGCATTGACGACCATGGGTCGGCTGTCTGCGAAGACGTTTGGCACTTACATGCTCATGCACTCTCTTTAATCGGGACAAAACCCATGCTTATTGAGTGGGATACAGATGTACCTGAGCTATCTGTGTTGATGAGTGAAGCCACGAAAGCAGACCGCATTGCCGTTGCGTCGGAAGAAGGAAAATCCGGTGTCAGGGTTAGCTGAGTTTCAAGCACAGTTTCAAGAAGCAGTTTTTGATCCATCTCCTGGGGCCAAAGTGTCTTCTTGGGTCGAAGACGATGGATTGACAGAAGAGCGGTTGAACGTTTACCGCAACAATGTTTTCTATTCTTTGACTGATAGTTTGGCGGCGGTTTATCCGGTTATCTTCAAATTAGTGGGGGAGGATTTCTTCCGTGGTACAGCCGCTGAGTTTATTCGTCAGGCCCCTCCGAAAATGGCACGAATTCTAGAGTATGGCGCTGAATTCTCTGACTTTTTAACGGATTTTGAACCTGCAAAACCTTTACGCTATCTTCCCGACATTGCGCGACTGGAATGGGCCTGGAATGAGGCCTACAACGGTGCAGATCGCGCGCCATTGCCGCCAGAAAAACTACAATCTTTTCCGCCTGACAGAATGGCCGAGATTTGTTTTACACTCCACCCTACCAGCCGGTTGATTGAATCCGCCTACCCGATTGATGCGATTTGGTCGGCCAATCAAGAGGGGGCAGACGAACAGGAAGTTGATCTAGGCCAAGGAAAAGTCTTCCTCCAAGTCATTCGTCCTGACCAGGACGTCGAAGTTCGTCAGTTGACACAGGGTGCGTTCATGTTCCTGCAGGCTTGTGAAGAGGGGGTGAACTTGGGCGCTGCTTATGAGAGCGCAGTTGCAATGGAGCCTGAACTAGATCTAACACAGTTGCTGAGTGACTTTTTACTAGGCAACACTTTCACAGAGGCCACTCTGCATGACTAAACAAAAGGGGTATTTATGACCGCAGTCACAGGCTTGTTTAACAAACTAATTTCTCTATTTGAGTGCATCCCGCATTGGCTGCTGGCTTTGGCAAGCAGGATAATTCTAGCGGTTCCGTTCTGGAAATCGGGGCAAACCAAAATTGTTACAGGCCCTGATGCAGGGTTTCTAGAGGTCGCTCCAGGAACAATTGCTCTGTTTGAGCATCATTATGCTTTGCCAATTATCCCTCCTACGATTGCAGCCTATCTAGCTACGTACGCGGAGAATATCTTACCAGTCCTGTTGGTTATTGGTTTGGCAACGAGATTTAGTGCCTTGGCACTGTTGGGCATGACGATTGTTATCCAGACGTTTGTCTTTTCTGACCCTTGGCTTTTACATAGCTACTGGGCGATTATCGCTCTTTGGATTGTGGCGAGAGGGCCTGGCATGATCTCAATTGATCATTTCATTAAGAAGGCGACGTCTTAACCGCCGACAATCCGAAGTGGCGTGACGCGTCCCGGATAAATCGTAATTGAGCGTACAAGGTAGGGTTTCCTTGTGCGCTCTTTCTTTTTGTTCACACCATATATTTCGATTTTGTACTCTTTGTAGGGTGAAAGGGCGATGGTTGTCCGGTCTCCAGGCGAAGCCTGGGCCAGTTCCGTCCCGTTTGCCAAAATTGAAAAGTGATCAACGTGCTGGCTGAAATATTGTTGTTTGTTAAAGAGTAACAACAGGCCTGTCGTAACTTTGTTTTCTCCGATGATCCAACGGCCGTTTGGTGTCGTAATCAGGCTGGTTCGGCCCCTAGCACCATAAGCAAAATCAAATGATTTATCACTGTCTGGAATGCCAACACGCGGCTCGACATAAAGGTCAGTGACAAAGGTCGGGTGCGTGTACCGCCCTGTCATACGTAGCCTTGCTTGATCATCACGTCCAGAAAGCCGACTGGAGATTTTTGCCAACCCTTCGCCAACCTTTATACCTTTAGAGGCTCTCTTTGTTGTCTCAACAAAGCCGGAAAGTGAACTACCTTCATCGTCGCCTTCGAACAGATCAGTGGAATCAAGGCCCCAAAGCCGACCAAATTTTGATTCGCCTTTTCTAGGCCGAAATTTCACGCGGGCTGTGATTGAGGCATCGTCATTGGTTAGCTCCAGTCTTCCGTCGATATGCCCTCGATAAGACCCGACGTTGAAAGACGGCGTGCGTAAGAAAGGGGAGATAGACCAACTGTCTTCGATACCTGGTTCTTTGAAGTGATACTTATAATTTCCACCGATCCCGATGTAGTAATTGCGGATTGGGTAATGGAGTAAGAAAGAAGGTGTAATGTTGGAGTTGTCGTCGTCAAAAAGACTTTCGACATTGCCAGCGACATTATTGTCTAACGAGAGATAGTCTAACGCGACAGTTGCAACGAGGTCTTGAGGTCCGTCGATACGAGCTTGCCCGAAAAAGCCAAAATCAGCTTTGGTTGATCCGTAAAGGCCGCCAGAGAGCTGTAGGTTCTTATCCTCCCAGAGCGCTTCCGCACCCATCAACGCCTTGTCAATGTTGGTTGAAACATCCAAGACAAGGCCGTTTTTTGCGCCTAATCGAAATGCCTTTCGTCCTCTAACAAAAATGCCTTCATCGAATTGATCAAGTGTGAGGTCGGGCATTTCTTTCTGCTCTGCTATGCCAACATCCAAATAAAAACTGTTGAAATGTGCGGGTGGTAACAAGCTTTCTTTAGAGAAGAACCGTGGCTCTCTTCTCAAACCGAGGAAAGGATCTTCAATTCGGATCGATACGTCATAAGAACCCTCGGGAAAGTTGTCTGTGTCCAGAGAATGCCAACCAGGGCCGTAATTACTCACAGAGAGAAGCGTTTTACCTTTGAAAACCGAAACTCGAGAGCGAACAGAAAGATAAATGTCGAGAGGCGTAGCACTGGCTTCAGTTCTCAAATCTAATCTACGGTCTCTTGTGCTGGCTATGCTGCCACCAATCAGACGGCGACTTGCAATGAACCTATTTGGGTGGGCGTTAAACAAACCAACCGTTGACCGTTGATTGTCGCCGTCGACGGAAAGCTTAGCGATCCGACTTTCGATACCATGTGTGTCATTATAGTTGAGGTGGCTTTGAAACCTATAAAGGCCGGAGGTGACATGGAGCTCTTTGGTGAGATCAATTTCCTCAGTCTTACTACTGCCGATCAAGGTAACGTCGCCGTCTAACGTTAAAACGGACATCCAATCTTTCGTGGGGGCCGATAGGACGAGCGGAGGAGTGTCGTTGGTCAGAGGCGGGGTGCCGTAGAAGGTTTGATAAACCAGATCACTGCAGTCGAGCGAAGAGGTCAAGCAATCCGCTTTCGCAGTTTGCAGGCAAGGTAGAAGCAGGGCTATGAGAGCGATGTGAAGCTTAAAACCTTTCACGCGCCTAAAAATCTTTGCTTTAAATGCAAAAAGTATAGCGTTTTTCCAGGGTCAGAGAAAGCTTGAAGGAATGGCCGACTCTACAAACTTGCCGATGAATCGGCTCCGAAGTTAGCCAAAACGTCCAATGATAGGCTGGAGAGCCCCAACAAGTTCCGGGTCCCTGGCTTCCGGCGCGGTTATCAAAGCATATTCTAGTGCCTGGTTACAACCTGAGGCGCAGGCTGTTCCTTTAGCACTCAAGGCTTTAGCCATGCTGACAACCAATCTCTGGGCATTTTCAGCATTCTTCTTCATGGTGGCAAGTATCTCGGGGATTGATACATCTGCATCGGAAGAGCGCCAACAATCGTAATCAGTCACCATAGCGAGTGTTAGGTAGCAAATCTCTGCTTCACGGGCTAATTTCGCCTCTGGCATGTTGGTCATGCCAATTACATCACAACCCCAACTGCGGTAGAGGTGGCTTTCTGCTCGGGTCGAGAACTGAGGTCCTTCCATGGCCAAGTAAGTGCCACCGACCGAATGTTTGATCTCTAACGCGTCGCATTGCGCGGCTGCTGTTGTGTTCAGATCACCACAAATCGGGTCAGCCATAGGAACGTGCGCAACCAATCCATCTCCAAAGAAGGATTTTTCACGAGCAAAGGTGCGATCAATAAATTGGTCAACGAGAACAAATGTCCCGGGCGATAGTTTTTCTTTGAGTGAACCGACCGCCGAGACAGACAGAATGTCCGTTACACCAATACTTTTGAGCGCAAAAACGTTGGCTCGGTAATTTATTTGGCTGGGCGCAACTCGGTGTCCTCTGCCGTGGCGGGGCAGGAAAGCAACGGCTTGGCCTTGAATCTCGCCAACCAATATTTGGTCAGAAGGATCGCCGAAAGGCGTGGAAACTGAGCGCCATTCTTTGTTTGTCATTTCTTCTAAGTCATAAAGACCTGAACCACCAACAATACCCAATACGCGATCCATAACAGCAGCCCTTTATTATTTGCTTGTTCTCGTTCACTATAGCCTCAAACTAGATTTTTCGATAGTTGAAGTACCATTTTCTGCTTTCAAATATTCGGCAACGTGATAGCGTCATTTCTAGAAAAACGAAGGCGATACGAAGTGGCCACGAATAAATTTGCCAAAGCTGTAATTGAAGTAGAAACACGACCATTTGAGGTCACTTTTGTCCTTACTCACAACTTCTCTCTTATGGCTTTTGCTTCTGCTATTGAGCCGCTACGGGCTGCAAACCGACTGGCGGGAAAAGATCTCTATTCTTGGCAGTTGATCGGACCTACAGCACCGGCCGTTTATGCTTCCAATGGCATGGCAGCAGGCATAGATTTCACATCGTCAGAAGCTGGTAACGCCAAATTCGTTGTTGTTTGTGGCGGGCCTGATGAATACAATTTCAATGATCCTAAAACCTTCGCTTGGCTCCGTAGAATTGCAGTTAATGGAGCCACGATAGGCGCTATATCAACTGGCTCTTTCATATTGGCGGATGCCGGATTGCTGGACGGATATCAATGCACAATCCATTGGGAATCAATCGCAGCCTTTAGAGAAACTTACTCGTCACTCAACGTCGTCGATGATCTCTTTGTCATAGATAGGGACAGGTTTACTTGCTCTGGTGGCACGGCGTCGATGGATCTGATGCTGCAACTGATCACAGAGCAGCATGGTAAAGAGCTGGCAACATCGATTGCGGCGCAGTTCATACACGAGCGAGTCCGGCATGAAGACGACAAACAAGTCATGGACCCACGTCACCGTTTGGGTGTTGTACATCCACGATTGCGCGAAACTGTGCTTCGCATGGAGCAAAACATTGAAACGCCGATCAGCTGTACAGAGTTAGCCCGTCACGCTGGACTGTCAGCACGTCAGTTGGAAAGACTATTCCGAAAATATTTTGATACGCCGCCCGCGCGGTTTTATCTAAACTTGAGATTGGAGCAGGCGCGTAACCTGTTACGGCAAACCGCAATGCCGATTTTGGATGTCGCCATTGCTTGTGGCTTTGAATCGGCCTCTCATTTTTCAAAGTGTTACAAAGAACGTTATGAAACGCCACCTAGCATGGATCGATAGACGATGAATCAAACTTCGAAAGTCCTTAACTTCATCCAAAATACGACATTTGAAGATTTGCCCAAAAGTGTTGTCGACTATGCTCAGGATTGCCTTTTTGATACCTTAGGGATTGCAGCGGCGGCATCGAAAACGAAGCTGTCTACTATCGTTGCAAATCATGCGGCTAGACATTTTGGGGCCGGTGAGCTAGGGCCCGCAACTTTGATGTTCGATGGCAGGACAGCCAGTCCTGTTGGCGCAGCTTTGGCTGGCGGTATGTCAATTGACTCGTTGGACGGTCATGACGGATTTGCATTGGCGAAGGGACACATAGGGGCGGCTTTAGTACCAGCTTTGCTCGCGGCTAGTGAAACATTAGGAAGTGATGCAGGCGAAGGGTCTGGCCGCACCTTTCTGACGAATTTGGTCATCGGCTACGAGATCGCTTCGAGAGCTGGTTTGGCTTTGCATGATAGTGTCAGCGATTATCACACGTCCGGCGCATGGAATTCGCTCGGTTGTGCCGCCGTTGTCGGGCGCCTTTTGGAATTGGACAATGAGCAGATGCGCCATGCCCTTGGAATTGCAGAATACCATGGGCCTCGTAGTCAAATGATGCGTGTTATTGATCATGCGTCGATGCTGAAAGACGGTTCAGGTTGGGGGGCGATGGCCGGGACAAGTGCTGCTTTTTTGGCTGCTGACGGTTTTACTGGCGCGCCAGCCATTACGGTTGAGGCAGAGGAGGTGAGTCACTTCTGGGAAGATCTAGGCGATCGCTGGTGCATCCTTGAACAAAATTTCAAAGCCTACCCTGTTTGCCGTTGGGCCCAACCCTCTATGGAAGCGGCCATGTCAGCGTTAAAGTCAGCGGGAAAAAGTTATCAAGACATATCAGCTATTGAGATACAGACTTTTCATGAAGCCACTCGATTAGCGAGCCCAAATCCAAAAGACATGGATGAAGCGCAATACTCGATTGCTTTTCCCGTTGCGGCCTTACTGGTGCATGGGCAGATCGGCGCTATAGAGATTGATGGTGATAACCTTACGCATCCCGAAGTTCTGAGGTTATCGAACATGATTCAAATGTCGGAGCGCAAGGACTTCAATGATGTCTTCCCAACAGAGCGTTTCTCAGCAGTCAAATTGACGTTTGCTGATGGGAGCTCGGTTTTGAGCGAGCCGCACCGACCCAAAGGGGACCCTGGCGTTACGACCCTGCATAGAGCAGATCTGATTGGGAAGCTGCAGCGTCTTGCAAGTCCGATTGTAGGAGAAGAACGGGCCAAAGCTATTGTTGGGCAGAGTTTGGCCATGCACGGTGAAAACGCAAAACTAGTCGACCTCACTGCACACCTTAATAAGCGGCCGTAGCTCTATCGAGGCCTACTGAATTTTGAAGCCTTGCAACAATTGATTAAGATTGTCGCTGGCGTTGCCGCCTTGAGCTTGCGAGATGAAATTTTGAATCTGGGACTGCAATTGACCGATTTGGGTGCGCAGATTGTCTCTTTCACCTGTCAGGGCAGCTAGGCTGTTGGCCAACTTGTCCCGTTCACCCAGAATAGCTGACATTTGCTTTTTTATTTCGCTCTCAGCGCCGTTCAAAGTTGTGCTCAGTTGGCTTTGCAAACTACTGACCTGGGCCAACAGGTTATCTCTTTCCTGGGTCAATGCGGTAACCACAGCTGGGTTGGCGGCGGGTGTCGCGACTGCTGGTTCGCTGCCTTGAAGGGCTAATCGCTCGTTCAACGTCGCGACTTCGCGTTCTAATGCATCGCGTTCATCAGAGAGAGAGATAACCATGGGCTGCAGATCAATAAAGGCTTGGTCAGCTGCTTGGCTGGTGGCTTGCTCGAGGTTCTTTATTTGTTGACGGAGCTTTCCTTGTTGGCTTTTGAGCGCAGCAATTTCTTGGTCCTTGACGCCGATAGATTCAGCAGCATAGCCCAATTTCGTGTTTTCATTGTTTAATGAAAACACGATGTATCCCAGAGCTGCGAGCCCTAGAAGAAACAATAATGAAAGTAGCCTACTCACAACAATTCGTGCTCAAAATGCTTACGAAAAGAATCCTCACGGCGAGTATGTCAAAGCTGTGAAGAAGTTGGGAGTCACTCTTGACCGAAAACTGTGGAAAAATAGGGCTATTCTGTGAATAACTTTGTTCAATGGTTCTAGGATTCGCATTTTGTCGATTCGACAAGTTCTGAATTCCTTGTGAGGGATGGTTGAATCCGCGGGAATGACGTTTTAACCTTGGCGTTTCCAGGGCTCTGTTGGGAGGGAAACACCTAGTTGGCTGGCTAATTCTTGGTCGTAACCATAGATATCTGCGTTCAATCTGAGCCCACCTTTGGCATCAACCCAGGCAGTGTAGTAAACTAGATCTACCGGTATTTTTCTTTGAAGTGGCACATGTTGTATGGCGCCGGCGGTCATCGCCGATTTTATTTCCGCTACGGACCAAACTCTGCCTTGCCCTTCAAGTACCCAGCCAGCGAGCGCTTCCGGTTCGCCAACACGGATACAGCCTGAGCTTCGAGCTCTGTCTTCTTCCTTGAAGAGTGCGACGGAGGGGGTGTCATGCAGGTAAACATTTCCCGAGTTTTGCAAATCAAATCTGACACCACCAAGGGCGTTGCGTGGGCCCGGCGGCATCTTGAACGTATAGCGGTTTTCATCGACAACTGACCAATTGATCACCTTCGGATCAATCTCGGTACTTCCGTCGTAGATTTTCACGCCTAGCTTTGACACAAACTCCGGATCGCTTACCAACTTCGGGAGGTAGTCTTGAGCAATAATAGATTTTGGGGCGGTCCAATCTGGGCTGAATTTCACATTTATCATTTGGTCCAAATGGACAGGAGTTTGTCGGCTGCCGCGTCCAACAACGACGGGCATGGCCAGTTGTGTCTCTCCATTGTCCCAGGCTTGCAGTTCATATCCGGGAACATTGACGACGATATGCCTGCCATTTAGTTCTCGGCCTGGGATTTGACGAAGCTTCTCCATTGTCACCATGTAGGAGGCACGCGCTTTGTCGCCGTGTTTTTCAAAGTTGCCACCCATTGCTTGGCGCAGGCGCTGGTAGTAACGCCCGCGATTAGGAAGACCTGCGAGTGCTGTTCCTAAATCTCCGCCTGACAGGCTTGCCGAGAGAAAGGAAGCACTATCATATCCAACGCCTGAGACGCGACCTACGCGCATGTCTCGTATATAGCGCAACATTCCCATCGTTATTTGCAGTTCGGCCTTTAGAGCTTCCGGCGTGTTACTGGCCCATGACGAGCTAGAGAAACTGGCTGGTAAATAGTAGCTCCAGACTAGACCATCTTGGCCTGCGTCGCGGAGGGTTTTCAACGCTGTGGTTGCTTCAGGCTTCCAGCCGTTTTGATCGTACCAAACGGGTTGGTTGCCGCGGCTTGAATAGAAACTTTGTAGCTCATAGTGGGGTATTTCGGTGGGGCTTTGAGGCAATGATTGAACGCCACTGAGATATGAACTGAGTAGTGGAATACTCTCTTCATACGGCAGTGACCCACCAGATTTCAGGACATTGATGTTTATCTTTTCGACGGGCTGGACAGCCTCGCAGGCAATCAACGACGTGAAAGCAAAAAGCAAAGCGAACAATCGGATCGAACGTAGAATAAAGGCCTGCATGAGAGTAACTGTCATAAGAATGGCGAAAATAAAAAGGTATTAACAATGATTTGCAGCTTATAAATAAGCATTTTGCAAATGATTGCTAGCTCGACTCCTCACCTTGGATTCAAATTCAGGTGAATGCAGCCATAGGTCTGAAATTAGAGCCAATTTTAGCTATCTAAACTGGATTCAACCAGAATCACTCAGCGTAAGCGGAGTGAAAACGCGAGTATAGTCCGTTAGCGGCCATCAACTCGTCGTGATTGCCGGATTCTGCTACGCTGCCTTTATCCATAACGTAAATTAAGTCAGCATTTTGAATAGTGGATAATCTGTGAGCGACAATAAGGGTTGTACGGCCAACCATGAGTTTTTGAAGTGCTTGTTGGACTTTTGCCTCAGTCTCGTTATCGAGTGCCGAAGTTGCTTCGTCCAACAATAGAATTGGAGCATCTCTGAGGATTGCTCGTGCTATTGCTATGCGTTGACGCTGTCCTCCTGACAGGCTTGACCCTCGAGTTCCTACCGATGTTTCCAGTCCATCCGGGAATGATGAAATAAAGTTCCAAGCTTCGGCAGCTTTTGCAGCAAAAACAATCTCTTCTTCCGTTGCATCTAATCGGCCATAGGCGATGTTTGCTCTTACTGTATCGTCAAACAGTAATGCATCCTGGCTAACCAGAGCCATGTTTGAACGCAGCGAAGCTAGCTTAACGTCACGGATATCTTGTTTGCCAATTTTGACACTTCCGTTGCTTACTTCATAAAACCGGGCCAGAGCATTTAGAATTGAAGTTTTACCGGCTCCTGAGGCTCCAACAAGGGCCACTGTTTTACCGCCGGGAATTGTGATGCTGACATCCTGCAAAACCGGTAACTGGTCGGAATAGGTAAAATCGACGTTCGTGAAAATCACATCGCCTTTTGGGTTAGTGAGATCTGTTGCCGTTTTTGAGTCCACTATTGTTGCTTCGGTGTCGAGGATTTCAAAGACGCGCTCAGCCGCAGCCAACCCCATCTGCACTTGTGCGTTGACATTGAGCACCTTTTTCATAGGTGGAGGCAGAAGGAGGAGAGCAGAAACAAAGGCGGCAAAATCACCAGGGGTGATGCCTGAAATAGAGTCAGTTGCCAAGTAAACAGCCGATCCACCTAAAAGAAAAATGACGACCATAGCTGCGCCAGCAACGATGTCTGTAATTGGGGACATGAGCGACGCAACGACTGCTGCTTTTGTGCTGGGTCTTAGAACATCTTTGATGTTCTTTCTTATTCTTTTTTCTTCAAAGTCTTCCATCGCATTGCCCTTAATGGAGCGAATACCGTGGAACACTTCGTCGAGAGAAGTCGTCATTTCAGCCGTGGCTATTCTTACTTTCCGTGTTGCCTTGCGGATGTACCGATTGATAAACAGAACCGGAATCATAATCGGCGGTCCGAAGACTAAGATCATCAGGGCAAGCTCCATATTCGTTACTAAAAGCGTATAAATGACGCCGATTATCATGAAAACTTCTTTGCCAAGGGTTGTCAAAACATCGACGGCGGCGGTCCGCATCATTTGGACGTCGGCCACAATACGGGCAATCATGTCACCTGGCGGCTTCTTGCTGAAGAAAGCAGTATCCAGCCCCAGTACATGCCGACTTATGTCATTTTGAATGTCTGCAATCACCCTTAAGCCGATGATATGCATGATAACTTTTTGGCCAAATCCAGTAACGGCCCTCAATCCGAAAATCACCACGATCATTATTGCGATGTTGTTTAGGCCAATGGTCGGAATCTGGTCAGCTAATTTCTTGGCGATGTTGCCGTCAATTGTGATTTGGAGAGCTCGAGCAATAGCGGGGATCGAAGCGGCAAAACCGGCCATCAATGTGATGGCGGCAGCAATCCACCAACGATAGGGCCAAAGGTACGTCCGCCAGAGGCGAAGTAGAGGCCTGAAGGTTTCATGTTTGATTGTGCTTTTGAACAAGGCCAAGGTCAATGAGTCTTCAACAGAATTTCTAAACTAGAAGGATTTAGTGTTTTGTCGTTAAAAACTAAAGGAAAAACTCTCTAGTAGCCCAAAACTTGGCCTTCACGGCGCGGATCGGCACCACCAATCAAGGTACTGTTGTCTAACTTTATAATATGAAGCCCGCTGGTGTGTTGGTAGGGTTTCACCGTGTGACCCATAGCCTCTAACTCTGCCTTGAAGTCCATCATGGGGCTGCCTTCCTCAAGTTCTGTCACCCAGTTTCGATTAATGATATGGCCCATGCTGGCCGCCTCCTGTGGGCTCATGCCCCAATCCAAGAGAGCTATGACTGCTTGGGTGACAAAGCCAATGATCCGGCTGCCTCCGGGAGAGCCCAACAGGCTGTGAAGGCTGCCATCTTCGTTGAGAACGATGGTGGGGGACATTGAGGATCTCGGGCGTTTGCCCGGCTGCAGTCTGTTGGCGACTATTTTGCCATTCTTCTCTGCCCTAAAGGAAAAATCAGTTAGTTCATTATTCAGCAGGAACCCCCCAACCATGATTCTGGACCCAAAACCGTTCTCAATGGAGGTCGTTACAGAAATGGCATTGCCGTCGCTATCAACAATAGAAAAGTGACTGGTGGAGGGGAGTTCGATAGACTCGTCACCATGAAGTTCCATTGAGCTTTCCTTTTCCATTGGTGGTGTTCCTGGTTTGGCAGCTTCCTCAGCTGCTCGTTGTGGATCGATCAAAGCAGCCCTTTGTTTGAGATAAGAGGGATCAACCAGGCCTTGCATGGGGACAGAAACAAAATCAGCGTCGGCCATATAGAGACCACGGTCTGCAAAGGCTAAGCGGCTGGCTTCGGCAAGCAAATGGAAACTAGTGACATCAGGCTTTGACAGATCGAAGTGATTGAGTATTCCAAGAATTTGAGCAACGGTTAAGGCACCTGAACTCGGCGGGCCCATGCCGCAGACTGACTTGCCGCGATAATCGCCGCAAACTGGTAACCGTTCTATAACCTGGTAACTAGATAGGTCAGACTTACTAAGCTTTCCTGGGTTTGTCGGATGCTTCTGAACCGATGCAACGATCTCTTCTGCTAAACTTCCTTCATAAAATGGCTCAATGCCTTCGCTTGCAATGAGCTCAAGCGTGTCAGCGAAGGCTGGATTTCTGAGGATGGTCCCGATTGGCAAAGGGACATCATTGGCAAAATATAAGTCTTGCGCAGCTGGGCTTTGCAGCAACCGGCCTGCATCCCATTCCAACATGGTATGCAGCCTTGGTGATAGGGGGAATCCCGTTCTGGCCAGTTCAATCGTCGGGGTGAAGAGACTAGCCCACGGTAGCTTGCCCGCACGCTCATGCAGCTTTTTTAGAAGTGCTAAGGTTCCTGGTGTACCAACAGACCGCCCGCCAACAACAGCGTCATAGAACTTCAACGGCTCGCCATCGTCTTTTAAGAAGAGTGCTGGAGTAGCTGCCATAGGCGCGGTTTCGCGGCCATCAAAGGTTGTCAGGGCTTGTTTCGAACCATCAAACCAAACAGCAAAAGCACCCCCGCCAATCCCTGAGGACTGTGGCTCGACCAAGTTCAGCATCAATTGAACGGCAATCGCAGCATCGGCGGCTGACCCGCCTGCTTTCAACATTTGGAGGCCTACCTGGGAGGCGAGGGGGTTGGCTGCTACAACCATAGCCTGGGTGGCTGTTTGGGCGCTTTTGTTCTCCAGGCCACTGG
The DNA here is from genome assembly GCA_905480575.1 of uncultured Alphaproteobacteria bacterium. Classification (GTDB taxonomy): domain Bacteria; phylum Pseudomonadota; class Alphaproteobacteria; order UBA7985; family CAJQQZ01; genus CAJQQZ01. Next base: position 28,959 of record CAJQQZ010000010.1, on the reverse strand, counting down.
ATGCTTCCGGTGAGATGTTCTCGTTACTGGCTAGGGCAGTATGAAAGAAACCGAAAGAAAGAGTGAGCGCAATGCAGAAACGTGAAAGTGAAATCATGATAACCTCCGAACGATTGGAGGCAGTTTAGAACTCTGCGCGTAGGGTGACCAGAACTTCTTGCCTGTCACCAACTTCGACCGCGCCAGTGGAGTTCGTCTCGTTGGTATCAATGTAGTTGTAGCCAGCATTCAGACTAAGACCCTGGCCAAAATGATATTGCAAGCCAGTGGCGATTGAAAGTTGCTGAACGTCGGTTTCAGAAAACTCAGCGAGTGCGGCTGCTACCGACAGTTTAAGAGCGCCTATTTTGTAGTTTGCGCCAACGGACCCAAAATAACGCCGGTCGCTTGAGATCGTCCCGATTTTCGGGTCAACATTCTCATAACCAAGGCCGAAACCGAAAAAAGCGCTGCCGTACTGGAATTTCGCGGCTCCTTTTATCCCCCAGTTATCAGACCTAAGGGCTGTGCCTGCAACGAAGTTTTTAGCGCTGTGAACATAGTCAACTTCGCCTTGGTACACATCGACGCTTGCAAGATAGTTGAGCTGACCAAAAGGGCTTTCGTAAGAGACACCCGCAGTTACGTCGCCGTCTCTATCGGCAGCGATTTGATAATTGAACGAGCTGGTTCTGAAAACGTAGGCTAAACCTGGGTTGGAAAAATCGACCAAAAAGAGATTGTAGGAAAGATCTGCATGGCCAGTGTTCAACACACCAGCGGAAAGAGAGTTCTCGAATGCGGTGATGTAGCCAGCTGACAAGGTGCCGCGTGGACTGGAAATGTAGACCAACCCCTCGACTTCTGTTTCCACGTCGTCGGTTGCAAGGCCACTGTAAGTGACATCGCCGGTGATTGATCCTCCGATGATGGAGCCGTTGCTTTGTTTTTGGGCATATTCCAGTGTCAAGCGAGCAGCACTGTAGGCGTCTAAGTCCGAATTACTGTTTCTGATAACAGTCTGCAAGCCGCCTTCTATCATTCCTGAAAGAACTGCGGTCCCTTCTCCAACCGGGTAAGCTAATGGAGCAGGGGCGACGTGTATTGGTCTCAAACCAAGTTGAAGCAATGTTGGCAGTGCGAGGGCAGAATGTGTGGAAGACACAAATCCGATTAACGCAGCCACCGAGTAAAGGAGTTTCGAATTTCTCATCCGAACCTCCTTTGGAAAGCATTAGCGAAGGCATGGTCCGCGAGCTTGGAGCCGACATAGAGCGCGATCCGGTTGTCAATTTGCCAGTGAACGCCGCCATAAATTCGGCTTTGGCCGTTTTCTTCAGCCGCTTGCCAGATAGAAGAGAAATTGCGGGTGACCCCGCACAATTGAGGCCAATTGACCAAATCTGTTGGGAAGCGCGTGAACTTAACTCTGTCAGTACCCAAGGCCAAAGCTATGGCCCTGGCCCCAGCCCCTGAAAAGCAGGAGTGCCCTGACGTGTAAGCTGGGAATGGAGGGGTGTTGATCAGCGACGTCCAACCAGTCTGGCCTTTCACACGAGGATCGCGATTGCCAAGCTTGTGGGCGCGGTAACGAATTGCCGTTTCAGGTCTTAGGATATCGTAGTGATATTTTGAATCCCATGCAGTGATCGCCGCGTCCGCTTGTGCGATAGAGGCAAGCGCCATAATGCGGGCCAATTCATAAATGGAGAACCGACCCTGGCAAAGCTGCATGGCAATAATCAACCAATGGCCAGGTGGTGTAGCGCCTCTGGGACCATCTTCCCAAAACAGGGCAATTTCCGTTTGATCCGCTGTTCTGGTTCGGCTGTGCGCTGAGCCTAATTCTTTAACTTCTGCATACTCGTCAGCAAAGGATTTGCTGCGAAAGTCCCAAAAGGCAGGGGCGCGGAACAGCTTTTTGTCACCCATTATCCAAGGGTCGATATCCCCCATGCTGGGGAAAAGGGGGCGGTGATATGAAGGAACTTGAGGGCCAGTGCCAGCGGTGAAATTAGGGAGGGTAGGTTCCCAAGATCCGATGTGATTTGTCGGGCGATAGGAGCCAGTGTAATAGTTAACTTTTGTGGGGTCGGAGCCGTCTTTAGCTCTCATTTGGACCATTCTTTGGCCAACCCGTTTACCCCATTCGATGCCGAGCGTTTTGTTCTCGCTGTTTGATAAACGGGCTAGCAGTCGACGTCTTTCTGCGTAGAATGACACCTGGAAAGCTTCGCTGAGCGCTATATCCATCGCCGTGTGATATGCCGCCAGTGCATTCGTGCCAGCGGGAGCATTGCCAAAACCATAAGTATCTGCGTATTTGCCGTGCACACCATTTACGGCTGAGAAGCCAGCAACGTGTCCCATCGCAATAATACGTGAAGCCCATAGGTGGTGTAATTTCACGGTCGCGAATGGCACGCAGCATAATGTCGGTCCATTCAAAGACCGGGTTCATATTCTGGGGGGAGATTACGCCAGTAAGATAAGAACGGTCATAGGAAGACGCCTCTGCAATTGACGTGGGTAAACTTGCTAAACCGCCCACCGCTGCAAGCGAGCCCAGAAAGCTTCTTCTGTTTAGATTCAAGCGCTTACCCTGTATTCGTCTGTTTTAATTTGATGCCCCGTTTGTGCCTTTTATCCTATTATTTCAGAAAACAACAAGAAGATTGTTCGGGTTCTATCAATTTGACGACCATGGGTGAATTCGCGGTTATTGCTTTTGTTTGATCCATTGATTAGAGTCAGTAGTGAACAAGATAGGCGGACCATGGAACTCTCAAATTTAGCAAAGCGCTTACTTAGCGGTGGCGGAACGGACAGTTGGGCCGTTTATTACGAAGCGCTGCGCCTCGAAAAAGAGGGCAAGGACATCATCCAACTGGGTATAGGAGAGCATGATTTGCCAACACCTGACTCCATAGTTGACTCAGCTGTCGCGGCTCTACGAAACGGGCGTCATCATTATGCTAGTGAAATTGGGACACAGGCTCTGCGAGAGGCTATAGCCAATCATCACCAATTGACATGTAAGCAACCCGTGACGTTCGAGAATTGTGTCGCGGTGTCCGGTGGGCAATGCGCTCTTTTTGCCTCGCTTATGTCATTGGTGGATGAAGATGATGAAGTTATCTGTCTTGATCCCATGTACACGATCTATTTCCCGGTCATCCAATCGACGGGTGCCAAAATGGTTGTGGTGCCTTGTTTGTCTGAGGAAAATTTCCGACTCAATGTCGAGGGTATTGAGAAGGCCATTACGCCCAAGACCCGAGCGATTTTAATCAACACGCCAAACAATCCGACGGGAGCGGTCTACCAAGCGGTTAGGCTGCGTGCTCTGGCTGACCTTTGCAAAAAGTATGATATCTGGCTTGTGAGTGACGAGGTCTATGCGACCATGGTTTATGAGGGCGAACATGTTTCACCTAGTTCTTTCTCAGACATTGCAGATCGTTCCATCACACTTGGATCACTTTCTAAAGGGCATATGATGACGGGATGGCGCATGGGCTGGATCGTTGGTCCACCAAATGTGTTGAAAGCTGTCCGGGAACTTTGTTCCTGCATGCTGTTTGGCTTGCCAACCTTCATTCAAGATGCGGCAGCAACGGCACTGACGGAATATCCCCATGGCGTCGACGGTTTGAAAGAACGCTACCAAAGACGGCGCGATATTGTTTGCGACGGTTTGTCGGAATTTGAGCTCTGCCGCCCCATCAAACCAGAAGCGGGGATGTTTATCATGGCGGATATCCGCCAAACCGGATTGTCGGCTACTGATTTTTGTTTGCGGTTATTGCGCGAAGCAGGGGTCGCTTTGATGCCGGGCGATGGCTTTGGGCCAAGTGCCGAAGGACACATCAGGTTCTCCGTTGGTGCTCCAGAAGACAAACTCGAAGAGGCCATGGCGCGGATGCAAACTTTCCTACGGCAGTTTTAGATCACAAACTTTGGCTTGGGACTTCTCCAAAAGTACTCTGGGGTCGCTTGAAAAAACTCCTTTTGGGGAACCGGCGGCCGCCCAGATTAGCGAATGTGAAAGTAGGTCTTGATCTGCGAATGTGGCAATCGGCTTCTTGTGCCCGAGCGGTGATACACCACCAATGGCAAACCCGGTTTCTTTTCGCACAACTGTGGGGTCGGCTCTTTCCAGCAATTGCCCCGCCACTGTGGCTGCTTTCACCATGTCGACTTGGTTGTTGCCCGCCACGAGAAAAAGAAACAACGTGTCTTGGGTTTTGTTGGAAAACACCAACGACTTAACGATCTGACCTACTTCACAATTGCAAGCTTCCGCTGCCTCAACGGCCGTCCTCGTTGAGTCGGGCATCTCGATGATCTCGATGTCAAGATCAAGATCAGCAGCGGCTTGCTTGACGCGGTTCAGGCTACTTCCCATCAGGCGTATTCGTTACTTTGGTGGAGGCGGATGAAGGAAGGGCCGTTGTGGCTGAGGGCTGCTTTCAGTTGTTCCGCGAATTCAGTGCGTGTTTTGGCTTCCGTTGTGTTGAAGCCGAAGGCCCTCGCCAGCATGACATAGTCTGGGTTCTTCGGGCTAACACCAATCGGTTCCTGTCCATTTCGCACCATACCGTCGTAGATCTCTCCTAGGCGGTCATTATCCCACAAGACAATGATGACAGGCAGGTCGATTTCGTTGGCGCAGGCCATTTCCTGTGGTGTGTAGAGCAATCCACCGTCCCCAACGAGCGCAATAACTGGCTTGTCCGGTCGGCCGATTTTGGCGCCGATTGCTGCTGGTACGGCGTAACCAAGTGTTCCAAAGCCCATTGGATGCAACCAAGTATCAGGTAGTGCAGAATGGAAAGTGTAGGCGCCGCTGTAGGCAATCTGAGTCATGTCTGTCATGACCATAGCATCAACCGGCAAAACCTCCTGCATGGTCGCCACCAAACGGTCGTGTTTTTGACTGAGCTCTGAGCGTAGAGCCATAGAAGAGGAACGGATTGCATGAACTTCGTCAACGAGTGTTTCGTCCTTGGCACGCCCGTTACCAAGAGCTTTTGACAGAGCGGCAATTGCTTTTTGGCCATCGGATTTAATGGCGAGAGCAGCCGGGTAGTTGCCGTGGAGCTCTTGCGGGTCAATGTCGACGCGGATGATATTGCCTGGAATATCAAGTTTTGGCACCCAAGTGTCTGTCTCTGCCATCTCTGAACCTAAGACCAAAACGAGATCAGATTGTGAAATGCGCTCGTGAATGGCCGTTTCTGTCAGACCGGAACCGAGTGACAAGGGATGGTCTTCAGAAACCACGCCTTTGCCCGCGACTGTTGTCACTAACGGCATCTGACCTTTTTCCATCAATTCTTGGAGTTCTTGACCAGCGTGACGTACACCGCCCCCGGCGTAGATGAGCGGACGTTTGCTCGCCAAAATTCGGGCTGCGGCTTGCTCAATTAATCCTTGATCAGGCTCGGGCTTTCCTCTGGAGGCGACCGTTTCCCACTCCTCATCAACCGGAATGTCCAGCACGTCGATGGGGATTTCAATGTGAACGGGACGAGGTCTTTGTGAATTGAACACATCGAAAGCCTTGGCAAGCAAGCCTGGAATTTGCTCCGGTTCAAAAACTGTTTCGCTGAAGGCCGTCAGTGGTGCGGTAACCGCGCGCTGGTCGGTGATTTCGTGCAGTTGGCCTTCGCCACGCCCGAGCGACGCGCGTGAGTTGGTGCTTGAAATGACCAGCATTGGAATGGAATCAGAAAAAGCTTGCCCCATTGGGGTCGTGGCATTCGTCACACCTGGCCCAGTAATGAGAAAGGCAACACCAGGTTTGCCTGTTGCACGTGCATAGCCATCGGCCATGAAACCGGCACCCTGCTCGTTCTTCGGACTAATGTGGCGGATCGGGCGGCCTTCCAAGCCCTTGTAAAGGCTCAAGGTGTGAACACCTGGGATGCCAAAAACAGTATCGACGTCGTATTTTTCGAGTAGGCGTACTAGCGCCATTCCGCATGAAAGAGTCATATGATTAGATTTCGCTTAACTGATAGGTGGATGTGGCAAGCCACTCGGGTCTGATTTCAACGCCCCAACCGGGCTCATCAGTAACGGTCGCTTTGCCGTCGATGATGTCGAAAGGTGATTTGACGAAGAGTTCTTGTTGCCAAGGATAGTAGTCGGCTCCCTCGATGGCGAACTCCAAGTACTTCCCCGCATTTGGAATGGCGCGCAGCAAATGCATGGTGAACAGGGTCACTAACGAAAGGTTGGCACAGTGGGGCGTGCAGGGAAAACCCGCTTCTTCCCCCATTTTTGCAACCCTGAGGGTTCGGTTGATGCCACCAAGATAGAGAATGTCAGGCTGGATTATGTCAACTGCATGCATGTCGATCATACGCCGCCAGGTCGGGATGTCACAATCTTGCTCACCGCCAGTTACGTCGATCTCTAGGGAATCGGTGACTTGTTTGGTTTGTTCCAATTCCCAGTAAGGGCAGGGTTCTTCAAAGTGGGAAATTCCGTTATCTTGCAAAAGCTTACCTACTTCGATGGCGCGTGCTGGCGAGTAACAGGAATTGGCATCAACCAATTTGGCTATGCCGTCGCCTAAGGCCTTTGACACGGTCGGGACTATCTCCTCCGTACGTCCTGGCCATTCATCTTGATCACGGCCACATTCGGAACCGACGCGCCATTTGAAGGCGTCAAAGCCGAATTCGTCTCTGAGCTTCACTAGCCGTTCGGCCTCGTCTTGAGGCGTGATGTCCCTTTTCATAGAAGAAGCATAGGCGCGCAGCGGGCCAGGAGACCCACCGATCAAGGAGCAAACGGGTTTGCCCTCTCGCTTGCCCTTGAGATCCCAAATCGCAGTGTCGAGACCTGCCATGGCACGGCGAAGATATGAGCCCGGGTACTTGTGCTCACGTTCAGTGATAATATCCAGCAAGTCATCAAGATCAAAGAGATCATGCCCCAAAGCCCAAGGTGCGATCTGGCGATGCAGTACTTGGACGGTGAGGTCAGAATTGTAGGTCGAAACCTGCCCCCAGCCGAGAGAACCGTCCTCTGCAGTAACGCGGACAAAACCAACAAACTCGTTGGCAAAAGTCTCGATCTTTTTGATTTTCAGCACAGCCAGGCACCCACGCAAAAACGAACATTCAAGCGGAAGATGACAGCAGATTTAAACAATGGAAAGAGAAAAGAAAAAAGGCCGCTGAGAATTGCTTCAAAGCGGCCTTTTCTTGTTTGGTGGAGCTAAGCGGGATCGAACCGCTGACCTCTACAATGCCATTGTAGCGCTCTCCCAGCTGAGCTATAGCCCCATCTCTTGAGCGCCCTGAAGCGTTCAGATGAATCGTGTTGGCAATCTAGAAAGATTACCGGCTTTTACAAGCCTTTTTTGATGTTTTTCAGAGGTGAATTATACCTCTTCAGAATCGTCAAAAGGTTTAACGTCCGCTATGGTCTCATCAGCGTCGTCGTCTACGACCAAAAGCGTATCGTCATTCGTGTCAATATCGACATCTTCGACTTCAACCTCTAGATCGTCTTCGTCCTTCAACTCTGTTTTTGCTTTTGCTTCTGGTGCTTTGGTCTCTTCGGCTAGCTTCTCACGGCGATTGCCGTGCACTGCTTCAGGATCAAAAACATTACCACAAGATGGGCAGATGATTTCCTCTTTTTCAAGGTCATAGAATTTCGTGCTGCAACCATAGCAAACACGCTTAATACCCCACTCGGGTTTAGCCACGATCGTTCTCCGTACTGAATAGTCGATTTTCGTGAAAAATTGCGCGGCAAGTGCCATGATAAACCGAGGCTGTCAATAGACAGTCTCTCAAAAGCGGGAATTTGCGTTAAAGATTTCACTGTTGGTGGCTCTTATGGTAACAGCCACCACGATCTTCATCAAATTAAGAGTCTTTTATGTCTTCAAGTTCTGCTGCACAGCAACCAGGCAGTTTCGTCCTTGCGCAGCCTCTCAACGGCGAATGCGCTATCCCAGGCGACAAGTCTATCAGTCACCGCTCCCTCATGCTCGGTGCTTTGGCGATCGGCGAAACCATCGTGTCCGGCATGCTTGAGGGCGAAGACGTCATTGGTACAGCCAATGCGATGCGGGCTCTAGGCGCAGAAATTGAACGTGATGACAAAGGGCTTTGGCATGTCTGGGGCCGCGGGATCGGTGGGCTAATAGAACCTGAGCAAGTTTTGGACATGGGTAATGCCGGAACAGGTGTTCGTCTCATTATGGGGATTTGTGCAGGCTATCCGATGACAGTTTTCTTCACCGGTGACGGCTCACTTCGCAAACGCCCCATGGGCAGAATTGCTAAGCCTCTGGAAAACATGGGTGCGCGTTTCATTTCTAGAGATGGTTATCGCTTACCCATGGGCATGGTTGGTGCCAAGAAGCCGATGCCACAGACCTACGAGCTGCCTGTACCTTCTGCTCAGGTAAAATCGGCGGTACTGTTTGCTGGCCTTATGGCGCCAGGAACAACCACAGTGTTGGAAACAGAACACTCACGCGACCATAGTGAACGCATGCTGCGCTTCTTTGGTGCAGATGTGCAGGCAGAACAAGATAACAAACATCTTCATGTCCGTTTACAAGGTCAGCCAACGTTGAAAGCAGCGAACATCGTTGTCCCAGGCGACCCTAGTTCAGCGGCTTTCCCGGTTGTTGCCGCCACAATCTGCCCTGGCTCAGATGTCTTGGTGAAAGGCGTTGGCCTTAACCCGCTGCGGACTGGGCTTTTTGATACATTGATAGAAATGGGCGCTGACCTCACGTTCGTAAATGAGCGGGAAGAAGGCGGTGAGCCGGTGGCCGATGTTCGCGTTCGCCATGCAGAGCTGCGCGGTGTGGAAGTGCCACCTGGACGCGCGCCTTCAATGATCGATGAATATCCTATTCTCTCTGTTGCGGCCTCCGTTGCTCAAGGGAAAACAACCATGCACGGTTTGGCGGAGCTGCGGGTCAAAGAAAGCGACCGTTTGGCCGCGATGGCGCGTGGTTTGGCAGCCAGCGGTGTGAAGGTTGAAGAAGGCGAAGAACATTTGGTTGTTCATGGCGGCGAGGGCAGCGTTACTGGTGGCGCTACTGTACAAACCGAACTCGATCATCGCTTGGCCATGTCATTCTTGATCCTTGGGTTAGTGGCGAAAGCGCCAGTGACAATTGACGATGTTGCTCCGATCAGAACATCCTTCCCCAATTTCCTTGATTTGATGGCAAATCTAGGGGCGACACTTAGATGATCATAGCGATCGACGGTCCGACCGCTGCGGGCAAAGGGACTTTGGCGCGCAGTTTGGCCGACCATTTCGGTTTTGCCTATCTAGACACTGGATCGATCTATCGCGCATTGGCGTCGTTAGTTCGCGAAAGTGGGCTAGATCCAGAGAACCAAGAAGAAGTGACGGGCCTTGCACTAAAACTAAGTGCAACAGACTTACAGCGCAATGATCTGCGTGAAGAAGAAGTCGGACAATTGGCCTCAAAAATCGCTGTTTATCCGAGGGTGCGGCAGGCCTTGTTGGATTTCCAACGAAACTTTGCAGAGACTCCGCCGGGAGAGGCAAAGGGAGCCGTACTAGATGGCAGGGATATTGGCACTGTTATCTGTCCAAATGCGGATCTCAAACTCTATATTACGGCCTCTGATGACGTGCGGGCGAGTCGTCGCCATAAAGAGTTGATTGATAAGGGTGTTGCCGCTATATACGCCGAGATTTTAGCCGATCTGAAAGCAAGAGATCAGCGAGATCAAAGTCGCAGTGCCGCTCCTAGCAAACCAGCTGACGATGCTATTGTTCTGGATACCTCCGGGATAACGGCTGAAGCTGTGCTAGAAAAAGCGCTTGGCTTGGTGGCGGATCTTCGGTGCTAAGGCGCTAAATCCTCCCCAGACTATATTCGGCCTCTTTGCGGAAAGAGGTCTTTGTGAACAGACCAGAATTAGCGTGGGACAGCCGCAGCCCAACAGTCAAATGCAAGGATGCATCTCTGTCTGGCTTATTCTGTTGAAATAGGAAAATCATAGAAGTGACAGAGTCATTTGCCGCCCTTCTCGAAGAGACAATGGGCGAAAGCTTAGAAGGCAAGGTCGTATCCGGTCTTGTTATCTCCGTAGAAAACGATCTTGCAGTGATCGACGTAGGCCTTAAATCAGAAGGCCGTATTCCTCTTAAAGAATTTGCTGCTCCAGGCCAGGCTGCTGAAATTAAAGCAGGCGACTCAGTTGATGTTTTTGTTGAACGTTATGAAGACAAAAACGGCGACGTGATGCTGAGCCGTGAAAAGGCTCGCCGGGAAGAAGCATGGATCCAGCTTGAGAAGCTCTTCGAAGATACAGCCCGTGTTGAGGGTGTTATCTTTGGTCGTGTTAAAGGCGGCTTTACTGTCGATCTTAACGGCGCCGTAGCCTTCTTGCCTGGTTCACAGGTTGACATTCGCCCAGTTCGCGACGTTGGCCCATTGATGGGTACACCACAGCCATTCCAGATCCTGAAAATGGATCGTGCACGTGGTAACATCGTTGTTTCTCGTCGTGCCGTTCTCGAAGAAACACGCGCCGAAGCACGCTCTGAGTTGGTGTCTAACCTTGAAGAAGGTCAGGTCCTTTCTGGTGTTGTTAAGAATATTACTGATTACGGTGCGTTCGTTGATCTCGGCGGTGTTGATGGTCTGTTGCACGTAACAGACATCTCTTGGCGTCGCATCAACCACCCAAGTGAAATGTTGTCCATTGGTCAGCAAGTCCAGGTCCAGGTTGTTAAGTTCAACACAGAAACTCAGCGTATTTCTCTCGGCATGAAGCAGCTTGAGTCTGATCCTTGGGAAGGCGTTGGCGCCAAATACCCACTGGGTGGCAAGTTCTCTGGTCGCGTTACAAACATCACCGATTACGGTGCGTTTGTTGAGCTGGAAGCCGGTATCGAAGGTTTGGTTCACGTTTCTGAAATGTCATGGACAAAGAAGAACGTACACCCAGGTAAGATTGTTTCTACTTCTCAGGAAGTTGAAGTGGTTGTGCTTGATGTGGACGAATCAAAACGCCGCATCAGCCTTGGTCTCAAGCAGACAATGTCTAATCCTTGGGAAGCATTTGCAGACTCAACTCAGGTTGGCGCTGAAATCGAAGGTGAAATCCGCAACATCACTGAATTTGGCCTCTTTGTCGGCCTCGAAGGTGAAATTGACGGCATGATCCACCTTTCTGACATCGACTGGAACCGTTCTGGCGAAGAAGCCGTTCAGGATTACAAGAAGGGCGATGTTATCAAGGTTAAGGTTCTTGACGTTGATATTGAGAAAGAACGTATTTCTCTAGGTATCAAGCAGCTTTCTGACGATCCATTTGCGGATGCGGCTAAAGAAGTTGTTAAGGGTGCGACTGTCACTTGTACGATCGCAACTGTCATGGACAACGGTATTGAAGTTCAAATCGGTGAAAGCGGCATGTCCGGCTTTATCCGCAAGGCTGAACTTTCCCGTGACCGTGACGAGCAGCGTCCTGATCGCTACGCACAAGGTGAAAAGGTCGACGCGAAGGTCACTCAGATCGACGCTAAGACACGCAAAGTTACCTTGTCCATCAAGGCGCTTCAGGTTGACGAAGAGAAGAAAGCCATGGCTGAATATGGTTCTTCTGATTCAGGCGCTTCCTTGGGTGATATCCTTGGCGCGGCTTTGTCAAAAGCTCAAGCTGAAAGAGACGACAACTAAGACTGAATTTTCTGTCTCAGTTTGCAAGAGGGCTCCAGGTTTCTGGAGCCCTTTTTGTTTGTTTTCAACGCTTTATTGATTTTCAGAACTAGACTCAACTCAACTTTCCATTTATGAAGTCGGGCGATCCTATTTTTGGCCATAAACAGAATTCCCAAAGGTTCCAATGACCAAGTCTGAACTCATTCAACAACTCGCCGGTGAAAACCCTCATCTTTATTTGCGTGACGTCGAACGCATCGTCAATACGGTGTTCGATGAAATTAGTGACGCTTTAAGCCGTGGTGACCGGGTTGAAATTCGCGGTTTTGGTGCGTTCTCAGTCAAAGAAAGGGAAGCGCGCACAGGGCGGAATCCTCGAACTGGTGAAGCTGTTGAGGTCGCAGAAAAGAAAGTGCCATTCTTCAAAACAGGCAAGCAGCTTAGGGATATGCTTAACCCTTGATTTGTGGGCTGGAAACTTCAATTCCGACCACTATATAAAAAACTAAGCGAAGCGCAGTTACGACTGCCGCTCAATGATTGAGGTTGTGATTAGGTGATTAAGAAGTTCCTATCTTTGATGTTTTTTATAGCATTGCTTCTTTTCACGGTATCTTTTGCCGTTACCAATCACAAAACAACACTGACATTGGGATTGTTTCCCCTTCCTGGACCTGGCTGGACATTACCGGCTTACCTTTGGCTTTTTGTGATATTCCTGATCGGCTTGTTCACGGGTTTTGTCGTGAACTGGTTTGGCGGACTGAAGAAACGCCATAAGATCTATGAGGCAAACAATCGAGCTGTGGCGGCGGAAAGAGCGCTGGATCGTCAAACCGCTCTTGTGACCGTTGATGAAAATGAAGAATTAAATCGAGCGTTAGCAAAACTGCCTTAACCGACGCTGCTGTTGTTTACGAAAAGGCTATAAAAGGGTCCTTATATGAGTTTGCCTCCCATCTTTGCGGCGATTGACACCGCAGACTTTGATCACGCGCGTCAACTCATCAATGCTGTTAAGGGGAGTGGTGTTGGCATCAAACTTGGCTTGGAGTTTTTTAACAAGTTCGGCCCTCAAGGGGTGAAAGATCTTAACTTAGGCGACCTACCTTTGTTCCTCGATCTCAAATACCATGACATTCCCAACACGGTTGCCGGTGCGGTTCGATCTATCGCTGGTTTAGAGCCCGACGTTCTCAACGTCCATGCTGGCGGTGGACTGGCCATGATGAAGGCAGCCAAGGAAGCGCTAGCAGAGGGAGCGGCGGCAAGAACAAAAACAACGCAATTGATAGCGGTGACAATTTTGACGTCACTTGACGACGAAGACCTCGCGATGATTGGGCAACAGACACCTTTGAATGAGCAGGTTGTTCGGCTCGCATCTCTAACCAAGAAAGCGGGGCTGGACGGCGTTGTTTGTTCCCCACACGATATCGCGGCGATAAACACAGCATGCGGCGCGAATTTCACAACCATTGTTCCGGGCGTTAGACCGGCAGGCGTCGAGTCAGGCGACCAAAAAAGGATCATGACACCAGAGAAGGCCATGGCTGAAGGCGCAACAAGTCTGGTGATCGGTCGTGCAATTACCAGCGCTCAAGATCCAAAAGCCGCCGCGAGGCAATTGGTTGCTAGCCTACAAGGCTAAGGACGCCTATAAGGGCTCAACGAATAAATAGTCTCAATACGATTAGATATGACGCTTTCATTTCCGCCTCTACCCTTTGGAACCACGGTTCGTGACACATTTGTGGCCGTTGCTATCCATTTGAAAGCTATTGTGGCAATAGCGGCTTTGCCTTATGTCTTGTCTTTGGCCATTTTTTTTGCTGAGGATCTTTATCTGGCAGCCTCATACACCGGCGTGCAGGCAACAACGGTGCATTCAGTTGCCGCTTTCATCACCCAGTTCCTGATTTTCAGTTTTTTCGCCGTGAACGTTCACCGTTTGATGTTGGTTGGTGATAGTGCCGGCGAAGGGCGAATGGACGAGGCTGCGCTTGATCGCTATTGGATCTACATTAAGAGGTTGCTGACGATCGCCGTCGTTTCCTTGCCCTTATGGGGAGTGGTGTTTCTGCTCTCTCTTGGTCTGGCACCTTGGTTTGATGTTTGGCTACAACTGGTGCTCACCTTGGTGGCTGTGCTGTTAGCTTTCATTTTACTGTCTAGATTTACATTTGTCCTATCCGCATCTGGTGTCGATGCGCCTTACTCTTTGATGGATTCCTGGCGTGCGCTGGCCGGTGTGCACCTGAAAGTGGTATCAATTTATTTCACCGTCATGTTGCCGGCTCTAGTGATTTTAGTAGGTTTCGCTGCTTACCTGAACCTCTATGCGCCGCCAATTGTACTGGTTGGTGAAGAAATCAAAGACTACCAGCTTAACCTCTCTTATTGGGTTTGGGCACCTGTTGGTCTTTTCTTGCTCTTCGTAATGCAAGCTTTGTTAGTAACGGCTATTTCTATTTGCTTCTATCATCGGACCGGCTGGCGGCCTGGCGCTGAGCGCGTTGACTACTAAGCCCAGCAGAACAATCTAATCTCAAAAGTTTAAGTCCTATGGATAAAATGAAAGAAAAACTGCCCTTCTTGGGTCTGATGTACCTTGTGTTGACTGGGCTCATATTGGCGGCATCCTGGGCTGGACAGCAAATGGTTTTGATTGAAACAGGAATGACGGCCCAAAGCTCTGTTAAGGCCATATTGGTATTTTTCGCTTTGGCTATGTTGGTATGGGCTTTCATTTTTTGCCGCAGCATTGGTGGTATAGGCCGAACTGATAGTTCTATTGCCTTAAGCTTTATCAAGTTCACATTTTGGTTGCTCTTGATGGGCGTCGGGCTTTTGCTGTTTATTATTGTTCTCGGCATGGTTTTGGGCGCGATAATACAAACTGTGGTTCCGGCACTTGTGCCAACTGTCGTTCCCGTCGTTGGTATCATAGCTCTCTATGTTTTTTTACGCTTCTCCGCTTTACTGGTTGCAAGTGCCAACGGTGTTTCTATGAAGTTCGGTGCGAGTTGGCACAAAGCCAGGAGGGTTTTGACGCCTTGGATGGGGCTGTCTTTGATGCTGATCTTCTTTATCGCTATGTTCAAACAGGTGGCACTAGGATGGATTGTTGAGGCTTTTATCCAGGCTGCCTTTTTGCTATTTGTCTTCATTACGATTGCCGTTCTTTACGGCAGGAGAGCACAGGATTAGGACGCCAATAATGGCCGTTAAAACCAAAATCTGCGGATTGAAAACCAATGAAGCCGTCGACGCAGCCGTCACTGGCGGTGCTGCTTTTGTTGGTTTTGTCTTTTTCCCGCCGAGCCCTAGGTTCATCGAATTTGATCAGGCGAGACTTTTGTCTGAACGGATTCCGGGTAACATCCAAAAAGTTGCTTTAACGGTGAATGAAACTGTCGATCGAATTGGCGAAATCTTATCTCATGCTCCAATCGATATCCTTCAGCTTCATGGTTCTGAAAGCCCAGGCCATGTCAGAGCTTTGAAGGAACGCTTTTCTTTGCCTGTTATGAAGGCCATCCCAATTTCTAGCGCAGAGGATTTAGAAAGAGCCCAGCAATATGAGGGTGTGGCAGATTACTTCCTGTTTGACACTAAAGCGCCAAAGGATGCGACGAGACCGGGTGGCAATGCAGTGAGCTTCGACTGGAATCTCCTAACCGATTTTGAATCCCCGACGCCCTGGATGCTGGCAGGGGGGCTCACGAAAGATAATGTTGCGGAGGCTGTTCGTGTCACTGGAGCCAAGTACGTGGATCTCTCCTCAGCCGTTGAAGATGCCGTAGGGATTAAGAATCCAGACAAGATCACCGATTTTTTGTTTCGCACGTCGAAACTCTGAATTTAGCAGGCATCTAAGGCGTTGCGACTCACTTACAATTCCTGCAAAAGAAACTTTGATTTGAACAAGCAAAAGAACGAAGCCTGTTATGGAAGCTGTTAACTCTTATCGCAATGGTCCGAACGAAAAAGGCCTTTTTGGCATGTTCGGCGGACGTTTTGTGGCTGAAACATTAATGCCTCTCATTCTCTCGGTTGAAGAGGCCTATAGCGCTGCTAAAAATGATCCAAGCTATTGGGAAGAACTCGCAGATTTAGCGAAGCACTATGTTGGTCGGCCAAGCCCGCTGTATTTTGCTGAACGGCTGACTGAAGAGCTCGGTGGAGCCAAAATCTATTTCAAGCGTGATGAGCTGAACCACACGGGTTCGCACAAAATCAACAATTGCCTTGGTCAGATCCTGCTCGCTAAGCGCATGGGTAAAACCCGGATCATTGCTGAGACTGGTGCTGGGCAACACGGTGTTGCCGTGGCTACTGTTTGTGCCCTTTTTGATCTGCCCTGTGTTGTCTACATGGGCGAGACAGACATTGTGCGTCAACAGCCCAATGTTTTCCGTATGAAGCTCCTGGGCGCTGAAGTCCGTGGAGCGACATCTGGTTCCGCGACATTGAAAGACGCCATGAATGAAGCCCTGCGCGACTGGGTGACCAACGTTGACGATACTTTCTACATCATTGGTACAGCCGCTGGTCCGCACCCTTATCCTGCCATGGTTCGTGATTTCCAGTCGGTGATTGGTAACGAGGCCAAAGAACAGTTGTTGGAACGTGAGGGACGCCTGCCAGATTCTATCGTTGCCTGTATCGGTGGCGGCTCGAATGCCATTGGTTTGTTCCATCCCTTCCTTGATGACACGTCAGTTCGCATCATCGGTGTGGAAGCTGGCGGGCATGGTTTGGACAAGGGACCAGAAGAACACGCAGCCTCGTTGACCGGCGGCCGCCCCGGCGTGTTACATGGTAACCGAACTTATCTTCTTCAAAACGACGATGGTCAGATCCTGGAAGGCCACTCTATCTCTGCAGGCCTCGATTACCCTGGTATCGGACCGGAGCACTCTTGGTTGAATGACATCGGTCGCGTGGAATATGTATCTGTGACAGACGACGAGGCCTTGGAAGCCTTTAAACTCTGTTGTCGAACAGAAGGTATTATTCCGGCTTTGGAACCTTCACATGCCTTGGCGCATGTCGCGAAGATTGCGCCGGATCTTCCTAAAGACCACATCATGATCATGAACCTTTGTGGACGCGGTGACAAAGACGTCTTCACTGTTGCTAAAGCTTTGGGAGTTGAAATATGACCCGCATCGATAGCAAATTCGCTGCCCTGAAAGAGGAAGGCCGCGCTGGCCTGGTCACTTTTGTGACTGCTGGCGATCCTGACCCAGCGACTTTTCGCTCCATTCTAAAAGGGCTACCTGAAGCGGGTGCAGACATCATAGAGCTTGGCATGCCGTTTACCGATCCGATGGCCGATGGCCCCGCTATTCAGGAATCAAGCCTTCGTGCTTTGAACGCTGGCCAAGACATGAATAAGACTTTGGCCGCAGTGACGGAATTCCGGACCGAAAATGACACCACACCAATCGTGTTAATGGGCTACTACAACCCCATCTATTCTTATGGTGTTGACCGGTTCTTAGCTGATGCCATAACAGCTGGTGTTGACGGTTTGATCGTGGTTGACCTCCCACCTGAGGAAGATGACGAGCTTTGCATTCCAGCGTTGAAGGCGGGTGTGAATTTCATCCGTTTGGCCACACCAACGACAGACGACCAACGTTTGCCAACAGTTTTGAAAAACACATCCGGTTTCGTCTACTATGTGTCCATTACCGGGATCACAGGCACAGCATCAGGTAAAGTTACCAATGTTGGTGATGCTGTCGCTCGCATCAAACGCCACACCGATTTGCCGGTTGTGGTCGGATTTGGTATTAAAACCGCAGAACAAGTCGCTGAAATCGCTGCTGTCGCTGATGCAGCGGTTGTAGGATCGGCTATCGTTGACCAAGTAAAGGTTAACCTGAACGCGGATGGTACAGCAGGCGCTGGCACTGTCGACGCCGTTTTGGGTCTCGTTAGTAACTTATCGAAGGGTGTTCGCGGATGAACTGGCTCACTTCCTATGTAAGGCCGAAGATATCGGCTTTGGTTAATCGCAAAGATATGCCGGATAACCTCTGGCAAAAGTGTGGCTCGTGCAGCCAGATGATTTACCAAAAGGAATTAGAGCTGAACCTCAATGTTTGTCCGCATTGCGATCATCATTTGAGAATGCCGATTACAGCCCGTTTGGAAATGCTTTTTGACGGTGGTGAATACCAATGCATCGAGCTGCCACAGCCTGCTGTTGATCCTCTCAAGTTCAAAGACAAGAAGAAGTATACGGACCGCCTGAAGGAGTATCAGGCAAAAACCAGTGAGAAGGATGCCATCAAAGTCGCTCACGGCAAAATAGATGGTCGTATGGTTGTCGTCGCAGCGTTCAATTTCGCCTTTATGGGCGGTTCAATGGGCATGGCCGTTGGCGAGGGCATTCTTGCTGCCGCCAAGTTGGCTGTGGTCCAGGAAGCGCCCTTGGTGACAATCCCAGCCTCAGGTGGTGCCAGGATGCAGGAAGGCATCTTGTCTCTCATGCAGATGCCGCGTTCCATTATCGCTGTAGACTTGGTGCGCGAAGCAGGGCTTCCTTACATCGTTATACTAACAGACCCTACGACAGGTGGCGTGACCGCTTCCTTCGCGATGTTGGGGGATATCGCCCTGGCCGAGCCAGGAGCAATCATTGGCTTTGCAGGTGCGCGCGTTATTAAAGAGACCATTCGTGAAGAACTGCCGGAGGGCTTTCAGCGCTCAGAGTACCTGTGGGATCATGGGATGGTTGATATGGTTGTGCCCCGCAAGCAGCTCAAAAAGAAGCTGGGCGACCTGCTGGATCTCTTGATGAGCAAAAAGCCGAAGGCGTCAGTTTTACAGCTTGCTGATAAGTCAGAACCTGCGGAATTACCGCCTATTACCAAAGCCTGAGTTGGTTTCGACTTATGTCGGCCAGTGCTGAACGCTTGCAGCGCTTGCATGAGCTGCATCCGAGTGAAATTAGTCTTGAATTAGATCGCGTTTACCGTTTGCTTGAAAATCTTGGGCATCCGGAGCGCCGACTGCCGCCTGTTGTTCACATCGCCGGGACCAATGGTAAGGGTTCAACTCTGGCATTCCTGAAGTCTATTCTGAAAGAAGCTGGCTACAGTGTACAGGTTTACAGCTCACCCCATCTCGTAGACTTCAAAGAAAGAATTGAGCTGTCGCGCGGACTGATTTCAGAGGGCCAACTCTGTTTTGCCCTTGATCAAGTACTGGATGCCAATGACGGCGAACCATTGACTTTCTTTGAAGGCACGACTGTTGCTGCCTTATTGGCCTTTGCGAATGATCCGGCTGACGTCTTGTTGTTAGAAACAGGGCTGGGCGGACGGTTAGACGCCACCAACGTGGTTGAACAACCAGCCCTGACAATAATCACGCCGATTTCGAAGGATCATGAAGCCTTTCTGGGCTCTGAAATTGCAGGCATAGCTCGTCAGAAAGCGGGCATCATCAAGCCGAACGTCCCACTCCTATTGGCACAGCAGGTTGAAGAAGCCAGGAACGTTATTCGGGAAAGAGCTTTCACCTTAGAGGCTCCAGTATGGCAAGAAGGTGAGGAGTGGCATGTTGAATTTGAGGATGACAGATCTATCCTAGTCGATTTAGGTGATCGCTCATATTCTATTGGTGATTTGGCATTGCTAGGCGATCATCAAATTCAGAACGCAGCCGTTGCCATCGTAGCGGCGGACTACATGACCGGTGCCACAATCGACCAGGATGTTGTTGATAAAGGGTTAAACAACGCAGCCTGGCCCGCTCGACTACAGGACATATCACAGAGTGACTATGGGGCGGCTTTGCCGAAGGGCTGGCGCTTAATTCTTGATGGCGGTCACAATGTTGCGGCTGCTGAGACCATATCGGCATGGCTTGAAAAACAGGCCGATTCGCCCGTTCACATGGTCCTAGGAATGTTGTCGAACCGTGATCCAGCTGAGTTTCTAGCTGCTTTTGAGGGGCAGCTACAGGGACTTCATTTAATGTCGATTCCCGATGAACCGAATGCACACACTGCGCTTGATTTGTTTAATCAAGTCCCACAAGGAGCAGCAGAGGAGATTGGTCTCGCAGGCTCGTTGACTTCAGCGCTGCGATCAATCGCTGACCGTACGTCTTCGGATAAAGGTACGGTGATCATTTGTGGATCTTTGTACCTAGCTGGAACCGTTCTTTCTGGCCGGGCATAAAAAAAGCCCCGCCGAATTCACCGCGGGGCTTTCTTGTTGTTTCTTGTTCTAAATCAAATGCTTGAGTTGATCCACTCGATCATCTGACTCTTGGAAAGGGCGCCAACTTTCGTGCTCGCCACTTCGCCATCTTTGAACAGCATCAGCGTTGGAATGCCACGAACAGCGTACTTGGCCGGCGTCGCTGGGTTGGCTGTGATGTCAAGTTTTCTCACGGCAATAGTATCGCTCATCTCGGATGCTACTTCTTCCAAAGCAGGCGCGATCATTTTGCAAGGCCCACACCATTCTGCCCAGAAATCTAACACTACTGGCTTGTCTGATTTAAGCACTTCGGCTTCGAAATCGCTGTCGTTTACTGCAGCAGTTGCCATGATTTTTATCCTTATCCAATTTAATTCCCGAGGGAAAGCAAGGTCCTTAGTTAGGTAGAGTCGAGCGATTCGTCAAGGATAAGGACTCCACAAATCTGGGAGTCCTTTAGATTATTTCCATCAAATTAGTTTCATCTGTCCAAAGTAGGAAGGTTCTTATCAACTTGTTTGGATAGACGGGCTTCAGCAGTTCTTTGTAGTTTGAAAGTTGCTTGCGATAGACAGACGGAACCTTGTCGCTGGTTGCGGGGGAAGGGCGGTTTGTCTTATAATCCAACACCCAAACCTCACTTTCAGTGACCAGCAAGCGGTCGATTCTCCCTGAAACAACATCATGGCCAACCAGACCGACGAGAGGTACTTCTGTTTGTGTGTCAGCGGAGAATAGTTTGCCAAACTCTGGATGGTTCAGCACTGATAAAACTTCTTGCTTTATCTCCATATTTATCTCTGCTTCCAAACTGTGACCCGGCTTTTTCAAGTAATGATCACAAGCGGCTTCCCATCGTTCTTTTGGCAATGCCGGGAGATGTTCTAGTAATGAGTGTGTCAGGATGCCGCGTTTGATGCCTGTGGTCCGCCCGAGTTTTTTCAGCGGGGAGTTTCCCGCAGGCTCATCTTCTGGACGAGAAGCGGCAAGAGGGGATGGCGGGGATGGCTCGGCATTGGGCATTGTTCTGAACCATTCGGGCAAAGAAGGGATCTTTTCATTTTCATTGGCAGCTTCTTGGCGCTGAGTAGCATTCGGACGCTCCGACCAATTGTTAATGAGACAGAGCAACTCGTCCTCATTGATCTGTTTGGTTTCCGCACCGAGTTCTTGCAATGAGTTTCCGCAAATTGAATGCCACGTTGAGCCTTTGGAAGACTTCTGCTGTTTGATGCCGGTTATCCAAAGGCGATCCTCGGCTCGCGTGAGGCCAACATAGAGCAAACGGTGTTTTTCTTCTTCGATTTCCCCTCGTGCTTTGTTGCGGAGCGCGCGGCTCTCCCGACTGTCTTGATCAGAAGCAGGGACCCAAATTAGGCTTTCGTTCTGTGGATCGCCTTTCCAGAAAAACGTTTCCCTAAATCGGACAGGCAGATGGCTGTCCGCCAGGACGACAACTGGTGACTGCAGCCCCTTGGAACCGTGGACAGTCATGATCCGTACTTCGCCATGGCTTTGGTCCATGTCGCGTTTGACTTCTTCACTGCCCTTGGTGAACCAATGTAGGAAGCCTTCCAATGAAGGAGGGTGTTCGCGCTCATAATTGAGCGCGAGAGATAGAAACTCCTGCACAGGATCGGCCGCTTCTTCACCCATACGCGCGGTTAGTTTCCCGAGACCTCCCAAGCCATACAGCAGGTGGCAGAAGAATTCGTAGGGCGGACGTGACAAGGCAATGGATGCCAAGCTAGACAGTTCGTTGTAGGCTCTTTGATAGACGTCGGTTTTGATGCTCCGTAGGTAAAGGGTTGCCCAAAGGCGATCCTCACCACGCGCGGCGGCCAACCAGTAAAGCTCATCCTCAGTCAGACCAAGGAAAGGCCCCTTCAAAACAGTAGCCAATGTCAGATCATCTTCTGGCAAGAGCAGACTTCGACCCAAAGCGACGAGATCTTCAACTGCCAAGTGTTGGGCGAGAGCCAATCTATCGAGACCGGCGACCGGTATTCCCTTTCGGCGTAGCGATCTGTTTAACAAACTCGCGAAACTTCCCCGCTTTTGCAGCAGGATCATGAAGTCGCCCGGTTCCAATCGACGTTTTTTGCTGGGCAGCCAGGAATTTGGATCATTGATGCCGTCGTCACTTAAGCAAAGGTGGTGGATCCTATCGGCAATCTTTTGAGCAAGCTGAGTTGATGTGTCCAGGCTGCTTGACGATGCAGCAGATCCCTGACCATCAACTTCTTGAGCTTCAACCAAAGGCCAGAGTTCGATCTGGCTTTCGTGCCCCTGACGAGAGGCCAGATGTCGACGCCAGTCGCTTTGTTGTTCGCCGGGAAGAAATAGTCCCCGTCCAGCGGTACTTTGGGAAAAGACTTGGTCAACCAGACCTAAAATTCCAGGGGCTGAGCGGAAAGAGGCATCAAGATTAACGGGACGCCAGATCAAATCGGCGGCAGTCACCTTCTCTCCGAAATAGTCTCTCATTCGGCCAAGTTCGGCTGGGTTGGCACCTTGGAAGCTGAAAATTGATTGCTTGAAATCACCAACGGCAAACAAAGTACGAAGGTCTTTGCCTTGGTCGCCTGAAAAGAAATCATCTGTGATGCGTTGGACGATTTGCCATTGTTCTGGGCTGGTGTCCTGAGCTTCATCAATGAGAACGTGATTGATGCCGCCGTCGAGCTTGTACATCACCCAAGCCATGCCATGCTTGGCGGAGAGAAGATTGGCTGATTTGGCAATCAGGTCTTCGTAATCCAGTGCAATACGAGCGGCCTTTGCACGACCATAGTCGCTGAGAACGGCTTCAGCGACAGTCAGGAGAGCTTCATTGATTTCCACTAATCTGAGGTTTTTAATCTTGTTGTAGAAGGCAAAAACTTCATCAGCCAATTCGTTCAAACGTTCATAATCTTCGGGGTGTTTCTTGGCGATATCGCGAGTGGCGAGAGTTTTTCTGAGCTTGTGGGCCAACTCTTCGTCTGATTTCCCTTTGGTGAGGAACCAATCAAAAAGCTGGGTGATCGATGAACGTCTTTCGGCTTCATCTAGGGAAAGCCAAAGAAGAAGCTCATTTCCCCGTTTAATGGTGGTGGCCTTGTCCGATGCAATGAGGTTTCTGCCAATCCGCTGCAGATCAGAAAGAAAATTTGTAGACAACAGATCGTCAATGATTTTGGGCGCAGTGTCATTTTGGTCTACGCCCAAGGTCTCTTTGAGTGTTGCGATCGCTCCGATCACACCGCCATAATTTCGCAGGAAAGCTTCAATCCGTCGGCGACTACTAGCGACTTTAGCCATGAGCTCCGAAAATTGAACGTCCTGCATTTGCGCAGAGAGACGAAGCACTGCCAATGCGAGGGCAGAGTTAGGTGCACGGTGTGCTTGATGAAGAACCCGTTCTTGCGCATTTCGAAGCAGCTCTGATACGGTTCTGTCTTCGATGAGTTGGAAATTGGGCGGAAGGTCAGCTTCTAAAGGAAACCTTGCGAGCAAAGATTGACAGAAAGAGTGGATCGTTTGAATTTTCAGGCCACCTGGTGTGTCCAAAACTTGAGCAAACAAGGATTGTGCTTGATTGATCTCATCCAGACTGGCGTCTTTTTCCGTGAGTTGGGTGATCTCAGCCGCGAGCTCGTCTTGTTTACAAATGGCCCAATGGGCAAGTCTTTTGAGCAAGCGCTCGTGCATTTCTCCGGCTGCGGCTTTCGTGAAGGTAAGCGCTAGAATCTTGTCAGGAGTCGAACCGGTCAGCAAAAGGCCTAAGATCCGGTCGGTGAGGACTTTGGTTTTGCCGGTTCCCGCAGATGCGTTCACTAATACGGACGCGGTGGGGTCAGCGGCTTGTCGTTGGTAGGTGGTTGCGGAACGGATGATTTCTTTTGGATCAAGAGGCGTTAGATCATTCATTAATCTCTGCCTCCTGGCTGACACCATACCATTCTTTGGCTCTCGATAGGTGAACGTAGGGGTCGTAGGCGGGACCACCTTCTTCGGGAGCCACGGCAGCGAATGCAGTTTCTTCCTGGTGATAAAGATCGATGAGACGTTTCAAATTTGCAATGGCTTGGTCAGCCAGATCAACAACCTCGTCGCCTTCACCTCTGATTTCTATCCTACCCGCAGGAACGCCGCCTTTCAGCGCCCAATAAGCCAAATATGATACTTGCGCATTCGGTATCGTCGAGAACTGACCTTCGGCTAACATCGCGGCCTCTAAAGGAAGCTGTGGTGACGATCCGTTCTTTACGTCGGTTTTGGAAGGGACTGTACCAGTCTTGTAGTCGATCACCGCCAGACTATCATCATCCAGAATGTTGATGCGGTCGGCGATGCCTCTTAACTCAAACTCACCGATGGCGCTGGGCAAAACCATTTTACCGCGTTTCTCAACTGACGAGATTTTGGTGGTGGCCCGCAAAATTTGTTCTTGGTCGATAAACCAATCGACTATTCGGTCGAACCTTGGCCACCAGAACGCCCAGATAGAGGGGCGATCCAGCCATTCCTCAAAAACCTCCTCGCCGATTTCTTTGAGGACTTGTTTTGGGTTGGGCGGCAGATCAGTTGGGTAACGTTTCACAAAGATTTCAAGCGCTTCGTGGATCAGCGTTCCCTTCTCTGCAGCACCTGGATCAGCATCCAACGGGTCCAGCTGGCGTAGGTTCAACAGCTTCTTCGCATAGATGGCATAAGGGTTCTTTTGCCAAGTTTCAACTTCAGTCACGGTGATGTCGCGCAAACGTTTGTTAACGGGGGGGCGAGGGGCGGGACGTTCGATTATCTGGTTGGCCTCTTGGTTGGAATTCAGCTCTTCCAGCCATTGTCGCCAAGGGGTTTTCGAGGCTGTGATGAAATCCCGACCAATAGTAGATGCGTCCAGGAGGCATGAAATGCGCATGAGCCACCGCGACGAGATAGCGGGGGCTCCACCGACTTTCAAACTGCGTGTTAGATAAACATGTCTTGCATTAAAGGCCTGGCAAAAATCGTGTGCGGACAGCCCGATCTTGCGCTCCACGGGTGGCAGCCCAAAGTCCCGTCGCATAGCGCGGCTCATCCAGGGGCCGGGATCACTTTCTTTGGGCCAGGTGTTCTCATTGAGACCACCGAGAACCAGGACATCAGCTTGTTGTAAACGCCCCTCGATTGTTCCCCAGATTGCTAGCCGTGGGTGCGTGCCGAAACGAGGGCGCACCGTTTGCTTTTGCATAAGGTTTTCAAGCAAAGTTGGGTAGGAGGTCGCATTAATGGCGCCCAAACCTGCGCCGGCAGCCTCTGCTGTTTGCAACAATTCCGCAAAGAATGCGTTGAGGGCATTGCCGTCATCGCCTCGCCAAAGAGGGTGATCATCCTTATCTTCCGGCGCGCAAAGTGCCTCGGCGAGTTTCAAATGAGCAGTCAGCAGTTCAAAGAGGTTGGAGCCTTTGGAAAGAGCTGAAGAAAAAGGCAGTGAAAGTTTCTCCAATTCCTCCAAAAACTTCATCAGTTCCTGATCTTTATCTTTTGACAGCTTTTGTTTTAGGGCGCGAAGGCCGGGTGCCGGTCTGGCACCACGTAAACTTTGGAGTTCTAATAAGCGAATGAGGTACTTGACGCTCTGTTCTTCGATCCGCAGTTGCACGAGCGGGTGCTTAATCAAGGAGAGCAACCGGCTCGGCGAGAAGTCCTCCACAGCGGCCCAGGCGATGAGACGGACGAAAGTACCAACTTTGGTATTTGACAGGGGCTGGCCAGCGGAATCGTCGACCTGTATTTGCCAGCGTTCTAATATGGCCGCTGTCCTGCGTGCCAAGTCTCTATCGGGTGTGATGAGTGCCGCGGTTTGATTGGGTGTCTCCAGCGCTTGCCTCAGGATTAGAGCAATGACACCTGCTTCCTCCTCTGATTGGGCACATTCTATCAGCTCAACGTTTTCTAAACTGCTTTTTGTGGGTTCCTTGTCATTCTCCGGGATTGCTTCTTTCCAGTATGAAGTCTCGACAGCAGGCAACATGACCGCAGATAGAAATCTCCCTCTTTGATCGTCAGCACGTTTCAGAGTTTTGTCCAGTTGCCACTCGTCCACCTGTTTTGGGTGGCATTCGAGAAAGGAGAGCAGTTTGGCGAGGCCAAACTGGGGATGGCTTGGATCTTCTTGAATGATGGACCAACGATCCTCACTGTGATGTTGCTCCAGACCAGGCAAAACGATCCGTCCGTTTGGAAGAGAGGCAATGGTCTTTATGAGATCGGCGACGGCGGGAATAGAGCCTGTTGAACCCGCGACGATAACGGGGTCACCACCGGTTTTTGATGCCCAAAATTGGCGCTGACGCTCAAGGAGATTCCGGCGTCTTGTAGCGGGGCCGAGCGTTCCAAGAGATGCCTCGATCTTTGGCCAGCTTTCCGCAACAATCGTTAAGAACTGCAGGACCTTCTGCCAATGTTCCTGGTAGTTTTGTTGGTCGTTATCGACAAGTTTGTCCAGCGCTGACCAATCAAGGCCCTCAGTTTCTACTTGATCCAGCAGTTGTGCCAATTCACTGGCCAGGTCTAACGCACTATCGATTTCCTTTGCACCACCTGATGCGACTGGCAGCCTCATGATCAACTGACAGAGAAGGAATTGCCGGGTCAAAGAGGACGTCGGAGGATCCAAATCTATGTCAGAAAGCTCTTGTCCGCTGCCTATTGCGTCGAACTCTAACTCATCAGATTCGAGATCACCCAGAGGCGATAGTTTGGGCAATACAACCGTGCTGCCTTGGCTGTAACGCAGAAAGGCTTCTTGTAAGGCTCTACAGGCACGACGCGTTGGCAACAGAATTTGGTAGCGGCTGAGCTTGAGTGGATCATCGGCGGTTTCCGCCAAAAGAGTCGTTGCCAAGGCATCGACGAAAGGAAAATTGCTTGGAATATTGAATAGGTTAGGCTTCATGAAAAAGCAGCCAAAGTTTCTAGCCTGGATCGCCAGTTTTTGGTGCCGGAGAGCTCCAACGCTCTTGCTTCTTCTTCGGTTCCAAAGCCGATCACTATCTCCAGAAACTCTAGTGGTTTCAAGTGTGCCAGACGATCTGGCCATTCAATGAGCGATATGTGATTGGCCAAAGCTTCTTCTATCCCGATTTCGTAGAGCTCTTCCGCATCGCTCAGACGGTAAAGGTCAAAATGCCAAACCTCAGCCACTTCACGTTCATAGGTTTGCACAATTGTGAAAGTGGGGGAGGGAACTTCTTCATTAAGAACGATCCGCCCGCTTGTATCTGGCATAGTTTGAATGATGGCTCTTGCAAGGGCGGATTTCCCCGCGCCCAAATCGCCTTCCAGCAATAAGACGTCACCCGCTTCCAGCAAGCCGCCAAGCAAGCCAGCAAACCGTCTGGTCGCGTCTTGATTTTTGATAGATATGTGAGCGGAATTCATGGATTTGAAAATAGTGGGAATCGGCAAGGAATCAAAGCCGGAAAAGAAAAAGGCCTTCCGACAGCGTCGAAAGGCCTTGTCTCAACTGAAATTCCGAAGGATTTAGTAGCGGTAGTGATCTGGCTTGAATGGACCTTCTGATCCAACGCCGATGTATTCCGCTTGCTCCTGGCTGAGTTTAGTGAGCTGAGCGCCAACTTTCTTCAGGTGAAGAGCAGCCACTTTTTCGTCCAGTTTCTTAGGAAGGACGTAAACTTTACGCTCATAGTTTGCGTGGTTATGCCAAAGTTCAATCTGCGCCAACACCTGGTTGGTAAATGAGGCTGACATCACGAAGCTTGGGTGACCTGTTGCACAACCGAGGTTGACCAAACGACCTTCAGCAAGAACAAGCAATTTCTTACCGTCTGGGAACTCGACCTCATCAACCTGTGGCTTGATGTTGGTCCATTTGAAGTTCTTGAGCGCTGCGATCTGAATTTCAGAATCAAAGTGGCCAATGTTACAAACAATGGCGCGATCATTCATCTGACGCATGTGGTCAACGGTGATGATATCAAGGTTGCCGGTAGCGGTTACAAAGATGTGGGCACGGGAGGCGGCATCATCCATTGTGACGACCTCATAGCCTTCCATGGCGGCTTGCAGCGCACAGATTGGATCAGCTTCCGTCACGAGAACACGGCAACCGGCGTTGCGCAAGCTTGCAGCAGAGCCTTTGCCGACATCACCGAAACCAGCGACAACAGCGACCTTACCAGACATCATAACGTCAGTAGCACGGCGGATCGCATCAACGAGTGATTCGCGACAACCATAGAGGTTGTCGAATTTAGACTTGGTAACAGAATCGTTCACGTTGATGGCTGGAACCATAAGGGTTCCGGCTTTTTCCATCTCGTAAAGGCGGTGAACACCCGTTGTTGTTTCTTCGGAAAGACCTTTGATGTCTTTCATCATTTCTGGATATTTATCGTGCATGAGGATTGTGAGATCACCACCATCGTCCAAAATCATGTTTGGTGTCCAGCCGTCTGGGCCAGTGATTGTTTGCTCGATACACCACCAAAATTCTTCCTCTGTTTCGCCTTTCCAAGCAAAAACAGGAATTTCAGCGGCCGCCATAGCAGCGGCGGCGTGGTCCTGGGTTGAGAAGATGTTGCAAGATGACCAGCGAACAGTCGCGCCGAGGTCAATCAAGGTCTCCATCAAAACCGCTGTCTGAATTGTCATATGAAGACAGCCGGCGATGCGGGCACCTTCTAATGGCTTCTTGCCAGCATATTCTTCACGAAGCGCCATTAGGCCTGGCATTTCGGTTTCTGCGATGTCGATTTCATGGCGGCCAAAGTTAGCCTGACTCATGTCTGCGACTTTGTAATCGCTGAAGTTACTCATGATTGTCTCCGGTGATTTAGGTGCGGCTGAAAGAATCAGCGTAAGATCTTAGGCGCTAAATAGAACCCAAAGTCTTAATTTACAAGGGGATAGCAACGTAGGTGCAGCTTTTTGTCATACTACCCGACTCTTTTTGATTTATCGATAGCTGGCTTTAGGATTTTCACCATCACTTCCGGGTCATAACGGATCAGTTTTCTGGCTTGTTCCAAAGCTGTTCTGAGCCAGGACTTGGCTGGAAAGCCGTGTCCT
>CAJQQZ010000009.1 GCA_905480575.1 uncultured Alphaproteobacteria bacterium | reverse complement strand
GAACTTTCAAATAGATGTCCACGGTGTATATCCTCAAACCCTCCCGACAAAACGAAAGGGATAAAGTGGACGACTTTTACGCCGCCCGCGACAACACAATGCCGCCGCTACCGTGGACTAATTTTGCACCGCCGCACACATCCGCTGTTCGATAGGAAAGCACCATGTCATGGGTAAAGGAACTGGGCACTATGCCCTTTGGAGAACGGGTGAACAGCAAAGATTGAGCACTTGTCTGAGAAATCTCAACCCACGCCAATCTATCCTTTTGATCAATCCAAAACCTTCCGGTCACGGCTCCTTGATTAAGTTCGAAGGCAATTGCATGAGGGCTCGGGCACCTGGTGAAAGTTTCGCTTGTTTGATCTTGCGGTTGCAGAGTTCTATTTTGGTTTCGGGCATAGCGAAAACGTTGATTGACGAAATGATAGTCGAGAGGGAAATAGATTTCCTTTCGATTCCATTCTCGGTCTGCAGTTTCTTTGTTAACCGGGTAAAAATATGCAATGCGGTCGTCGCTACCAAGATTGATGCAGTTCTCGGCCATGCAAGAGGGACATTGGTAGGAAATGGTGCGGGTATTATCCGCTTCAACTTTTTCTGTTCGGTTGACCAGACAGTTGTCGCAAAGTCGCCGATCCCCACAATTGTTGCAACGATAGAGAACACCACTTGTTTGTTTTGGTCCACAGCGAAAGCAGAATTCAAGGCCATACCGCAAGCCATCCCAACGAGGAATGTCACCCAAATAGGCTGATCGTATATCTGTTTCATGAAGAGGGAGGACCAATCGTGCGTCGTTCCATTTTCCAAGACCCAATTCTTCATTAATTTCCTTATCTATCTCCTCCTGACTCTTCAGATGAAGTTCGTCCCCCACCAAACGCCCAATCTCTGTCCCGGCTTTGTGTTTGCAATAAGAGGGATTTCTTCGGTGTCTACTGCCTGGCTTTATCTTCGGGTCACTGAAATCAGGGCAGGAAATGCAATGGGAGGCATGGATTGGCCCCTGCATGTTGCAAAAATAGATCGTCTTATCTTCCGGGAAAAGATTGTGCGACTGCTTGAGCGCTCCATTGCTATTTAATTTTGCTGAGGTAGCCATGCCCAGTTCCCTGATAATAATTATGTCCTTGGTTAAACTTCCTACACGGAAAGCCCATTTGCCAAAAACCTAAAACGATAGACCAGCAACCTTTGATTCTTGAAACTACTCAGCCTTAAGCTTCGGCTCCTAAGTTCGCGTCCGGCCCTGAGATTCAATAGTATGATATTTCGTCGGCAATAACAGTTTGTGTCTTGGTACTTAAATCGCCAGAAAGTTTGATAATTGACCAAGGACATTAATCAGATTCTCTTCGTTGAAGATGCTTGTTCGATCGAAATGTGTGTGAGGCCGGGTTGGAAAAATCCAGTCTTTCACGATCTTGGTCGCCAACCCACCTGTAGCGCTTCATGCGATGAGGTCTGGTGACTATCGAGCTGCAATAGTTTAAAGGATTCAGGCGTGCTAGAAGTAGCTAATTTGGCAAATCTCATCCTAATCCCTTGAAGCATTGCGCGTAGCTACCATATGGGCTCTATCGAGCGGTTTGGGGTCTTTCATGCAAGTTTTCCTTTTTCTTTTGGCAGGCCTGTGCTTGCTATTTGCTGGTGGCCATTTTTTGGTTAATGCCTCCGTATCTTTGGCTCGTGCTCTTAAATTTTCGCCTCTTGTTATCGGTTTGACGATTGTCGCCTTTGGGTCATCTGCGCCCGAGTTGTTGGTCTCGATTGATGCGGCCTTAACTGACCATGCCGATATCGTTTTGGGTAATATCGTGGGCAGCAATATCGCCAATATCCTGTTAGTTTTAGGTCTGTCGGCAGCCATTTTCCCGATTGCCTTAAGTCGTAAGACAATGCGAAGGGATGGTGGTGCCATGGTCGCAGCGACATTGCTCTTTTACTTGCTAGCTCTGTCTGGTCTACTTGGGATTCTTGAAGGCTTGGTACTGTTGACAGGACTCATGCTTTTCTTGTGGGCGGCATTCAAGTTTGCTTCAGGCTCAGAGAAGGCAGAGCTGGATCAGCAATTTGCTGATGCTTTCGATTTTGATCAGACTTCTAAGGCGTTTCTAAAGCCTGCCACTCTTCTACTGATGTCACTGATAGCTTTAGGGCTCGGATCTCATCTGTTTGTCTCCGGAGCGGTGTCACTGAGCCGATTATTGGGAATTTCAGAGGCGATCATAGGTTTGACTGTTGTTGCTGTGGGAACCGCAGCACCTGAGATCATAACTTCTGTTATAGCCGCTTGGAAAAGGCATTCTGACATAGCGATCGGCAATGTATTGGGTAGCAATATCTTCAATCTACTTTCTATCGGCGGTGTTACGGCCATAGTTTCACCGCTATCCGTTGACGCTCACTTTTTGCAAGTTGACTTCATGGTTTTATTTGCTTGTTCAATTGCATTGGTTGCTTATGGCTTTTTTGCAAGATCAATAGGACGATGGCTTGGATTGTTAATGGTATTGTCTTACTGCGGCTACGTAGTCATACTTTTTTTACAGGCCTAAACACCGGCTAGTTTTAAGTAAACTGGTAAGCCAATCGTCAGATTGAATGGGAAAGTTATGCCTAATGACAGTGATAGGTAAATGCCTGGTTTAGCTTCTGGCAAGGCAATACGCATCGCGGCTGGTACTGCTATATAGGAAGCCGAAGCAGCTAAAGTCATCATAAGGAAAGTACCGCCAGCTGAAAGGCCGACAATTGTGGCAGCAAACAGCCCCGTTAGGCCGCCTATCAAGGGCATTAGACATCCGAAAGCAAACAGGCCGATTGTGATTGCTTTCCGATTTTCGACTATACTTCGACCGGCCGACAAACCCATGTCCAAAAGAAATATACAAAGGACGCCAGTAAAGGGCGCAACGATGAAATATTCGATGTCATTCAATCCATCCTTGCCTGTCGAAAAGCCAATTAGAAAAGCACCTGTAAGAAGCACAATGGAACCATTCTTCAAGATATGTAGAACGAGTTTAATGTCGAGTTTGGCGTCTGATTTGTTTCTAGCCGCCAACCAAAGTGCGGAGACGATGGCGGGTATTTCCATAACGGCAGCAACGGCAACAATAAAGCCTTCTGCCTTGACACCTGTTGTTTCAAGCAAACTGGCGGCTGCGACGAAGGTCACAATTGAAATTGAGCCATAGTGACCAGCAACTGCAGCCGCATTAACCGTGTCCAATTTGGTCATGATTTTAAGCAAGAACCAAGCAATGAAAGGTAGCATAAAAGACAGGACTGCGCCGGCCAACAACGTCGTGAATAAGGCCGTTGTCAAACCGTTATCCGCGACTGAAACACCGCCTTTGAAGCCGATAGCTAAGAGAAGGTAAATTGAAAGAAACTTCGCTGCTCCTTCTGGGATAGACAAATCACTTTTGACAAAAGCAGCGAAGAGACCTAGAACGAAAAAAAGTATTGTAGGCGCTAGCAAGTTACCGGCGACTACGGCCAGGGCCAAATCCATGTTTTCCGACTCTTAATCTATTGTTTGGCAACAGGTGCTTTGAGCAACACCAAGTATCCAACCAACCCAGAGAGGATTGAGCCAGAAAGGACACCCAATCGTACAGCGTTCATTAGCTCAGCTGATTCGAAAGCGAGAGAGCCAATGAAGAGGCTCATGGTAAAGCCTACGCCTGTCAAGCAAGCTACGCCGTAGATATGATACCATGACACCCCGACTGGCAATTTGGTGAAACCAAGTTTGCAAGCTGCGAAAGTGATTCCGAACACACCAATTTGTTTGCCAATGAACAGGCCTGCGGCGATGCCCAGGGGCAAGGGTTGCAAAAGATCAGCGAATGAAAGCCCGGATAGAGATACACCGGCATTTGCAAAAGCAAAGATCGGCAGGATCAAGAAGGCTACCCAAGGATGCAAATCGTGTTCAACTCGGTGGAGCAAGGCACTATCGCCATCTTCTTTTTTCAGCGGTATGGCCATGGCAATCAAAACACCAGCTAATGTAGCATGAACACCTGACTTAAGTACGCATACCCACATAATTATGCCGAGAATGAAGTAGGGTGTAAAGCGTTTGACGCCCATTCGATTAAGGGCGACCGCCGTCGCAAAAGCTAGAAAAGAGAAGGTTAAAGAATTCACCGAAAGGTCGGCACTGTAAAAGACAGCGATGATCGCTATAGCTCCAAGATCGTCAATAATGGCGATGGCCAGTAGAAAAACTTTGAGAGCGGTTGGTGCTCTTGTCCCCAATAAAGCCAAAATCCCCAAAGCAAAGGCAATGTCTGTCGCTGCAGGAATTGCCCAGCCACGCAAGGTTTCAGCACTCTCCCAATTTAACCAAGCGAAGATCAAACCGGGAATAGCCATGCCGCCAATCGCAGCGAGGATCGGCAGCAAAGCTTTATCGAAATTGGCAAGTTCACCTTGCAACACTTCCCTCTTGATTTCCAAGCCAACAAGGAAGAAGAAGATCGCCATCAGACCGTCATTGATCCAAAGTAGTGCTGGCTTAGAGATTTCAAAATCACCAATGCCGACACGAATATTGGTCGCGAGGCTGCTTTCATAGAAGCCAGCAAAACCCGTGTTGGCGACAATCAAAGCAATAACGGTCATGGCCATTAATATAAGGCCAGCGCTTGCCTCCATTCTCATAAAGGCTTGTAACTTTGTGATTGCTTTGACCATGAAGACCTCGAAAAAAGAGAAAAGTGACTTTAAATACTAATTGGCTTGTGTCTTTACATAAATCAAATATATAAAAACTAAGTTATAAATAGTTTTTAGCTAAGATATGCGACCAACCTTGAGACAACTTGAATATATTTTGGCCGTTGAGCAAACTGGTCAATTCAGTTTGGCGGCCAAGAAGGTTAACGTCAGCCAGCCCAGCCTTTCGGCGCAAATAGCCGATGCAGAGGATTCATTAGGCATTGAAATATTTAGACGCGGGCGCCAGGGGGCGGTAGCTACTCCTGCAGGGCTCGATGTACTTGAACGAGCTAGAAAAATTCTCCGCGACTTTGAAGATTTGAAAGAGTCAGCAAGCGGCAGCGGTATTTTTGAAAGCCGGTTGAAGCTTGGTGTTTTACCGTCCATAGGTCCTTACTTGTTGCCGCGAGTGGTTCGTGCGCTTCACCGTCAGCATCCTATGTTCCGTTTGGTGGTAAGGGAGGAAAGCACTCAGGATTTGGAAGAAGGGCTTAGGTCCGGACGACTGGACATGATCATTTCAACACCAGTGGATCATCCCAATAGCCGTCAGTCATTAATTTGCCAAGAACGCTTTTGGATCGCCGTCCCCCAAGATGACAAGCTTGCAGAAATTTCTGGGCCTGTAGCTTCTCAAGATCTCTCAGGTCGAACTTTGCTCACTGTAAGCCCCAAACATCGTTTGTCTCATATTGTTGCCAGTTTGGCAGAACAGGTGGGTGGCCGGATTTCTGACGACTATGAGGGGACCAGTTTGGATGCGGTTAGATTGATGGCTGCGGCCGGTTCTGGCGTCGCCATTTTGCCTCAAATCTATGCTTCAACGGAGGCAAGGAGAGGCCCAGATCTTTGTTTGAGGTTGCTATCGGATTCATCGATCAAAAGGGATTTATCTCTCATTCAGCCATTCTCAAGAGAACCGCGCACAGGCACTGATCAATTGGTTGAAATCTTGAAATCTGAAGCAGCGGCGTTGATTAGCTGAATTAGTTCCGACTTAATCTGACATAGTAGTCCTTCCAGCTAGCTGGAAGGACTACGTTCGGCTCTTGAAGGAGCCAGCCGTTTCCGGTTTTGATGTAGGTGCAAACCAAAAACATCAAACAAAGGAAACTAC
>CAJQQZ010000008.1 GCA_905480575.1 uncultured Alphaproteobacteria bacterium | reverse complement strand
CATGAACCTGGAACACGTTTTTGGCCAAATCTAATCCGATTATGCTAACTTCTGACATGGACGTTCCTTTTTGATAATGGTGATCACACCATTATTGGCACAAAGATGCCGATAAAGGGGCGTCCACCCCATCGCTTACTGGTGTCATTTTAGCAATCATGATTGTTTACACGGCTGCGGTCGTTTCGGTTTACGGTCCAAACTTTTTCCCGCCATTCTTCGACAATCTTTTTGCATTAAATTGGTCTGGACAAATCAATCTTGATTTTGCGTGGTTTTTAGCACTAACCGCTTTATGGGTTGCATGGAGGAATCATTTCTCAGGCAAAGGATTGATACTCGCCCTGATCGCTGGGTTTGGTGGCATGCTCTTTCTAGCGCCTTACCTTTCGATACTGACTTTCACTTCAGATGGCAGCCTGATCAATCTTATGTTGGGTAAGAAGCGAGCAGCTTCACTAGCAGAATGATTTTCTGTCTGAAACTTATCTGACTTTCTTTCAACGGAACCAAAGGAAAGACGTTTGAATTTTCCATGCAATGGAATAGATCATGCTTTGATCAAAAGGAAAATTCATGAACCAATCTCGTCTAGGACTTTACGACTATGGTCTTCTATTGTTCCTTGCGTTGATTTGGGGGGCGTCTTTCTTTCTCATCAAGATCGCTGTTGTAACTATTCCACCGGCCACACTGACACTGGGGCGTTTGATCCTTGCAACAGCAATTTTGCTAGTGGTTGCTCGTATGGTGGGACAACAGCTACCAAAGTGGGGGACTATTTGGATCTGGATTGCTCTTGCTGGATTTCTTGGGAACGCATTGCCCTTTACCTTGATCAATTGGGGGCAGGAAAAGATTGATAGCGGCATCTCCGCTATTCTCATGGCTGTGATGCCTTTGTTTACGATTATTCTAGCTCATATTTTTACGACTGACGAGAAAATGACAGCGCGCAAACTCATAGGCGTTTGTTTGGGTTTTATTGGTATGATTGTGCTGATTGGACCCGAAAAAATATTCTTGCTTGGTGACGATGTGATTAGGCAGCTTGCTGTTGCTGGGGCCGCCACCTGCTATGCGTTTAATGCGATGATTTCAAAGAAGCTGTCGGGTTATCCGCGCAGGGGCCTCGTTGCTGGCATAATGTTAACGTCCATGCTTTGGATGATTCCCTATGTTGCACTGATCGAACAGCCATGGGACATTAACCCCAGTCTTGAGGCATGGGGCGCGATGGTTGTTCTTGGTATCGTACAAACCGCATTCGCGACGCTTCTTTTGTTTACGATTATTAGCCGACAAGGTGCTTCATTCTTTTCACAGATCAACTTTTTGGTGCCGATAACTGGCATCATGTGGGGTGCCATCATCCTGGCTGAGCGTCCTTCAACCAATGCCTGGATCGCCTTGGGATTGATCCTTCTAGGCATTGCAATCACAAGAGAGCGAAAGTCTGTTTGATCTCTGCTCCGAAATCGGTTTTTATGGCGAGAATCGTAAAACGGAGAAATCAATGACTGAAAGTTATGTGGAAACCAAACGCACAGGCCGTGTTCTTGAAATCATCATGAGCCGCCCACCGGTGAACGCGATTAACCGTGCCTTTAGTCGAGAGCTTTACAAAACCTTCAACGATTTCCAAAATGATCCCGAACTGAGTTGTGCCGTGATCACTGGCGTTGGTGAGAAGATATTCTCAGCCGGTTGGGATCTAAAGGAAGTTGCAGAGGGCGGTATGGACCCAGCAACCGACAACGATCCAGTCATAGGTTTTGGCCCTGGCGGATTTGCTGGTATCACTGAGTATTGGGATCTAAAAAAGCCAGTGATAGCGGCGGTCAATGGTGCTGCAATCGGCGGTGGGTTCGAAGTTGTGCTATCCTGCGATATGATCGTAATGTCAGACAACGGCTGGTTCTCTTTGCCAGAGATGCAGCGCGGTTTCCTGGCCGATGCCGGTGCAACACAAAAGTTACCACGCCTTATCCCAATGAATGTCGCAAAGGAATTGTTACTGACAGGCCGCCCTATGGATGCGGAAGAGGCGTTGAAGTGGGGGTTAGTTAACCGCGTCGTTCCTGCCGATCAATTGAGAGAGGCGGCGTTAGAGTTGGCTGCTGAGACCGCTAAGGGTGCTCCGCTCGCATTACAGGGTTTCAAAGAAGTCATGGTCTATATCGACGGCATGTCGACACCAGAAGCAATGCGACGGGTGAAGCCAGGCGGCGACAACGAACTCGACATCTATAACCGCATAACTGACTCGGAAGACGCGTTAGAAGGGCCACGAGCCTTTGCGGAAAAGCGGGAACCCGTGTGGAAAGGGCGTTAAAAGGTCCCTGGATTCGAATGCCGGTTGACCTGGAGTCGCTCGAAAGGCTAATTAGGGGCAAATAACAATAAACGAGCGGGTCCTTGTCATGGCTGAAAAAGTTTACAAAGCAATAGTTACGCTGGTCGGCAACCCACTCGTCGAAGAACATTTGTTCATTGCACAAAAGGCTGTTCAAGATGTCGGTGGTCGGTTGTCCGGTGACCCGGATGGGCTTTGTGATGATGTTGCCCTTGATATCTTTTGTGACCTTACACCGTCACAGCGAATTGAATTGGTTCGCTTGCTTAGGCAATTGATCCCGACAGTAGACTTCGCTGTTCAGTCAATCCTTCATCGCAAGAAAAAGCTCCTAACCGCTGATATGGATTCAACGATGATCGTTGGTGAGTCCATAGATGAAATGGCGGCTCTTCTAGGATTGAAGAAGAAGATATCGGCAATCACTGCGAGGGCAATGGCTGGCGAGTTGGATTTCGTTGAGGCTCTTAGAGAACGGGTAGGGCTGTTGGAAGGACTCTCAACGGATGCGCTGGAAAGCATAGCAGATTCCATTGTTTATCAACCTGGTGCACGCTCTCTTGTGGCGACAATGCGCCAGAACGGAGCGAGAATGATCCTGGTATCAGGCGGTTTCAAGTTCGTTACTTCGAAAGTGAGAGAGAAGTTGGGCTTTCACGTCGATATTGGCAACGATCTAGCTGTGTTTGATGGGAAACTCACCGGAAACCTCATGCTTCCACTTGTGGACAGAGCCACAAAAGAAGATGTCTTACGGGAAGAAGCGATCAGCCTTGGCATTACATTGGCTGAGACCGCTGCCGTAGGTGATGGTGCCAATGATATCCCCATGTTGAAGTCCGCTGGTCTTGGTGTTGGCTACTTTGGCAAAGAAATTGTCCGCAATGCTACACCTTTCCAAATAAACAACACAGACCTGAAAACAATTCTCTATTTCCAAGGTTATAAGGCAATGGAAATCGTGATTTAGCGATGCACGAAGTCTTTGTTTACGGCACACTCAAACGTGGCTTTCCAAACTACCATTTGATGGCAAAACTCGGAGAGTTCGTCGGTTCGGCTGCGACAGTCAATGCTTTTCCTTTGGTCGTAGGTGGGCAATGGTTCTCTCCTTATTTGATCGACGAACCTGGTAATGGCCTGCCGGTTTTGGGTGAAGTCTTTAACGTCGACAACAAAGGTTTAGCCTTCCTTGATGAGCTAGAGGGTGTCGGTGTACCAAACGCCTACCGCAGAGTTCAAGTTGAGGTTTGGTCTTTTGACAGAAAAGCTGTTTCTGAAAACGTTTGGACTTATGTCAAAGATCGAGATAATATTGACATTATTCATTCGAATTGCGGAGAGGTTTATAGTGACTTTAGCAAATACATTTTCCCTAAGGATCGGAGCACTCGCTTTTGATCTGCGTATTCTGACTTTCTCGCTAGGGACATTATGAACACTGCTCCTATACTCGAGAGCTCCCGAATTCGGTTAAGACCACATAGACGGAGCGATTTCGAGGAATATGCGAAACTGTTCTCGTCTGACCGAGCCCAATACATGGGCAAGCTAAACCGACGGCATGCTTGGTACTCATTTGCTTCTGAAGTCGGCCATTGGGCGTTGATGGGCATTGGTCCTTGTGCAATAGAACTGAGAAAAAATGCACAATATGTCGGGCAAGTCGCTTTCACTCATCATGATCACTACCCAGAACCCGAGTTAGGTTGGTTTTTGATTGAAGGAAATGAACGGCGGGGGTTAGCTTTCGAGGTGGCCGTTGTTGCTAAAAATTGGGCCGTAAGTACGAAAGCTGTGCGCTCACTTGTCAGTTATATTGATCCAGAAAATGCACGTTCAATTGCTTTAGCTGAGCGACTCGGTGCGAAAGTGGATACCTCGGCACTGGCGGATGATGAAACGGATCTTGTTTATAGGCATCCATTAGAACTGATTTCACTCTGATCTGTCACCTCAGGTTTTACGAGTGCCATCACGACTGAGTTCTTGTAGGCTCCGTCTATCTTAACATCGTTGATCAATTCTCCTTCGCAAAGGAAACCAACTTTTTCATAGAGCCGTCTAGCGCGAACATTGTCGGCATAAACCGTCAACTCTATCCGCGTCAGTCCTTTCGATTGAGCATCGGCAATTGCCCCATGTATTAGAGCATGTTGCGTTTAATTGTTTCCATATCCAGCCGCCTTTAGGAAGTTGTGACATTCTTCGTCCGAGAAGAGATCGCAGACTTGTCCAAGCCTCTTCCATAGTTCTTCATAAGTTCTTGCGGCTGCCTTACGC
>CAJQQZ010000007.1 GCA_905480575.1 uncultured Alphaproteobacteria bacterium | reverse complement strand
CCACCCGCTTTCGCCACTCTGCGGCGCTTAATGGAAGCGCGCCAGGGCAAGGCCGGCAAGCGAAACTACGTTCAAGTGTTACGTTTGCTGGAACGCTTTGAGATAGAGATTGTGCATCTGGCGATTAAAGATGGCTTGCGGTTAGGCGCTATCAGCTTCGATGCTATCAAACATCTGTTGCTTTGCAGGATAGAGCGGCGGCCACCGAGCCTTGATCTGGATCTTTACCCCTTCCTGCCTAGAACAAATATCGCTACCACATCGGCCTCCTCTTACATGAGCCTGCTTAATGGAGGTGGCATATGACAGAGGTTCCTGAACTGCTCCTTACCCATCATCTCAAAACACTGCGGCTGCCCACCATTGGTCGTGAGTATGACAAGCAAGCCCGTATCTGTGCCGCAGAAGGTGTCGATCATGTCCGCTATCTGGCTCGGCTGACAGAGCTGGAGTTGATTGACCGTGAACGGCGCATGGTGGAACGTCGGATCAAGGCGGCAAAGTTCTCTGCTGTTAAATCTCTGGACAGCTTCGAGTTTCAGGCTATCCCCTCACTCAACAAGATGGCGGTGCTGGAATTGGCTCGTTGTGAGTGGATAGAGCGCAAAGACAATGTTATAGCTCTTGGCCCTTCTGGAACAGGCAAAACTC
Source organism: uncultured Alphaproteobacteria bacterium (assembly GCA_905480575.1). GTDB lineage: Bacteria > Pseudomonadota > Alphaproteobacteria > UBA7985 > CAJQQZ01 > CAJQQZ01. Next base: position 19,308 of record CAJQQZ010000007.1, on the reverse strand, counting down.
ACATTGCTCTGGGCTTAGGTCTTTCCGCTTGTCAAAAGGGCTTGCCCGTTAGCTTTGTCACCGCTGCCTCGCTTGTCCATGAATTGATGGAAGCCCACGATGATAAGCGCTTAGTGAGAATGCAGCGCCAGCTGGCCAAGGTCAAACTCCTGATCATTGACGAGTTGGGCTTTGTGCCTTTGAGCAAGACTGGGGCCGAGCTGCTCTTCGAGTTAATCTCACAAAGGTACGAGAGAGGTTCCACACTCATCACCTCAAACCTGCCGTTCGAAGAATGGACCCAGACCTTTGGCAGTGAACGCCTCACCGGTGCTTTGCTGGATCGTCTGACACACCATGTGAACATTCTTGAGATGAACGGAGAAAGCTACCGCCTCAACCAAAGCCGATCACGGCTCAAAACCACCAAACAACACCCATCATAGGTCTCAATGACGGACAATGTCTTCTGGCCACTGCAGAGGCCAGAAGACATACCCAAAAATCAAACAAACTGGCCTACTTTTGCTCCGCCCCAATGGCAGACTTTTACTCCGCCGTTGACAAAAGCTTAGTCGCCAAATAAACAGCCCCATCATCAGCGCCAGCAAAGGCACGATTAGGAACTGACCACCCGTTGATCCGGAGGTCGCCATTCCGGTGGCTAATCCTTGATTTCTTGAGAAACTTTTGGTCACGACTGTTGCGACAACGTGTGTTGCGGCCAGACCGAATCCCAGCGCAGAAACGACGCCAAAACCTATAATAAACAACAACTTAGTTTGCATAACAGCAACTAAACCACACCCCACTGCCAAAAGAGCTAACCCAAGCAGGAGCGTTTCTTTGCTTCCCCGCTTGTCAACAAGCCAGCCAGCAACAGGAGCGACCAGCGCCATCAAAATTAGGGCCGTCCCTCCAACGGAAGAAATAAAACTGCGGGACCACTCAAATTCCTCCTGCCATGTCGGCATTACGAGGCTAAGAGCTGCTCTGGCAGAGAAAGCAACCGCTAAGACGGTGAAGCCAACAAAGACCATTGGCCAGTTGGTGGTTCCAGTTTGGCCAGATCGCGTTTCCATGTTCATGGTCCTTTTGAATTCGTCGTTCTCAACTAATTCAATGACCAGGAAAGTCAATCTGCCTGTTTGTTCACAGCTACACTAGCTATGATTTAGGAACGAAGGGAAGCTGGCGCCAGCATTTCGCAAAACGCCCGACCGCTCGCATATTGCAACGCTTTTTTCCGATTCGGGACAAAAGTTGGAGTCTTTGAATCTGCAAGGCCATTTACCCTTTGCAGAAAGCCACTATAAAGGAGCTTAACCTCTCATTGCAAGAAGAGGGACCATAAGCGAAGAAGTGACATTTCAGTTCCTCAGTCCTCTTCGGTACTCCAAACAACTGATCTCAATCGTCGCCGAGGCGCCTCGGCGACGATTCTATTTCTCGAGATTTTAGAACGGCAATTGCATGCCGTTAATCGTCACTGAGTTAGGCGCCTCGAATTCAATTAAGAACCGTGTACGTCCATCGTCAGTAGGGCGGCCAAAGCCCATTGCCATGCCGAGTCCTGCTGTCGCACCGAAGATTGCTTGCTGGGATTCTGCATCAAGCTCCATTTGGCTGAGCTCAGACAATTTTCCTTGTACAGTATCAAGGCCTTTCACCAAGATGTCGACCTGGCCAGAGACTTCTGGATCACCGTAGCGTGTCGTTGGTGGACTGATGTTCGCATCACCGCTCCATTCGATTTCAAGGTCATAGCCAGGGCCTTCAACCTGGAATTCGCCGTATAGACGCGGCGATGATCCGTTCCAAAGTTTTGTAAAGAGCTCAAGGCTTCGTTTTTCGCTGTCCCAAAACCCCAAGTCACTTTCAAAAGCCGCTTTCTCTTCTTCCGTGAGATCGGCTTTCTCGATCATTGCGGATAGACGATCATGCTCTAAGCCAACGGTCACCATAGCTTGTGTTGGTGCAACCGCCGGACCAGCGGGATGCATTGCAACGAATGGTGTGGAAAAACCTTCGATCGAAAGACCATATTCGCTTTCTAGACGATTTCCTTCTTCCATCGGAGCGCCCAGTTTAAAATCAAAAGCCATTTTACCAGCGTCAAACAAGGGCCCCATAAAGCTGGTCGCACCGCTCATGTTCTCTAGGCTTTGATTAAACGTAAAACCACCAACAGCTTGAACCAGAGTCAGGATATCTGATGGCAGTGGCTCATCAAGTTCACCCGCCTCATGGCGATCAATCAAAGACAGAAGTGTGGTTTCAATGACTGCAGCGTTGAACTCATGTAGAATCACATCCCCGGCAAGTTTCTTGAGAACAAAATCAATATCACCGCCCATTTCAGGGATGTTCCCAGTCACCTGATAGTCTTGAGCTCTGCCAATACTTTTGAGGAAGACTGAACCGTCTTCATTATGAGACGTCTCCATCTCACCTGTCATATTTTGGATTACGCTGCTGACGAGGCTACCTTCGATAACCTGGTTAATGGCGTAGTTTTGAGCGCGGTAAGTCGTCTGTGAATTATCTATGCCTTGAAAGAGGCCAATCACAAAGTCACGCATATAAGCAGCTTGCTTCGCGACATCGTCCTCAATCGTGTCAGCTTCGCCAATTGCATTGCTGACGACGGAAAGCCATTGAAAGGGTCTGTATCCTGGAACAGCGGCCATTTTGGAATTAGAGCTGGTGGCCTCGATCTGACCACTGATGTCGCTGGCCATGCCCTCGACACTGATGGCAGAGGACATACCAAAATTGTAAGAAACCGTTCCAAAAGAATAGTCGACGGCAATCTCGCCACTGGCTTCGTCTTGTGCGCCCAAAGCGTAATTCAGAGAATCAATATCGATACCGAATTCGCGCCCCTGAAGGTGGAAATCATCAAGTGCGATTGAAAGCGCAAGATATTCATTGTTCTCGGAGTTCCAAGTTCCAGACCATTCAAAAGAAGCCAAGCTTGCTTCGTCATGACCATTGCCACCACGATAGTCGACAGGCGCACCCAATCGGCCATTTTCAATGGACCAAAGTGCCCCCTCGCCTTTCGCAATTGAGAAATAGACATCTGGCAAAGACACTTCGTACAAATTGGCACCAACGATGCTAACATCAAAATTGTTGTCACTGCCTGGCACGACAGAAACCGCACCATCACTCAAGCGCCCGGCAACAGTAATAGACATGCCTCTTGAAAGGCCGTCTTCTACGAGAGCCTTCACTTCATCAGTGGTTTGCGCTCCCGCCGAGATTGACAGCAGCGATAATAAAATCACGCCGCCTGTCGATAGGGTTACCCATTTCGTTAAAACTGACATTTTTATTCTCCTCACTTCACAAACTTACTTTAGTTAAAAAATGGCTCATTCGTTTTAAATGGCAACTTGTGACCATTAACGTTCAGGTCTTCCTTGTTGCCGAAACGGATGTCAATCAACGTACTGTCGTTTTCATCTGCTTTGGCGTAGGTGCTAAGAACGCCCAAACCTGCTCTGAGCCAGAACAGTAATTCTTTTGATTCTTGTGTCATGTTCTCGCTGCTTAAACCCGCGAGCTTCTCTGTTAACGCGTCTAAACCGATCACGATGACCTCAAGGTTCCCGTGTGCATCCATAGCCTCGGCATTGTCTTGTTCAACTTCGAATTCAAGATCACCCTTCAAGCGCACACTCATGATTAGGTCGTCATTTGACCATTCAAAGTTTCCAAAAACCGTTGGAGCAACCTCCTTCCACAAATGTGCGAAGCCTTGAGCTAGCGTGGCGTCATCATCTGAAAGCGCGTCATAGGCTTCGAGCGGTTGGTGCGCCGTTCCGAAGGCGAAGCGCAAAGTTTTTGGCTTCAAAAAAGCGCCGAGGTCTAGCCCCTGCAATGCGGACAAGGCATTGTCGGAAACCGTCACGTTCGTTGCAGCTAACGAAAATCCAGTGCCTACTCTTCCCTCTGGTTCGCCCAATGCAGCAAACTTCAGATCTACAGACAAGGTGTCAGCGGTGTAACTCTGTTCATCATCGTTCAGTGACAATTTGGCGGAATTGACGTTTTCCTCAAATTTCATACCGCCCAAATTCCTGACCAAACTGACGGCCCGATCAAAACTCAGCCTTTGCATCTTCTGCTCTTTGTAGGCATCAAGAAGATCCAACAGTTGGACTTCAAGCTCACCGGCATTGTACCCCTCCATCGAAAGAGACGAGCTGGATTCATCGAATGAGAAGGTATTCATTTCTTCAAAGAAACCAGTGGGCCAAGTGAGATCATAGCCTTGATTTTGAAGGTTCATCCCAACAACAAAAACACCATTCTCATCTTTCCAACCGGTCATTTGGGTGGAAAGATGCTCATCTTTGCTCGACATTTCTCCATTGTCATCAATATCTTTAGAGACCCAGTTTTCAACGATGCTGTGCCCACCAAAGTTTCTGAGAGTTTGGAAAGCGGCGTTTACCAGCAATTTAAGATGCTTAACTCTGATGGCTCGATCATTGATCATTGCCTCTCGATCACGGACGGCATCTTGCAAGGTGGACAACCAAAGAAAGGGTCGATAGTCCAAATTCGTTATCAGAACCGTTGAGTTTTGGAAAAAACCAACTTTCCCTTCCAACTGGTATGGCATGCCGATACTCGTCATAACTTCCTCAGCTTCTGCCCCTAGAGAAATCTGATAGGCCAGATCCGTTATATAAAGCCCAGTCAGGAACTCGCCTGTCATCTTGTCCCGGTCACCAACAGTGTGCTTGAAGTACTCGACCGACAAATGAAGGTTTGGATGGGTTACTTCTAACTCTGTTAAACTCACAGAAATCGCAATGTACTCACTGTTCTTGCTGTCCCACGTTCCCATCCAACTCAGCTCTTTAACGGCAATCTCGAGACCATCTTCTCCAGTCTTAATTTTGATCGGAGCTTTTGTGCGTCCCTGCGAAATAACCCAAAGCCCGCCAACGGCTTTTTGTGCAATAAAAACCATTTCGGGAAGCGGTTGACCCAGGAATGTCGAAGCAGCAACAGTCACCTGAAACTTGTTGGCCCCTAAGTCCGTCAAGGCTAAGCGCTGGTCATCCAGCGGGCCAATGACAGTCATCGCCATTGCTTTCGTAACGGATGTTACGAGCTCGGTCGCCAATTCTTGCGCGATAGTAGCGTTATCCTGAGCAAAAACTTGAGCCGGGACTATAAGTGTGATCAGGCTGACGATAGAAAGCCCAAAACTGCGTAAAGGTGACATTCAGTGTCTCAGGAATTGTAGCCGAATTGGCTGGATTAACATTAGAAACTAACCTCTTACTATGACAGGATTTAGACAAAGATAAAACCAGTCGGTGCAAAAGAACGTGACGAAAATCACCATAAAAACCAAAACCATCTAAGGTAGTGCGAAACCTATTCCGCTTCCGCCCTTCTCTTCCTTTGATACCAACGGTCTTTTCCTCACTACATCGGCATTTAATCCAGTTACTTAGTGCTTAATTTGTGTGCTATTTATATGGGATGCCAATAGAGATTAACGAACATCTAAAACTTGACGACGATGAGCTTGAATTTTCTTTTATTCGTGCGACCGGTTCAGGCGGTCAGAATGTCAACAAGGTGTCGACAGCGGCGCAAATGAGGTTTGATATAAGAAACTCCAACTCGCTGCCACCCTACGTCAAGACCAAAGCCGAACAACTCGCTGGAAAACGCCTCACAAAAGACGGTGTCATTGTCATCACCGCCAACCGTCAACGCACACAAGAACTCAATCGTGCGGAGGCTATTGGCCGTCTCATCGACTTGCTGCAACAAGCCTCAATTCGTCAGGCAATTCGCCGACCTACCCGACCGACCTTAGGGTCAAAAAAGCGGCGTTTAGAAGGCAAGTCTAAACGGGCTGTCGTCAAGAAGATGCGTGGTAAGCCTAGCCTCGACTAACAGTTGCTATCTCTCGCGAATTTTCATCCAAATGCCGTTTTTGGATCCTAAAGTCACAGCAACCTCCGGCTCAACTGGCTTTTCTTCCCAATGGTCGAAAGTGAAGTTTTTTAGCAACCCAGCCAGCATGATTTTCATCTCAGCCTGCGCTAATCCCATTCCAATACAAACCCTGGGCCCAGCGCCAAAAGGCAGATAAGTGTAACGTCTCTGTCCCTTTAGTTCCTCAGTTTCCCAACGCTCCGGCCAAAACTTGTCAGAGTGTTCCCAAAGCTTTGTGTTGCGTTGGCTGAGCCAGGGTGAAATCATCACCGTCGCCCCTTTTGGAACCTCCCTGTCACCTAACGTCATGTCTTCGGTCGTATCGCGCGAAATAATGACTGCCGGAGGGTAAAGACGCAGCGCCTCTTTGATTACATAATCAAGGTAAACTGAGTCCTCTCCGTCGCGGTCCAGATCTTCCATCAGCTTCGCCCTTCGGGCCTTGTCTACGGCCAAACAATACAAGGTAAAGGCTAGAGCTTTTCCTGTTGTTTCATGGCCAGCCAATAGGAAAGTGGCGGTTTGATCCCGGACAAAAGTCTTATCAATGGTGCGGCCATCTGCGGCTTCCTGCGCTTCGACCACCCTGGCGAGCAAGGAATTTTCAAACTGGCCAGGGTCACGACGATAGCGTTTAACAAAATCGTCGGCTAACTCATCAAGAAGAGAAATTTGGTGCCTGAAGGTCCATTCCGATAATCGTCGATTAACCGACTTAATGGGATTGATGAGTTGTGCTGCCGTCAACCACGGCATGCGCTTCAGCCCCTGGTCAGTTTTATTCGACAATAGATTGTGATGCTCTTCGCTCAGGCCGCCGAATAAAGCATTGGCAATAAACTCTAGGGTCAATTGCGACGTGGGTTTGATGATATTAATCGGACGCTTCGGGAGTTTGGATTTCCATTTGTCGACTAATTGTTGTGTAGAGGTCCGCATTGCGTCCTCAAAAGCGTGAACTTGGCGTGGTTGAAAAACAGGGGCCAGAATGCGGCGCTGTTCTTTCCATTCATCTCCGTCGACGCCTAGCAGGCCTTTGCCCAATATCGTATCAACGGAGTCCGCCTGAATTCGACTGCGCACAAACCGGCCTGATTTATCCTGCAGGATCTGTTCCGATAGAGCCGGATCATTGACGTGAAAGATTTTAACTGGGCCTAAAGGCACCATGTAAATCGCTTGATGATACATCCGCTCGTTCCAAACCTTGAGCGGATTGGCACCGTCCTTCAGATAGCGAAACCAGGACACCCCGTTCGAATTGTGTTCGGGGGGAATTGGGGCCGCGGGGCGGAAAAGCGGCAGTTCAGAGTTGGTTTCCAAGGGACCAGGCCTTTACCAGAGGGATTATTTGTCTAAATGGGTGCAAGACGGTGAGTATGCAAGAAAATTTACCTACTCACTACCTTGGCCAACCGTAGCAGTCGACGATCCTAGAACAAGCTTTCCTCGTAAATCGGTTCGCCATCAATCGTAATGCCTTTGATCAGACCGTCACCATTTTCGCCAAGCGAAAGGATGACACCCAGTTTTCGGTCCTGGCGTAAATCTTCTAACTCCTGAGCCTTCAGTTTTGGGGCAAAATAGCGATCGAAGGGGAAAGACACCGTCGCACGGAGCGAAGGCTTGTTCTCCAAATTAGCGCTTGTGAAAGAAGCTGTCCCTTTGATCACAGGCCCACTGGGATTGTCTGGGTAGGATTTGTTGATCGAAGAAGCCTCCCAAAATGGTCCTTCGCCTTTCTTAAGCACCATGAAGACATCATCGCCGTATCCAATCTTTCCGTTGATCTCAACCTTTTCCTGTTCTGAGTTCGAGATCAAAAGTCGGAGTGTCACATAGTGTCCATGGAAAATGTCTCTTGGGTCGATAAATCCAGTTTCAAGAATTACTTCCTGGCCGCTCATCAACAATGATCTGTGGTCATAAATAATCTTAGCAAGGGCCCCCGTCTGCAGTACGGCAGCAACAACGGCCCCAATAATGAAGGTCTTCAGTTTCATGACGAGACCTCCTTCTTTTTAAGTATTCGCGGAACAACCACTGCACTCACGAGCAAGATCACTCCTGCCCCCAGATAGAAGGCGGCGGTCCCAAGCAACGTTCCAACTGTAACGAAATAAATGAGAATCATTGCAGCAGCGAAAGCGATGAAACCAATCACCGTCAAAGATCTATACTCTAACCGCCATCCCATTCGAACGGCCCAGATTGATGTGGCTAACAAGAGGGCCTCTTTGAGGAACGGTACAGCCGCGAACGGACCTGCTAACAAAGCCAAAACCAAAGCAAAGCAGGTAGTGACGATTAGGTCGTAATGGTTGTGATTGGACAAACGATAGCCCAGCAAAGCAACGCCACCACATACAACAACCGCGAGCAGGTTAGGCCAAACAAAAATAGGCAGGTTTTGCCAATCACTGTCCTCCATGGATGCAATGTGCCACATCAACACCAGGGTCCCGAGTGTTAGAAAAAGGTAATTGAGCGCTGTTTTCTCAAATCCGTAGAAACTGGATTTCCAACCGTCAGAGAACAGTGCCAATGAAACCATAACAAACAGAACGGCTAGGATGGCAAAGACAAAGAACGGCTCACCGTCAAACCCCTCAACTATCGCAACGTAAATCGTCCAAACACCCAAGCTCAACATAGCCATGTGACCAGAAAAACGGCTCCGCATCCACCAGGCCGCCACGGCACAGATCAGCCAATAGACTAAAAAACTATAGTTTGTCGAAAGCTTCGATCCAAACAGATTAAAATCAATAAAGTTCCAAACGGAAAAGAGAATAATGGCAAAAGACAGAGCTGGAATGGACCTCGTGCAGAGTGCTGCGATCAAAGTGCCAACAGCCCACAACCAGGTTGCATCTTTCGGTTCACCCTGGATATGATAGATCTGTCCTATGAGCATAATCCCAGCGCCAAAAAGTGCACAGCCCAACAGAACAAATGTTTGGGCGACCCATTCTTTACCTTTAACCTTAAAGATTATGGCCGTAGCCCAAGCACCAATCATCGAACCAAATATGGTGACGAGACGGGCAAGTCGCGACATCTCTTCCCAATTTGATGCAACAAAGGTCATGGCGCCAAAAGCAAGACAGATCACGCCTAGCAGCACGATGATGCCGCCAAATGAACGTTCTCGCTGGTTAGCTGTAACGTCAGCTCTCAGTTGATCTGCAATATCCGCATTAATCAGATCGCGTTTTTGCCACCCCTCAATCGCCCCGATCAGGATCGATCTCTTATTCCAAATCGCCATCAATGGCCCCCGTCCTACGAAACATCTATTGTCTTTAGACCAATCAAAGAGGGCAATTTCAAGGCTTCGGCCTGTTTCAACCTAGCCGCCCATTAAATACCTGAGAGGTTTTTCAATGTCGTCATGGCGGCTCTGGCCGCCTCTTCACCCTTCTTCACGAAATGGTTAAAGAAAAAGTCGTGATGCTCTTTGCTGTCATGATAATGATGAGGCGTTAGAACCACAGATAAGATTGGCACATCTGTTTCGATTTGCACCTGCATCATGCCTTCGACAACCGCTTGCGCAACAAAATCATGGCGGTAAATTCCACCATCGACAACCAGCGCGGCTCCAACAATCAGATCGTACTTGCCCGATTGGGCTAGCTTCTTGGCAAGAAGTGGGATTTCATAAGCCCCAGGAACGTCGACAACACTCACCGCGTCGATCGACACTGAATTAGCGGAAAGTTCCTTCTCAAACCCGACACGAACTTGATCGACGGTTTCTTTATGCCAGTTGGCGCGCAGAATAACGATACGAGGTTTAGTGAGATCAATCATTTTTGTCTTCCTTGCATTATCGCATTTATACGTTCTTACAAGGCGACGAGAAAAGAGACATCTGGGCACAGTTCAACCCCGTCTACTCCTCTTCATTCTCTCCCATCCGGACTATGACCGTCGGCTCTGGAATCACACCAGATCTGCTCCGCTGGCGCAACCATCGAAGCTCGCGGGCTCGCAAACATTTGACTGCTTGCTTACCGCCGGTGGGGACTTTCACCCCGCCCTGAGAATTGATTTCTTTCTGCCGTGATTCCAAAGCTCCGTCAACCAGCTTTACAAGCAAGGCTTAACTGAAGCCTCGGCAGGCTATTTCTTGATTTCAACCTGATGAGGATAAGGGATCGAAATACCGTCTTTGTCGAAGGCTTCTTTTATCTCTTTGGTCAGGTCGAATTTTAGCGTCCAATAGTCAGCAGCACTACACCACATACGTGTTGTTATATCGACCGACGAGTCACCAAGGTTCGTCACTTTCACCCAAATAGCCGGATCAGCGTAAACCCGTCCATCTGCTGAAGCGACTTTACTTATGATCTCCATAGCCTTATCCGCGCTGTCTTCATAATCGATGCCAAACGTCAGATCCAAACGACGTTTGTCATAGAACGAGTAGTTGGTGATGACAGCACCCCAGGCCGTTGAGTTTGGCATAATGATCTGGACATTGTCTGGCGTTTTCAACTGGGTGAAGAAAAGCGTGAGGTCAGTTATCGTTCCAGAAGTACCACCGATATCGACATAGTCTTCCAGCTTATAGGGGCGAAAGATCACCAACATCACACCGGCGGCGATATTGCTAAGTGTGCCTTGCAAGGCGAGGCCGATAGCTAACGTTGCAGCACCCAGAACAGCGATCAAACTTGCGATCTGAATACCAAACAATTGAAGGACGGTAATGAGGGTAACGATCAGAACCAAATACCGCCCTAGCGATCCAAAAAAGTAGCCTAAAGTGTCGTCGATCGTTTCGCTCTTAAGCGCCGCCCAGCGAATCCAGCGATGAACGATCCGTGAAAGAATGTAGCCAACAATCAGAATTGCGATGGCTTTGATGCAATTCAATGCAATTGGCCCCAATTCAGCAATTTGGTTCAGTAAGTCACTGAGCGTTTCCATCTCGAATCCTCAAAATCGATAAAATTTTGTGGATTCTTAGCAGGATTGCTTCGCGATTCAAGACTGAAACTTGAGACTGGGTTCATCTATTGATAGGGTGAGCCTGATACAAATTAGCGAATGGGGCTAACGGGATGAACAACACACTGGCGGGCTGGATCTGCTTAGTTGGCGGCCTTCTGGGGGGCGTACTTAATCTCTGGGCGTTATCACTTGGCGAATTTGACTTCATTTACCTGGTAGTCGCCGTTGTCTGTTTTGGTGGGGCTGCCTACGGTTTCAATCTCTTGAGAAGAGGCTAGACAGTGCTTCGACTACTTCCGCTTCTACTCCTCCTGACATTTCCTCTAACCGCTCTTGCTCAAGACGCCGTTCGCGTTTGGACCGTATACAGTTCTGGCAGCACAATTTCGGTTTCAGATTGTAGCAACTGTGATGAAGACCGTGGATTTGATCTTGATTGCCAAGGGCCAGAGAATTCAGCCCTTTCGTCGGTTCTTTGGCTGTCGATGGAAAAGGGCAAAATCGGAGAATTAAAACCCCTGCGCCTCTCTATTGGTAACGAGCATTTTAACTATGAGGCCACAACTAGAGAAATGGATCTCATCGGTTACTACCCTGAATTTGATGTTTACAACGGCGATCCATTGATCTCCGCTTTGGCAGCCGGGAGCGAAATGAAAGCCTACTGGGCCGGGCAAGAAACAAACATCAAACTCAAAGGGTCCAAGGTAGCCTTGGAAGCCTTCAAGCATGGGTGTGGCTGGAGCTCGCAGAGCCAATCAGAAAGGTTCGAAGAAAAATTTGTTTCCTTGTCATCAGGTGGCGGATCAATCAGCTTCACAGAAGTTACAGAATTGATGGACAAAGAAACCAGCCTGGAGATGTTAATGGCCTTGCAAGAGCGCGGCGTTAACGCCGGAAGCCTAGTTTGCAGTGGCACGAGACTTGGCCGTCATTGGACTCATCTTGGCGGCCTGCGTATTGCGCCATTTGTTTGTGACTTATCCACTGCCAAGCTCCAGATCTTGAGTGATGTTAGCTTCCTGAACAGTGATCAACAGCCAGCAGATCCTGCGACTTTGTTTGAGACAGCAACAGCGACGATCCACGAGAATTTCGTCTGGCGGATAGAGTAGAACTCCCGATCTATTCCTCGGCTTTTATTTCGACTGCATGGGGATAAGGAATTCTAATGCCGCCATTTTCGAAGCCCTTTTTAACATCTTTCAGAAGATCGAATTGTAATTCCCAATAATCCTCGGACTTGCACCAAATGTAAGACGTCAGCTCCAACGAATACTCACCAATGTTTGTTAGTTTGGTTTTAACTGCCGGGTCCTCAAGAACACGCTCCTCCGCATCAGCAATCTCTTGAATGATCGCCATAGCTTTATCCACGTCATCCTTGTAGTGGATGTTGAGTTCCAAGTTGAGGCAATGGCGAGCGTGGCCGGAAAAATTGCTGACTACTGTGCCCCAGGCTGTAGAATTGGGAATAATAACCTGCACGTTTTTGAGCGTTGTAATTTCTGTGAAAAAGAGATTGAGGTCGGTGACCTTACCGTAAGTTTCTTCAATGGCAACCCAATCACCGAGTTTGAATGGCCTGAAGATTACAAGCATCACCCCAGCCGCCACGTTGGTCAAGGTTCCTTGTAAAGCCAAGGCAATGGCCAATGTGGCCGCACCAAGGATGGCTAGCAAACTTGCAACCTGTACACCAAAGAGCTGCAATACCGTCAGCAGCGTTATGATCAGAATGACATAACCGACCATATTGGCGAAGAAGTGACCTAGAGTATCATCTATCTGGTCTGTCTTCGCCACGAGCCAACGAACCCAACGCTTCGCCGCTTTCGCAACAAAATAACCGGCCACAAGAACCGCGAGTGCTTTGGCACAAGAGATCGCCATGGGAAGCATGATTGGAATGTAGTGGTTTAACTGTTCCATCTGATAGAAAGCCGTTGGTTAGAATTTATCTCAATACTGTGCCAAGTATCAGGACCCACGATTCGTTTCAAGTACTAGGGATCCTCAACCATTGAATTGGACTAACCCAACCATATATTGAGTAAGACGACATCCAACTTTATTCACATGATAACTCAACGAGCACGGTGAATGGAATTGAAACAAAACAGGAAACGAGTGATGAAAAATGTTGTCCGAACTGGCGTTGCCGCACTGGCATTGACCCTCCTTGCCAGCTGTGGCGGCACGTGGGACACGAGTAATGTCCAGCAAACTTCGGCCGCTACCACCGCATCTACACCCGCATCAGAAATCAACCTCTACTCAGGTGATTTAACCGGTCGACAATATAGAGTTTTGAAAAAACATTTGCTTGTTACGGTCAACAAATCGACTGCTCTACACCCTTCCCCTACTGCACAAATGGTCAAAGACAAAATGCAAAAGGAAGCCGCGAAATTGGGTGCTGATGCCATCATTTTTGCCACCATTTCTTCGGTGCGCATTGGTCTTGCCAGCTGGGGCGTCAGGGAAGGAAAAGGCACTGCTTTTCAGTTCACAGATTAAGGGGCACTCTATTGCAATCGTGATGATAGTCAGATCATGCTGGGCTGCAACAAATTCAACGCTAGTCTAGCATCGCTCCAAAGACTTCAATAATCATCTGTTGAAGAAGCTCAAAGATTCACGACAACAAATGAGATTCCTGCTTTCAACTGATGGGCATTTTTTCCGTTAGTGGCATGATCTTAGGCAAAGATCCCGCGAGCCTCTCAGCTCAAAACCTTGTCAGTTTACCCAGGACAAAAGTTGCGACGCTCAAAACGAATGACCATTTGAACCACCAGGCTGCCCAATATCGAGAGACTTTAGGGTCCGGAACTTGCTTGAAACGAGCGTTCCAACTATGTGTGAAAGCACAAAGCCAGGAAAACAGGGTTGCCGCAATCAAAACAAATAAAACTAACGCTACTAACATTTCTCGACCTCTTCATGGCTTAGATGAGGGGCAACAGGTCTCTATACAAGCCAAAATTCAAAACTGTCGGCTTATCCGTCCACCATCGCGATAATTTCGATCTCAATCACCATTGAGGGATAAACCAAACAGGGTACCGGAATGCCTGTCGTCGCGGGGCCTTGCTCTGTGTAAGAATTTGAGCGGATTAGAAGGTTCTCGTGTAAAGCTTCTGCGGAGGCCTCACCTTGGTAAAACGTTCTGACCTTGATCACATCGTCCAATGTGGCACCAAACTCAGCGAGGACGTCTTTGATATAGTTCATCGCTGTTTTGGTTTGTGCAACCATATCATTTGGATCGATAACATTGGCATTCTGATCAATAGACACTTGCCCGCCCATATGAATCATGCGTCCGCATTTGTTGCCGTGTTTGTAAGGCAAATGGACGGTCCAGTCCCAATGACCGTCAGGCCATGAATAGGACTTTTCAAGCTTTTCGCCGTCTTCGCCGCGCATAGCTGTCACAAAAATCTTCGTGCAAAGTCCGTCTTGAGCAAACTTCATCACTGGCACGCCAGTGGCAGCCGGGCCTGGTTCCGTAAAGAACCCCGCTCTGATCAATGCGGGAGCCTCCCAATCTTCAGCTGAAGTCGAATCGACATAGAAAAGATTGAGTTGGCAAACATCGTCGCTCTCTGCCCCGACAACCGCCAAGCATTTCATCAATCGTTCCATCATGGTCTGGGTTTGCCCAACCAAGTCACCAGCTTGCTCAACTGAACCATCGGCTTGCAATGTTGAAATGTCCGACGTGAAAATCATATCTCCACAATGCACAACATGAGAGAAAGCCGAATGAAGTTTGGGCATATCCTCCAAATGATGACAACGACGGGATGAAGAACCAGATTTTACTCCTGCCATCGCCACGCCCTCAATCTCACAACGCATATGCGGGTAGCAAAGTTCCTGCATGGGCACTAAATTCAACACAGGCCTCGCATTGTCGCCAAGAATCTCAGCAATCATTTCTTGAATTCGCCATTCGTCCAGCGCATCCCCGACGTAGAACACAACCAGTTTAACGAGGTCTTCCAGCGACGAGCCTAAGTCTTCCAGGACAATGCGCAGGTAATCCATAGAATTGTGAACTTGAGGTTCCAATTCGTCCGGGTTCTGAACCCTGCCCTTGTGATCGAGATCCACTTGGCCTCCAGTATAGATCATCTCCCCGTGACGCACCCCATGCTTGTGTGTGAGTTGCACGGGCCAGTTCCAGTGCCCCTCGGGAAAGGAATAAGTTCTAGTCATGATTAGATATCTCCAAAGTTTCCGCCTCGCCCTTTACCAGAAGCAAACCGGCTAGCGCCCGCCGCTCCCTCGCCCAGAATGAGGCCTGCACTTTCCCATTCTCGTTTCAATGCTTGCGCAAGAGTTCCGCCGGAGGGTCTTACAGAAGAAAAATCTGACAGCATACACCCCCTCGGGAACCGAAGAAGGTTCTCCGCATATTCCCGCGCAGCCTCGTAAGCATTGCCGGGCTCACAGAGTCTATTAACCAAACCGATTTGGAGAGCCTCCTCAGCCTCAACTTTTCGGCCAGTCAGCACGAGATCAGTGGCCACGCCTTGTCCAACAACACCAGGCAACCTAACCGTCCCACCGTCAATCAACGGAACACCCCAGCGGCGGCAATAAATGCCAAAAAAAGCCGACCGTGATGCGATGCGAATATCCGACCACAGCGCCAGCTCCATACCGCCAGCGACAGCGGGTCCTTCAATCGCAGCAATGACGGGCTTCGATAGTTGTAGCCTACTGGGTCCCATTGGCCCCGGAAGACGTTGAGTTTTGGGATCACTCCAATCCTCTGGAATGTCGTGCTTTCTCATCCAGTCAACGTTCATGCCTTCTGCGGCAGCCTTCAAATCGAAACCAGCACAGAAAGCCGTCTCATTGCCTGTAAATATCGCGACCACCGCTTCGCTGTTCTCTTCGAATTCATGGAAGGTCTCAAAGAGTAGGGTCGCCGTCTCAGGGTTTACGGCATTACGAGCTTCAGGTCGGTTAATCTGAACCGTCCAAATGGCTCCTTCACGTTTGACATTGATTGTCATTTGATCCACCTAAAAATCCAGCCTACCACGAAGTTCCTCAAAAGAGACCATAACTGCGGTCCGGTAAGCCTGGCGTCGTTGCAAGCGTTCGTACCAAGCCTCAACAAAAGGCAAATGCGGGCGTTCAATGGGCATCTCAAAATAGCGATACAAAGTCATGCCAGTTGTGATGTCCGCCATTGACATTTCGCTCCCCATGACAAATTCACGCCCTTCAAGCCGACTTTCTAAGATCAAGAAATAGCCATTTAGCTTAGCGGTCAAAGCCTGAATAGAGGCCGGATTCTGACGCTCCTTTGGCGCACGGACAACTGACCAGAAAAGCTTGTTGAAAACTGGATATAGATTGGCATGTCCCCAAGACATCCATTGATCGACTTCTGCTCGCGGGATCGGATCCTCTGGCCAAAAGCTGCCACTACAATAGCGCGCAGCAAGATAGCGAATAATGGCATCGCTTTCGCCAATCGCAACATCACCGTCGACCAATACAGGCACTCTCCCATTTGGATTCAGCTTAAGAAATTCTGAACTGTCGAGACCGCCAAATTTCCCGCCGAGTTCCACGTGTTTGTATGGCCGGCCCGTCTCCTCCAACATCCACCGTGCTTTTTGAGTGTTGTCAGAGGTCGAGCGTCCGTAAAAGGTTATCATGCGGAAAAGATCGTGTGCTAAGTTGCTACTTCCATACAAACTATAGGACAAAGCACCTTGGTCAAGTCAGAGCTCGAATTCCGTGAGGGTAGATCCGAAGATCTTTGGGCGTTAGTGCAAATGTTGGCCGATGACGAACTAGGAAAGTTACGGGAAAAGCCTCAGCATCCTCTAGATGACAGATACATAAAAGCCTTCGATGCGATCGACCGAGATCCCAATCAAAGCTTGATTGTCGTTTTCCTAGGCCAAGAAATCATCGGAATGTTTCAACTTTCATTCATACCGGGCCTATCGCGATTAGGTGCGATGCGAGGACAGATTGAATCCGTACGCATCGCCAGCTGTCACCGTGGTCACGGTTACGGCAAGCTCTGTTTCGAATGGGCCATCAATCGGTGTCGGGAAAAGGGATGTGATCTAATCCAGCTCACCAGCGATATCACGAGGACCGACGCGCATCGATTTTATGAGGATCTTGGCTTCGTCGCTTCTCATACTGGTTACAAACTCAAACTGTAACCGTTTCAAAAGCTATCCAACCGACATCGCAAGCACACGACTAATCTCGGTCAGACTTCGTCCGCTTTCCGTTGACCATTGATTAAAGGCTTCCTACGTCGCAGTCTGGGCCTTTTTGCTTGTTGGCGCCGTATCAATCACCTTTTCTCGAACTAACGCTGACACAACATCTCTTGAGAATATGAAAGAGCTCTTGCCCATAAACCTCAAAAAATACTGACCCGTCGTTCCACCAAGCCTCGAACCACGTTTCTTAAGTAAGGCTAGAAGCCCGACGTAATCTTGGTTTGGCCAATTGGCAATAACAGTTGCACCATTAGGGGTTCCATTTTCTTGCTTCAAATCCAGGAGCATACTCGCGTTGTCTTGCACAGATTTTATCTTGGCACCGTGGCGAACTATCCGTGTATCCGAAACAAGACGCTCCAAATCCTCAGGATTCAACATAGCGCAATAACCCGGATCGAACCCCTCAAAGGCTTCTTCAAAACCCTGCCACATAGAATCAACAACTTTCCAATTGAATCCCGCCTGGAAGATACATTTGGTCATGGTTGAAAGCCAGCGGTCGTCTGGAATTGCCAACAATTCAGAAGTTTCCATTGGAGCCGTTAACATGGCCTCAAGCGCAGGTACTCCGCCTTTGTTGCTTGCAGCCATCTCAAAAATTTTTTTGAAAGAGTTCATTTCTGAACCATCTCCCCCTTTCCTCGCCTGGATATAGACGCTAGCCATAAGAGCCCTCATGTGGCAAGCGATTTCCTGCCAAAATGAAGGCTCTTTATAGTTTTTTCGGTCACAACTTCGGGAGGAAAAGTTGCTTCCATATTTGCCCGGACCCGAAAGCCCAAACTAGTCCCCAAAACTACGCTTTATTATATTGGTCTGCGTGTGACCAAAGACAGAGACCAAACCTTACCATCAAGGATCAGTTCTTATTGTTGTTGTTCAAAAGTTAAGCAAATTCCCGATTCGCTGTCAAACATCTTGTGCGAAAATCGACTAACCCTACCATATAGGGTTGGTCCAAGCCCTATAGCCGGAATCATCCAAGATAGTAATGCGAAACCAATCGCTTGGGGAGACAGGATGCCAACCCGTTTTCTTCGGCTCAACAAGTAGAGAGATATCCAGCGTCGCAGATGTTATGGACTGACCTTTCTTAACAACCGACCTCGACAAGCCGCCTTGGGCAATGATGGCGTTCACGGGTGAGCATTCAACATGCAGCTGATTGCCGTCAATTTGAACATCTTGAAAGACTGGCCCGGTGGACCCGTAGTAGTGCCCTGCCTTCAGCGCAGCAAGCAAGCTGTCAGGATCAAGACTTTCTGATTTAACCTGGACCCATCCGCCAAAAGCGTCGTTATCGAAAGAACTGAAATGAGCATCATCCGTGGCAAAGGCTGACATCTTGAGATCCTTATTCAACAATTGGTCCAGCAGATAAAAGCCGTCGCCGCGATCATTTTCAACGGCACAACCATGATTGTAAACTTCAACGGCATCTGCAAAACTAAGTGCCAAACCATCTTCAATCGATAACTGAGACCAAAGGGGGTGGGCGATTCCTACGAATGCTCCTGCTTCTTGCGCACGCTTGGCAAGCGCAACACCATCTTCGTTTTCACTTGCCGGGGCAAAATCCAGCGGCAAGCCAACCGCCAATATATGCCAAATCTCCCCAACCGAGTTCTCTGGCGCGTGCAACTCAGCGCCAATAATAGTCGTGAAGGACGCGCTTCTGAACTCCCGCGTATCCGCAACTGGCCAATCGAAATGAGACACAAAGTGGTCCGTCAAAGAAAGGAAGTCGTACCCAGCATCTTTGTAGGCTTCCATCACTTGTTGAGGTTCAAGCAACCCGTCAGAAAGCGTTGAATGTGTGTGGATATTTCCACGATAAAATTTCCCGGGCAGGGAAAAAGGAGCGATGGAAGGCATGCGAAGCGTCTTTCTCAAAATCATCGTAGATGATGAAATCTAACCAGAGAAATTCGCAATTGAAAAGCACAAAATTTGGTTGTCGACTTGATTGCCTTTAAGTGAATTAGTTCCGACTTAATCTGACATAGTAGTCCTTCCAGCTAGCTGGAAGGACTACGTTCGGCTCTTGAAGGAGCCAGCCGTTTCCGGTTTTGATGTAGGTGCAAACCAAAAACATCAAACAAAGGAAACTACG
>CAJQQZ010000006.1 GCA_905480575.1 uncultured Alphaproteobacteria bacterium | reverse complement strand
CCTGAGAAGAATTGGAGCAAGAACTTTTACCGAAGTCTTCAAGGCAATTGGAGATATCTGCTACATGTTCGAACCAGATGAATGTTTCAACTATTTCAAAGCCGCTGGATATCAATCAAATTAAAACCGAAATGCTTTAGTATTATGGGCGAGATAATCAAAATTGCGTCGATCTTGTTGGTTGGATTGATGATGTTTTCCGGAACGGCCTCGGCGGCGTGGAAAACAAAGGTCTATGCAGATCTGAACATCCGCAGTGGGCCTTCGACCAGTTATGGTGTCATTGATCGGATCTCATACGGAGATCGTGTTCTCGTTCTCGGTTGTAAGCGCAAGTGGTGTCGCGTTTCCTATCACGGCACCCGTGGATGGGCCAGCCGCCGGTTTTTGAGTGGCGGCAAGAAGTTTGCGAAGAACCGTCATCACAAGCATTATCGTAAAAAACACTACCGCAAAAAACACCGTCATTATGGCCACAACCATTATCACGGTCCGGTATTCCCCTTTCATCCTTTCTTCAGACCAAGAATTCGTTCTGGATTTGGGTTTGTGATCAATTTCTAAGGCTGAAGTAACATGAAGGGAGGAGCAAAAGTTCTGCCCTTCTTTGGTTTTTTGACAAGCCCAAATAGGATAGAGAAAATGCTAGTCAAATACTTAGGGGTTTTTGTCGTCTCAATGGTACTGCTGAGCATGGGCGGCAACAACGCTGACGCAAATTATTACTCCGGTTGGACAAAGGTTGGCACGGAAATTCGCATCCACCCAAACAACAAATCACGTGTCAAGGAACAGCCCGGCGCTGGGAAATGGTTGATGTTTGATTATTGTCGAGCCAACTGGTGCCATCTCTCCGACAGAAACCTCTATTGGGGTTGGATTAAGAAGAAACACCTCAATAGGTTAAAGATCTGCCCGGAGGCAGTATGCGGTGACGGTGGTG
The DNA here is from genome assembly GCA_905480575.1 of uncultured Alphaproteobacteria bacterium. Classification (GTDB taxonomy): domain Bacteria; phylum Pseudomonadota; class Alphaproteobacteria; order UBA7985; family CAJQQZ01; genus CAJQQZ01. Next base: position 64,863 of record CAJQQZ010000006.1, on the reverse strand, counting down.
GTTTCCGCTTCAAGCCCTGAATAAAGCCTATCTTTCTGACGCTCGCTTTGTATAGTTTAGGCAGTAAAACAAAGTGGAGCTTCAGCGTGGAAATTACCTGGCACGGCCATTCTTGCTTTTCTGTCAAGGCAGGCGATAAGCACATTCTCATCGATCCATTCCTTACCGATAATCCTGTTAACAAACGGGAATTGTCGGATATTTGTGAAGGGATCACACACCTTTTGATTACTCATGGTCATGAAGACCACGTTGGTGATTCGGTTCAAATTGCAAAGGATTACGGCTGTCAGGTTGTTGGTATTGTTGAGCTCTGCTCTTGGTTGGCATTCCAGGGCGTAGAAAATCTCACAGCTCTCAATAAGGGCGGTACCGCGGACGTAGCTGGTGTTTCGGTCACCATGGTCAATGCCCTCCACACGTCTGGAATGACTGGCAAAGACGGCCCGGTCTATTTGGGAGAACCAGCGGGTTTCATCTTTGAGATTGGTGGCAAGAAAATCTGGCACATGGGTGATACTGACGTCTTCGGTGATATGGCTCTAATCCAAAAGCTTCATGGCCCGACGATGGCGATGATACCCATCGGCGATCACTTTACGATGGGCCCCAAAGGGGCGGCGATGATCTGCAATGAAATTTGTGACTTCGAGCATATCATCCCCATGCATTATGGCACCTTTGGGCTACTCACTGGCACGGCCGAGGATTTCGACGCTCTGGTTACAAGAGGCAAAGTTCACACGCTTGCCGTTGGCCAATCCAATTCCTTTTAGAAAGCTCAATCCATGCCTACTCTTTTGATTACGGGCGCCAATCGTGGCGTCGGCTACCAACTCACACGTCACTATGCCGCTGAAGGGTGGTTGATAATTGCGACCTGCCGCAATCCCGAAGCCGCAGATGACTTAAATGCCTTGGAAGGGGACATTCAAGTGTTGCCTTTAGACGTCAACAGCTCCGCATCGGTGCAGGCTTTAAAGGACATCCTAAGCGATCGTCCCATCGATCGTTTGCTGAACAACGCTGGCGTCTATGGCCCAAGAACCGATTTCGGTGAAACTGATTACGATGCCTGGTTGGATGTTTTCAACACCAATGCCATTGGCCCCATGCGTCTGATTGAAACCTTTGCCGACAACGTAGCTGGTTCAGATTTGAAGCAGATATTCTCAATCTCTTCCGTCATGAGTTCGATGGATGCGACCACTGTCAGCAGCGGGGTTATCTACCGGTCTTCTAAAGCAGCACTCAATATGGTTTGCCGCAGTTCGGCGGCTGCTCTAGTTGGCCGTGGCGTCACGGTCGTTAATTTTCACCCAGGTTGGGTACAAACGGATATGGGCGGCCCTCAGGCAACACTGACGCCGGAGGAATCGCGAGATCTCTTGGTGAAAACCTTTGATGAAATCACACTCGCTCATTCCGGACAACTCTTCGGGCCGGACGGCAGCCACATCCCTTGGTAAAGAAAAAGCCCTCCCAGTCTGCTGACTGCGAGGGCCTTAGTACAAGAGTTTGACGTCTGACTACTTGCGAATCATGGCCCAAAGACCAGGTAGGATTACCGCAGCCAAACCGATCTTGAGCAAATCACCCCAGATGAAAGGCTGAACGCCAAACAACCAAGCTTTCTCCGTGCCGATGAAGGTCGATAACCAAGAAAAACCAAAAGCGTAAATGACGGCGTTGCCGATGATCATTGCTGCGACAACCGTGACGACTGACTTCGTCCAACCTTTTGCGGCCAACCAGCCAACTACAGCCGCTGCGACCACAAAACCGACGAGGTAACCGCCAGTTGTGCCGATCATGTATGCGATGCCTAGGCCTTTCTCAGGTGTTCCAGCGAAGACTGGAAGGAACGCTGCGCCAGCGGCAAGATAAGCAAGAATTGTCGAAACACCAAGCTTAGGGCCGTAGGCCATTCCAATCAACAGAACGATGAGCGTTTGCATAGTAATCGGCACAGGCCAGAACGGAACTTGGACTTTCGCTGAAATCCAAAGGGCTGCAACTCCAGCCAGAACCAGCGCCGCAGTGCGAAGCCATTTATTTGTTTCAGTTTGCGGCCATAGGGCCTGAGATAGAGTAGGGTACACTAGAAGAGTCCTTTCTTAGCAAAATTAACCCCTGGTAAGTTGCCCGCTAATTGCAACAAAGACACAAAGATTTCAAGTCGAGATCGTGTTTTAGCGACTAGCCGCCGCTGCTTGCTGTTTTCATCAGTTCGGCCAGTACAGAGGGCAACAGTTTGGGCAGATCTTCTGCAATTAATCCGACGCCAAAACGATTGGCGGCTTCACCGTGCATCCAAACAGCCATTGCAGCAGCTTCAAAAGTCGGGACACCTTGGGCCAACAATCCAGCAACCATCCCCGCAAGCACGTCTCCCGTCCCACCTGTTGCAAGCCAGGGAGGAGCGTTTGTGTTGATTATTGAGCGGCCATCAGGAGAGGCAATGACGGTGTCTGATCCCTTGTGAACAATGACAGCACCAGACAGTTTGGCAGCGGCGAGGCTTTTTTGGATCTTGTTTGTTTCGTTGTTCGCAATAGAGGGAAACAGGCGCCGAAACTCACCACTGTGCGGAGTCAGAACGCAGTCGCTTTTTATTGCATCGAATAGGACCGTGGGTTTCTCACGAAAAACGCTGATGGCGTCGGCATCTATGACGGTCGGTTTTCCCTCCGCAAGGATTGCCTGGACCTTTTCCAGAAGATCTGGGTGAGTGCCCGCACCGGGACCAATCAAAAAAGCTGCGTTGCGCGGGTCGGCGAGCGCCGTTGACCAGTCATTGGAAACGAGATGGCCCATTTCCTGGTGGAAAACGCTGAGGTCTTGATCAGCATCGGTGACGATTTTCGCTAGACCTGCACCCACACGTCGTGCAGCGAGGGTGGCTAATCTAGCTGCTCCCGGCATAGTAATATTACCGTAGATGACGCTTAGACCGCGTGAGTATTTGTGGTCTTTGGACGCGGGGCGTGGAAGGAAACTCGTCCAAACCTCAGGAGAATTTTCACGGGTCATCGGTCCGAGCGCGGAAAGGATATTTCGAGAGATACCAATATCGGCAACGGTTAGTTGGCCACAGTACGACCGCCCAGGCTGCTGTAAATGCCCCAGCTTGGGTTTGAAAAACGTCACTGTGTGACGAGCTTTGAATGCGCAGCCCAGAACTTGCCCACTGTCACCATTGATACCGCTTGGAAAATCGACAGCAATAACATCGCAACTGGACTGATTAACCTTCTCGACCAGTTCACTGAGCTCACCTGTTATGGGGCGAGACAGACCGGCGCCGAACAAAGCATCAATGAGGAGTGGCTCAGGTACGCCAATTTCGTCGATGCTTGTTAACGGACTTCCCAATTGATCATAGTAGTGCTTTGCATCATTTGGAAGGTTGGATTCCTGCCCCACAAAACAGAGCCGAACAGGCCAGCCTTCTTGGCGCAATCGAAGCGCAACAACGAAACCGTCGCCGCCGTTGTTGCCAGGACCAGCCAAAATGAGAATGGCTTGTTTCGTGTAGTTTGCAAGGATCAGCTCCACCACGGCTTCGCCAGCGGCTGCCATTAGCTCAATGCCACTGTGGCCGATGTTGATCGCAAGGCGTTCAGCCTGATACATTTGCGCTGTGGTTAAAATCTCGGTCATAGTGACTTTACTTTAGGCCTAATCGAAGAACCTTTCTATAAGGATTAGCGAAGGAGAATTCTATGTCTGAGCCTCTTGTCCTAATGGTCGCCCCTAATGGTGCACGCAGGACCAAAGCGGATCATCCCGCCATTCCGGTCACACCCGAGGAGACGGCCGAGGTTGCGTTGCAATGCTTAAAAACTGGTGCGAATGCTATCCACTTTCATGTGCGTGACGGTGAGCAAAAGCACAGTTTGGATACTGGGCTTTATCGTGAAGCTCTCTCTGTTTTGTCCGAGCGTGTTGGTGATCAGTTGGTCGTACAAGTGACCACAGAAGCCATCGGAATTTACACACCAGCCGAACAACGGGCTCTGGTGCGTGAACTTAAACCCAGCTCCATTTCAATGGCCGTCAAAGAATTCTTTCCTAATCAAGAAGAATCAAAAGCTTCAAGTGAGCTTGTGTATGAATACCTTGAGGCCAACTGTGCGCCACAGTTCATTGTTTATTCACCAGAGGAAGTGACAACATTCAACGGGCTTTGTGATCAAGGACTGATCCCAAAAGGCAAACACAATGTTTTGTTTGTCTTGGGACGTTATACGGATAATCAGCAATCGGACCCTAAAGATCTGGTTTCATTTGTCGAGGCCAACGAGCAAGATCATCGCTGGTCAATCTGTGCCTTTGGTTCTCAAGAACGAGCCTGCGCAGCTTTGGCGATGAGCCTGGGCGGGCATGTGCGTCTCGGTTTCGAAAATTCGCTTTGGCGTGCCGACGGAACAGTCGCTCGCGACAACGCTCAAGTGATTGAGGAAGGTGTAGCGCTGGCCGAGTTGCTGGGTCGGAAGATAGCGACTGTGGAAGAAGCCGGGCAATTGTTGAAATCATCCAAGTAGCAAAAAAGGGGCACCAACAGGCACCCCTTTTCATTAAGTCTGTCCAAAAGCCTTAGAGGCCGGGAAGAATGCAACCCGCCGCCAAAATGGCATAGGCAATGATAGCGGTCCACATCGGTGTGATCTGAGAAAGCACAGGCAGGCCTGGAACCAACCATCCAACTAAAGCAAGTATTGCTACGAAAAGTGAAACCAAAAAAGTGATCTGTCGTGGTGCATTAAGGTTCATGGATTTTACCCCCGTTTTGTAAGATTAGCACAATAGCGCCGAGCCGACTTTACCACAACGACTCGGGATTTTCTAGTCCTGGACTGTTTTAACGACGGTTCAAGAGGTCCGTCAGGTCTGAAAGATCAAAAGCACCGTCGTCTTCACTGCCTTTGCTGTCGGCCTGGAACATTTGTTCAAGGCCGCCCAGGTTTGGCATGCCGCCCTGTTGTTGCTGCTGTCCGCCGCCTAACAAGCCACCGACGAGCGAACCCAAAAGGCCGCCGCCACCGCTGCTTTGCTGTTGTCCGCCACCGAACTGTTGCTGAAACTGCGGCTGTTGTGTTTGTTTGCCCATCGACCCCATGACCATGGAGGCAATCAACGGCAACATCTGCTTCAGAATGCCTGAATCGACACCGCTCTTTTGCGAGGCACGCTGGGCTACGTTGCGGCTGACGTCTTTGCTGCCAAAAATATGGCCAAGGATGTTGTTGCCGTCATCAATGGCCTCAGGGCGCTGGAAATGGCTTGGGTCATCAAGCTGTTGTGCGTGGTTACCCTTTTGAAGAGCGCCGAGCAAAGCCTCGAGACCTTGTGGCTGGCTAACGTTCTTTTTGATGCCGCTGGAGAACGAAGGCAGCAAACTTTCGAGAGCTGAATTCGTTTGCTGTTGGTCTAGACCAAATTGGTTGCCCAGGTTTTGGGTCGCCTGACCACCTTGGGCTTGTGAAATCATGTCTAAAAGGTTTTGTAACTGCATTTCGTGTCCTCCACTAGAATCCTAAGAGCTTAAGATATAGGAATATTAGAAAAATTTACAACAAATTTTATTGATATTTTCTCTAATGCGCTTCTGCCCAGTTCTTGCCTTGACCTGCGTCGGCGACCAAGGGGATCGACAGCTCTACAACAGGACGGTGGGCGTTCTCCATGATTTCGCGGACTACAGTAACTGTCCGATCTAACTCTTCCGGCAGGACTTCGAAGATCAATTCATCGTGCACTGTGAGCAGCATTCTCGCCGAAAGCTCAGCGTTCTTGAGCGCTGCCGGAATACGGACCATCGCGCGTTTGATGATGTCAGCGGCGGTACCTTGAATGGGCGCGTTAATCGCCTGACGTTCAGCAAAGGAACGAACCGCACCGTTCTTGTCCGCAATGCCTTTCAGGTGAATGCGGCGACCAAAGAGGGTCTCGACATAGCCATGCTCATGACAGAAGGCTTTGGCCTCTTCCATATAGGTTTTGATGCCGGGGAAGCGCTCAAAATAAGCCGAGATGAAGGTTTTGGCTTCGTGCTGTGGAATGGCGAGGTTGTTGGCCAAACCAAAAGCGGAAATGCCATAGATAATACCGAAGTTAATGGCTTTAGCTTGACGACGAACCATGGGGTCCATGCCCTCGATAGGCAGACCAAAAACCTGTGACGCCGTCATCGCATGAATGTCAAGGCCGTCGTGGAAGGCTTGCTTCAGAGCAGGCTCGTTGGCGATGTGGGCCGTCAGGCGCAGCTCGATCTGACTGTAATCGATAGAGAGTAGAGTGCGACCAGCAGCAGGGATGAAAGCTTCGCGAATTTTGCGGCCTTCATCGGTTCTGACTGGAATGTTCTGAAGGTTAGGATCGGTGGATGACAACCGCCCGGTTGAGGCAATCGCCATAGCATAAGAGGTGTGAACCCTGTCGGTGGCGGGGTTGATCTGGTCTTGCAAAGAGTCTGTGTAGGTCGAGCGCAGTTTCTCGACCTGGCGGCGCTCAATCACTTTGGCAGGTAGATCAAAACCCTGCGCTACCAATGATTCAAGCACGTCTGCCCCGGTCCCATAAGCACCGGTTTTACCCTTCTTGCCCCCCGGCATGCCGAGCTTGTCGAAGAGCACTTCACCGAGCTGTTTAGGGGAGGCGACGTTGAAGGTTTCACCCGCCATCTCGTGGATCTCTTTCTCCAGCTCAGCAGCGCGTTGTGCGAAGTCATAAGACAGCAAGCGCAGGCGTTCGCGATCCACAGTAACGCCAGTCTGTTCCATTTTCGCTAGGACTGGAATCAAGGGGCGCTCAATCGTCTCGTAGAGCGTCGTCATTTGCTCTAGCGGCAGGCGCGACTTGAACAGGTGATAGAGCTGTAGCGTGATGTCGGCATCTTCAGCGGCGTAATCCAGGGCTTTGTCCAGCTCGACAAAATCGAACGTGACTTGCGATTTACCACTGCCCGCCACTTCCTTGAACTTGATCGTGACGTGGTTGAGGAACAGGCCTGCTAGCTCGTCCATGCCGTGGCCATGTTGTCCGGCCTCTAACGTGTAGGACATGAGCATGGTGTCGTCGACCGGCGTGATGTCGATACCAACATTGTGGAGGATGGTCATATCATACTTCATGTTATGACCGACCTTCATGACGGCGGGATCTTCCAGCAATGGCTTCAGTCTGGCGATGGCTTCTTTGGTGTCGATCTGGTTATCCAGTTTGGTGCCGAGCACGTCTTTATGCTCAAGCGGGATGTAGCAAGCTTTGCCAGGGGCCGTTGCCATGGATATCCCAACCAGCTTGGCGGAGGCGGCATCAACCGACGTGGTCTCTGTATCAACCGCGACCAGGCCTTCGCGCGCGGCAGCGAAGATCCATTTGTCGAGCTGCTCTACTGTCGTGACAAGCTCATAGGATTTCTCGCCCGCGGCTTCCTCTGCGGCGGCCTTGGCACCGGCACTTTCTTGGCCGGGTAGCAGTCTGGAGATTAGTTTACCGAAACCGTTCTCTTCCAGAAATGGCAGCAGGGTTTCTGCATCGGCTTCTGTCTTGGCCAAGTCTTCCATCGGCATGGGCAGGGGGATGTCGTCTTTCAGGGTGACGAGATCTCGGCTGAGGCGCGCTTGATCGGCGAACTCGATCAGGTTCTCGCGGCGCTTGTTCTGTTTGATCTCACCGGCGCGCTCCAACAGGGTATCAAGGTCCCCATACTCGTTGATCAGCAAGGCGGCGGTCTTCACACCAATACCCGGCACGCCAGGAACGTTATCAACGGAATCACCAGCCAGCGATTGGATATCGACGACCTTGTTCGGACCAACACCGAATTTCTCAAAGACTTCCGGTTCACGGATTTCCTTGTTCTTCATGGTATCCAGCATCATGACCTGATCATTGATCAACTGCATCAGGTCTTTATCTGAGGACACAATGACGGTCTCGTACCCGGCCTCTGTCGCGACCTTGGCGTAGGTGGCGATCAGGTCGTCGGCCTCAAATCCATCCAGCTCGATAGAGGCAACGTTGAAGGCCTTGGTGGCTTCACGAACGATGGCAAACTGTGGGCGCAGGTCTTCCGGCGGCGCATCACGGTTGGCTTTGTAGAGGTCATAGATTTCATTGCGAAAAGTATGGCGCGCGGTATCAAAAATACAGGCGATATAGTCGCAATGCTTGTCCTCAATAATCCGCAACAACATGTTGGAGAAACCAAGCACAGCCCCGACCGGCGTGCCGTCTTTACGGCTGAGTGGCGGCAGTGAATGGTAGGCTCGAAAGATAAACGAGGAACCATCGATGAGGTAAACGCGTTTGCGCTCTGTCTGTGCTGAATCTGTCATGAGCCGGAAAATGAAGGAGTCGCTTGTTCTTGTCGAGTTCTTTTCCGCACCTACAGCTTCTTTCCTGTGGGTGGCTGTGGCAGGATCAGCGGATGGTTTGGCGACAACGACTGTTTCTACTGTTCAGCTTGTTTTGTTTGGTGCCGTCAGTGGGCGACGCCAGTGACTTCGCGCGGCTGTTAGAGGATGGCCGAATAGAGCGCAGTGATGGCAGCATCATCCGCCTGGCCGCGATCCGCATCGTCGAGCAAAAAGGCTTGCACCGAAAGGCCTTCGCCCTGATCAATCAACGGTTGAAGCAGCCAGAATGGGTACTTTCGGAGCCCATCGTTCGCGACCGTTACGGCAATGAAGTCGGCATGATAGACCTCGGGACTGGCCAGACCTTACAGCATCTCCTGATCGAACAAGGTCTGGCCAGAGTCTACCCACAGGCGGATGAGGGCGGAGATCTGACCGAACTGCTGAAAGCCGAAACCCAAGCCCGGGCGCAAAAAATCGGCCTGTGGAAACTGAAAACCTATCGGGTCATCACCGCCGAAGAAGCCATTCCTCAACGGTTTGACCTTAGAAACTACTACCAGCTGGTAACCGGCCAAGTGCTCGCCGTCGCCAAAGTCCGCGGCAACATCTACCTCAATTTCGGCGAAGACTGGCGTGAAGATTTCACCATCATGATCCCAAAACCCTTCGCCAAATCAGTCGCCGCCCAAGGCCTCAACTACAAAGACCTAGAAGGCAAACAAGTCCGCGTCCGCGGCTGGTTCCGGCTTTATGGTGGCCCGCTGATTGATGTGACCGATGCACGGCAGATTGAGGTATTGGATTAAGCACAATTAAGTTGCAAAAGAATTGTGTTTTGCTAGCTTTACCTACATGTCCCTCACTTATGTACTTGCTAACCGGCTAACCAAACTCTTTGTCAAAACTCTGCTTAATGATCCCACTGGGATTAGTGGCGATGTCACCCAGTATTTTTTCAAAAGGTTCAAGGGCAAAGACGCCGACGAAGTTCATGAAGCAATCAAACGTTTTGCTGAGCAAATGGCCGTTTCTTTCCAGCACGAGAGTAATGACAAGCAAAATTTAGAAGCAGCTTTAACCCAATTGGCAGTGGTTCTGCAGCGCGCAGCGGAAGAAAATTTCCTCATTGACCAACGACTTGACCAGAGAAAAATTCTTGAAGCTTTGCTTAAACTCAATTCTGGCTTCCATCATAAAGACAAAGCCTATCAACTCTATAAGCAGATGCTATCGCGAGCGACTGTCTTGTTGATTAACTTGGCGCCAAAACTGACAAATTATGAAGCTGCGCGTGACCAAACCGTTCTCTCGAACATGGGGCTCTTGATTGAAGGCAGTACCGCCCTTCAGGCGGATCAAAAAAATCTAACAGATGAAGTTAAAGCTGCTCGTGCTGAAATAAACCGGCTGATCCAGGAGGTCGGAGACCTTAAAGAAAAGTTCCCAAATGTTAACGATAGCCCGAAACCGTCCGTTGATGCTAAAGCCTTCGCAGCAGCCCTAAACCAGCACAATCTTCTTGAGGTCAACCGCCTCAAAGAAAAACTCGATCTGACAGAAACGGTCATTCAAAACTTTTTGATATCACTGGAAGAGCACGACGTTGGGAAAGATGACGCTGATTACGAGGATAAACTTGCGGAAATTGCTTCTCGCCACATCTGGCTCAAAGAACAAGTGCAGCTGTTGAACGACGACAATCCAGAAATCATTGAACTCAAGAAAGGTATAGAGGCAGCCCTCAATCTGGCTGACCATGATTTGGCGGATGCTTTGCTGGAAAAAGCCCGTGATTTTGAACTGTCAACCGCAACAAAGAAACTCATCTCCGCCGCCAATTTTGAATATCAAAGAGCTGAATTGGCAATCATGAGGTTCAATAGAGCACAGGCCTTTGAGCATTTTGTTAAAGCAGCTTCCATTCTCCCCGATGGGGAAGTTCGTCAGAAAGTGATTTGGTTAGTCGAAGCTGGCGATAATGCGGTTACTGCTGGCCGTCTGTTCGAAGCATCAAAAGTTTTTGGGCAGGCTAATTTTTGGCTAAAACAAACAGTTCAAGAGAATCCTGATTCTTACCAAGCCAAGCGAGACCTCTCGGTGTCTTTGGAAAGAATTGGCGATGTGCAGGTTGCCCAGGGCAATCTTGAAGCAGCACTGGAAAACTATAAGAAATGCCTCGCTATATCGAAGCCACTTTCTGATGCTGATCCGACGTCTGCTTATGCCAAACGGTTTTATTCTGTGTACTATCTCAAAATTGGCGATGTGCAGGTTGCCCAAGGTCAACTTGGTGAGGCTCTCCAGGCTTATGAAAAGGGGCTGGTGATGAGAGAAGAGCTTGTGAGCTCAGACCCAGGTAATTTTGGTTTTGTGATTGATGTTGGTGTCAGTCTTTATAAGGTTATTGGTGTTGAGACGAATGCGTCGGAGAGAAAGACAAGAGCGCAGCGAATCAAGGCTTTATTGAAACCTGGCAAGGAAGCAGGGTTACAGCATCCCAATTTGGAACCTTTGTTTGAATTTGCGGATCAGATTTTGGCGGAAAACTAAGTCGACCACAAAATCAGGCCATGCTGGTGAAAACCAGCATCTCCAACCAAAGAGGTTCAATTGCAGGGAGATCCCAGCTTTCGCTGGGATGACGTGCTTGGGGTAAGGGCAAAAGGTTGATGATGAGATGACTGATGATCAGGCGGCAAACAGTTTGTGGTCACAACGATAAAGTGACCCGTCGTTAAGGGCTAACACCACCAGCCCCGCACCCCGCACAACCCTGCCGTGACAAATGAGGTCTTTATCTTGTCACAAAAGACGACTATAGAGCGGCCCATGTTTAAAGGAAGAGCATTTCAATCGATGTTGAAGGGCTGGGGGCGGCGCTGTTGTCAGTGTGGTGACCGGAGCCTTTTTGCTGGCTATTTGAAAATCTCTGAAAAGTGTGCTCATTGCGGAGAGGCCTACGGCCATATCCGTGCCGATGATGCACCACCCTATTTCACCATTATGATTGTTGGCCACCTTGTTGTTCCAATGATCCTATGGTCAGAGCAGCTTTGGTCGCCTGCGCTCTGGATCCAGATGGCGACCTGGATCCCGATTACTATGTTGTTGATGCTGTGGTTCTTGCCACGGATCAAAGGTGCGACGCTGGGCCTGATGTGGTCTATGAAAATGCGTGGCGACGAACAACACTAAGCGAACCCGTGGGCTTATCCAGCCCGCAAACCTTACACCTAAATAGAAAAGCTGAACTATGTCTTTGCGGAATATTGCGATTATCGCACACGTTGACCATGGCAAAACCACTCTCGTGGATTGCATCTTGAAACAAAGCGGTGATGACCGCGAAAATGCGCAGATGGAAGAGCGCGCGATGGACTCCAATGATTTGGAGCGTGAGCGCGGCATTACCATTCTGGCCAAAGTGACCTCTGTCGATTGGCAGGGCAACCGGATCAACATCGTGGATACTCCAGGACACGCTGACTTCGGCGGTGAAGTAGAGCGCATCATGACCATGGTTGACGGTGTGGTCTTGTTGGTCGATGCGGCTGAAGGTCCAATGCCACAGACTAAGTTCGTTCTACAAAAGGCGTTGAAGGTTGGCCACAAGCCAATCGTGCTGATCAACAAAGTTGATAAGCCTGACCAGCGTGTTGATTGGGTTTTGGATCAAACTTTTGATCTCTTCGCGGCGCTGGAAGCCAGTGACGAGCAGTTGGATTTCCCAGTCATGTATGCCTCAGCCAAGCAAGGCTGGTGCGCGACAGAGCCAGATGGCCCTCAGGAAGACATGAAGCCGATCCTTGATTTGGTTATGAACCATGTTCCAGCCCCAGACGTCGATGAGACCGGCCCATTCAAGCTGTTGGCAACAACACTGGAAGCCGATCCTTACTTGGGTCGTATTTTGACGGGTCGTATTCAGTCCGGCACAATCAAGCCGAACACAACGATCAAAGCTTTGCGCTTTGGCCATGAAGGCGTGATCGAAAACGGTCGTGTGACCAAGCTGTTGTCTTTCCGTGGTTTGAAGCGCGTTCCAGTTGATGAAGCCAAAGCCGGTGACATCATCGCGATTGCTGGTTTCCAGAATGCAACGGTGGCGGATACGCTTTGTGGTGTCGATGTTGATGTCGCGTTGGAAGCGCAGCCGATTGATCCACCGACAATCTCTATGGCTTTCGCGGTTAATGATTCGCCGCTCGCTGGCAAAGAAGGCACGAAAGTCACCTCACGTTTGATCTACGATCGTTTGATGCGTGAAGCCGAAGGCAACGTTGCGATCAAGATTAAAGAAACTGACAATAAAGACTCATTCGAAGTCTCTGGCCGTGGTGAACTTCAGCTGGCCGTTTTGGTTGAGCAAATGCGCCGTGAAGGTTTTGAGCTTTCCGTTGCCCGTCCTCGTGTTCTCTACAAGACAGACCCAGAAACGGGTCAGCAGCTAGAGCCGATGGAAGAAGTCATCGTTGACGTCGACGAAGAGTACGCAGGTGCCGTGGTTGAAAAGCTTGGTGAACGCCGTGGCGAAATGACAGACATGCGTCCATCCGGTGGTGGTAAGACGCGCATCGCGTTCCAGGCACCATCACGCTCGCTCATCGGTTATATCGGTGAGTTCCTAACTGATACGCGCGGTACTGGCATTTTGAACCGTGTCTTCTCAGGTTACGGCCCTTACAAAGGCCCAATTCCTGGTCGCCGCGTTGGTGTGTTGGTTTCCATGGATACAGGCAAGGCCGTTGGCTACGCCCTGTGGAACCTGGAAGACCGTGGCAAGTTCTTCGTTAAATCTGGTGACGCTGTTTACAACGGCATGGTCCTGGGCGAAGGCAACAAGCCAGGTGATCTGGAGGTTAATCCGCTCAAAGGTAAGCAGCTGACCAACGTTCGCGCCTCAGGTACGGATGAGAACATCAAACTTACGCCACCTTTGCCGCTCACATTGGAAAAAGCCATCGCCTATATTTCCGATGACGAATTGGTTGAAGTTACGCCATCTTCTATTAGACTGCGCAAGCGCGCTCTTGATCCACATGAGCGTAAGAAATCTTTGCGTAAGTCTTCTAAAGAAGCGGCATAAAAGGAGCTCTGAAAATGAGATTGTTGACAAGATTTGTTTTGGCCTGTGGAGCCGTACTATTTTTGGGCGGCCAGATCGCCTCTGTTGAGGCGGCGGGTGCCCCTAGATTATCGACAGCACAGATCAAGCAAATCTTGGCGGGCAATTCCGTTCGCCAAGTGGATGATCAGTACCGTGCCTACTATGCCTCTAATGGCTCTGTGGAGGCTGTCTATCTTAACATCAGCCAGCGTGGCAGCTGGAGTGTTCAGGACAACAAACTCTGTCAGAAATGGCAAGTCTGGGCTGGCGGTAAGACACAATGCTATGTGGTTTATCAAGGCACAGGCGGTGCTTATCGTTTTGATGACGGGCTTGGTAACGGTTTCAACTTTGTTCTGCGTCAAGGAAAGGTCCTGACGCGCTAGGCGGGGATCTCTCCAAAAACAAGACGTCACAAAGACAAGACCTATAAAGACAAGGCCTCCCGTAAGATGAGGCCCTCCCAGAACACGACTCGAAAAACAGTTTCTTTTCATTTTCATTTATGTCACTACGGCACCAGTTTTTAACAAATTTTGGTTGCCGTAGTGATGCGCTTTTTGATCTTTATTCTAACCGCCTTGAGTCTTTCTGTTTCTTTTACTCAGGCACAAACCACCGAAGATAAACCCGTTGCAGCCGCGATTGATGGCGGCGGCGAGCCAGACCCAAGCCATGTTGTTGCGTCTGTCAACGGTGTCGATATCACCTATCTTGAGCTGACGTTGGCTTATCAAAACCTGCCTAAGCAGTATCAACGTTTGCCAATCTCCGCGATTGAAGAGCAACTGGTCGGTCGATTGGTTGAGCAAAAAGTGTTAATCGGCCTCGCTAAGGCAGCGGAGTTGGACAAAGGTGAGAAATTCCAAGCACAGTTGAGCTATCTGGAAGATTCCTTGTTAGAGCAGGTCTACATGGCCGATCTCTATGACAAGGCTATCACTGAAGAAAAAATTGCAGAAGCCTATGACAAGCATGTTGCCGACTTAGGCGACCAGTTTGAGACCAGAGCCCGCCATATCCTCGTAAGCGAGGAAGAAGAAGCCAAAGAAATTATCAAGCTTTTGGAAGAAGGTCAGGACTTTGCCACCCTCGCTAAAGATAAGTCGACAGGCCCAACGGGTCCTAATGGTGGTGACTTGGGCTACTTTAGCAAAGAACAAATGGTTAAGCCTTTTTCTGAAGCAGCATTTAGTTTAGAGCCAAAGACTTTCACGAAAGAAGCGGTTCAGACACAGTTTGGTTGGCACGTCATTTTCGTCGAAGATCGTCGTGCAAAGCCTGCTCCGAGCCTCGAAGAGCTTAAGGAATCTCTTATAAGAGACCTGCAAAAAGCTGTTTTAGACGCAAAATTGGACGAGGCTGTTAAGCAAGCAGACGTCAAAAAGTACCCAATTTCGCAAAAATAGACGAATTTTTGGCAATTTGCAGATGCAATTTGCCTAATGGCCCCATCTGACTCGAAATTAGCGTTTGGTGGTGTTGAGTAACCCTTTCTCCCTCTTCAATAGTCTGGGTGTGAGCTGAAGTCAGAGGAACTTCTTCAGTTCACATCTTAGAAATACACCAGGTCCGGAACTGCCTGGTTATAGTTTGGGGAAAGGGAAAGATCGTGGAAAAGCGACTTAAAAATAAGGGCTTACTGGTTGCTGCACTATTGCAGACGACTATGCTGGCTGGCTGTTTTGGATCATCTGGGTCAGATGACGTCCTGAGCGCAGCCGCTAGCGAAGGCTCTAAAAACTATGCCATCGGAACTCTCAATGCAGATTACGCTTATTCGTTAGATGTAACAGGTGACGGCGTTATCGTTGCTGTTGTTGATTCAGGCATAGACACAGATCATGTTGATCTCGACGCGAAGATTTCTGACCTCAGTATTGGTTTTAGAAATGGCACGAAAGTCTCCGTTGAAGATACATATGGCCACGGAACAGCCATCGCAGGTTTGATCGCTGCGGAGAACAACGGCATCGGCATGCACGGTGTTGCATACGATGCTGAGATCCGTGCGCTCAATGTGGATCATGGCGGCGGATCATTCTCCCAGGCAGACATCGCTTTCGCGACGGACTATGCGGTTGAGAACGGTGCGTCTATCCTAAACTACAGCTTTGCTGGCGCTAACCCAACGGGCAGCCACCTTTTGAACTCCATGAAAAATGCCGTCGATAAAGGCGCGCTCATCGTTGTGGCCGCTGGCAATGCGGGTGGCCCAGTTCCAGAATACCCGGCAAACAATGCAGCAGATTTTGCAGGCAAAGATGGTGCCGTACTCGCGGTAGGGTCTGTGAATGCTCACAACCAGATTGCGTTGACCAGCAACCGTGCGGGCGACATGCAGAACTACTTTGTTGTGGCACCGGGCGAAAACACTGTATCGACTTACCTGAATGATCAGACAGGTACCTTTAACGGCACTTCGTTTGCAGCTGGCCACGTTTCGGGCGCTGCCGCTCTTTTGATTGATCACGCGCCGCATCTCAATGGCTTTGAAATCGCAGCGATCCTCACGGGTACAGCAACAGATTTAGGCGCCGTTGGCGTAGACGCCGTTTACGGTCACGGTTTGATCAATGTAGAGGCTGCTCTACAGCCGATTGGTGACACCGTTGTCGCTACATCGTCTTCTGTCGATGGTCCATCGGTGAATGCAGAGAACAGCAAGATCACGGCATCTGGCGGTATGGGGCAAGCCTTGCAGGCTTCTAGCGCTCTTAAATCAATGGCGGTCTTTGACGATTTCGGACGGGCCTATAAGGTTGATGCTACCGCCGGCGTTGCCACAAGTGGCGGTTTGCTTGAACTTGAAGAATGGATTGGCGGAGAAGAGGAAGAGCAAGGCTATGAAGCTTCTGGCTTCATCTCACCAACGCGCTCCTTCTCTATTCGCTATCTTCGTCAGAACTTTTCAGAGAATGGTTCAGAACAAGCCAACAAAGCAGCGGCATCAGGCTATATCAAAGCTCGCTTTACCGACCACATTGACACAAACACAAAATTGACCGCCTCATTTGGTGAGCAACTTTCCAACCAGCTGGGCCTGGGTTACATCGCGGCGGCTCATGCTACGCACGGCAATAACCAGGATTTCAATTCTCCTTATCTAGGCTTTGCTGATCAGGGCATCTCCGTTGGCATGGAGCGCAAACTTCGCTCAGACCTAGCCTTTAAGTTCGGTTTAACATCTAACTTGATGAATGGTGGATTGGCGCTTGGTTTGAACGATCAAATAAACGCAATGAACCACCAAGCAGCACTTGCCGGTGATCTGGCATACCAAGTGAACGATTCACTCAAGTTGGGTTTGCTTGCCGGGCAACTGTACGAGCAAAGCACATTCCTGGATAACACAGGTGAGGGCGCATTTGGCTTCCGCAATGACAGTTCAACCGACTTCACGAGCCTATATGCGGCCCTAACTTTGATGCCAAACGTTAACCTCTTCGGTCGCTATTCTATCGGTCGTACAGATGCTTCGAAAGTACGCTCCGCTTTGATGCACTCGTTCACAGATTTGGAAAGCGATAGCTTCGCTCTCGGTCTGGCCGTGAACGGTTTGATGAGCAAGAAAAGCAGTCGTTATCAAGACCACTTGATGCTGACTGTTTCACAGCCCATGAGAATTAGATCAGGCTCTGTTATCGCTGATGTGCCAGTTGGCAGAACTGTTGACGGTGAAGTGATTCGTGAAAGTGAACGGGTCAACCTAAGCCCTACAGGCCGTGAAATCAGAGCCAAAGCCAGCTATGTCGTTCAGACTGAAGATAAGAGTTCAGTCCATGTTGTTGGCCAAGTCCGGTTTCAACCAGATCACAACAAAGAAGCCGAAACAGAAACCATTCTAGGTTTATTGTATAAGAAAATATTCTGACATGAAATTCGCATAATGCGAAAACCCAATCTGGCTTGATGAGCTAGATTGGGTTTTATTTCGATATTTGTACGGATTTTCTAGAGTCGCGACGTTAACTTTGATATACGACTCGGAGAAAAAGAATAATATTTCCTCTTTTTGCTTAGCATAATTGTGATACAGGGCTTTAAAATAAAATTTTAATAAACTTAAATTAGCGATCACGTCAATTTTGAGCCGATGAGGAGGCAGTTAATTGACCACTATTATTTTATACAATGTTTCGCCAATTGGGCGAGAGGCGTAAGCCGTGAAATCGCGGTTGGCGACAAAAGGATTGAGGTTGGTATGTTTAATGCCGCTTGCCCTTTTGAATGCTTGCTTGTTCGGATCATCAGATACGACACCCTCAACGAATACGGCGCCGACAGCGGAAAGCGAGTTTGAACGAAACTATGCACTCGCTACGCTGAACTCGCCAGCAGCTTATGAACTTGGCCTGACTGGTAACGGCGTTATAGTGGCGGTCGTAGATTCTGGGATCGATAGCGATCATATAGATCTGGATGCTAACATTTCACCGCTCAGTACTGGTTTCGTCGGCGGCCTGTCTGTGTCTGTCGAAGACACCTTTGGTCACGGAACTGTTATTGCTGGGGTCATTGCGGCAGAGAAAAACGATCTGGGCACTCACGGCGTTGCATATAACGCCCAAATATTGGCGCTGAACGTTGACCAAGGTGGCGGCAGTTATTCTCAAACCGATATCGTCCTGGCAACAGATTACGCTAAAGACAATGGTGCTAGAGTATACAATTATAGTTTTTCCGGGTCGCTTCCGACTTCTATCGTTTTGACAAATGCAATGGGCAGGGCCGTAGATGCAGGTGGGTTGATTGTTGTCGCCGCCGGTAACAGCGGTGGAAGCAATCCAGAATACCCAGCGAGAAACGCAGGTGATTTTGCGGGCAGGGCGGGCGCAGTATTGGCCGTGGGCTCGGTGGATGAAGACAATGAAATAGTGGCCTCCAGTAACCGCGCCGGTGTTACACAGAATTATTTTGTTGTGGCCCCTGGCGAGAACATAGAAACGACCTTCATTGGCGATCAGACGGGGACATTCAATGGTACCTCATTCTCCGCCGCTCATGTCTCTGGTGCAGCAGCTTTGCTGTTTGAACACTCACCACACTTAACGGGAAGCCAAGTCGCAAGCTTGTTAACCTCTACCGCTACTGACCTTGGTGCGGCAGGTGTTGACGCTATCTATGGCCACGGTCTGGTTAACATCGAGGCAGCATTGCAACCGGTCGGGCCAACCGGCATTCCGACTGGTACTTCTGTTGGCGGACCATCGGTTTCTACACCTGGTAGCGGGACGACAACAACCGCCGGCCTCGGTGTGGCTTTCCAAGCGGCTGGTTTACTGGATGATGTACTAATTTTGGATGACTATGGCCGTGCCTATTCCAGCGACCTCTCTGCCGCTGTTGAAAGCAAAAATAGCGGACTCGATCTAGATAGTTGGTTAACCCGTCGGCGAGAGGCGAGCGGATCATCGTCTTCTGTATATCTAACGCCGACACGCTCTTTCTCAATTGGCTTTGCCCGGCAGTCTTTCTCCAGCACGGGAGAGGAGCAATTATCGTCGAGCGAAGAAGGAGGCTTCATCAAAGCCAGTTTGACAGAACGCTTTGAGACTGGTGGACGGGCGACGCTTTCTATCGGTGAACAATTGTCGAAAAAATTTGGCCCTGGGTTTGTTGCAAACAAAGTGACCGATCTGGACATTGCACAAGATCTATCATCTCCCTTTCTAGGCTTCGCGGATCAGGGGCTGAGTTTTGGTTACGAACAGAAGGTAGGCAGGTCGTTTGAAGCCAAAGTTGGTTACACGTCGAATTTGCTGAATGGTGGATTGGCGCTGCAATCTTCTGACGCCTTTCAACCTGCTAACAATCAATCAGCTCTAGTTGGGGATTTCTCCTTCAAAGCAGGAAGTGCTCTGCGGTTAGGGTTATTGGCTGGGCGGCTCTTTGAAGAAGCAACGCTTCTAGACACGTCGTCAACAGGGGCTTTTGGCTACCAGGGTAAAAGCACGACAGACTTCACGACGCTTTACGGTGAGCTTAAGCTTGGAAAGAAAGCCACCCTACTAGGGCGCTATTCGTTTGGAAGAACCAATGCTTCTTCGCTGAGTTCAGCTCTTGTTCGATCCTTTGGCAATGTCAGGAGTGATGGTTTTGCTCTTGGCTTGGCTTTGAGGGGCGGTCTGGCTGAAAGAACTTCCGGGCGTTATCAAGACCATTTGTTGGTAACGCTTTCTCAGCCATTGAGGATCAATTCTGGCAGTGCAGTGCTTGATGTTCCGGTGGAACGTACGCTTGATGGCGAAGTGATCAGAACAAGCGAGCAAGTATCGCTTGCCCCTTCCGGGCGAGAACTCAACGCGCGAGCAAGCTACCTGGTAGAGGCAGGCAAGCAAGCCTCATTGGAGTTTGTCGGTCAGTTGAGATTTCAACCCAATCACGATGTTAATGCCGATACTGAAACACTCGTCGGTCTAGTTTTCCGGAAGGCATTGAATTAGACCGTAACAAGCATCCATCTAGAGGAGCTTGTTGGGCAGGAATTTTCGAATAACGCGTTCCACGGTAATACCTTGGACAATGACTGAGAAGACCACAACCGCGTAGCAAACTGTCAGCAGCACTGATCTGGCTTCTGTGTCTGGCAATGACAAGACCAAAGCCACAGAAATACCACCCCTCAAGCCAGCCCAAGTTAGAATCGGCACTGTGCCACGCGTGAAAGGGGTTCTTAGGTTCGCAATGGAAATTGGCAAGCCGACAGAAACCCAACGCGAAAACAAAACGAGTGGAATAGCGAGAAGACTTAAGATGACTAGGTTCTGATTGAACTCGACCACCATAACCTCAAAGCCGATCAAGAGGAAAAGTGCAGCGTTTAGGATCTCGTCAAGCAGCTCCCAGAACTTGTTGAGATGCTCTTTAGTGACATCACTCATGGCGTACTTAATGCCCTTGTTCCCGATGATCAGACCAGCAATCACCATAGCGATAGGGCCAGACAGGTGTAGTTGAAGAGCCAAAGAATAAGCACCGGTGACGAGAGCCAGTGTGATGATCACTTCCAACACATAGTCGTCTAACGAACGCAAAGCATAGAATGCAATGGTTCCCGCAAGGAGGCCTAAGGCGGCGCCACCCAAGGCTTCAAGAAGGAACAATTGAATGCCATCTTGCAGCGTGAACGGGACGTCATGACTGTTAAAAGCAATGGTTGCGAGAACGGAAAAAAGAACCACGGCAACACCGTCGTTGAACAAGGACTCGCCTTTGATCGTCGCCTCTAGTTGAGCTGGAACTTTGAGCCGTTTTAACACGGCGAGGACGGCAACTGGGTCTGTTGGTGCGATTAAGGCGCCGAAAACGAGCGCTGTCATCACAGGAATCGCGAAACCAAGCCAGTTGGCAAAGTACCAAAATCCAAGCGCATTGATACAGGTGGCGAGCAAGACACCGACAGAGGCTAGGGTTAAAACCGTCCACTTGCGATTAAGCAGTTCATCCAGATTAACATGCATGGCTCCAGCAAAGAGCAAGAAGCTCAGCATGCCCTCCATAAGAGTTTGCCGGAAGTCGATAGAACTCAAGACTTGGCGGACACTGTCACCGATGCCCAATTGCGGCGCAACGCCGTCGACAGCCATCACTCCCATAGACGTCAACAGAGCAATAACCACCAAACCAACGGTCATTGGCAGTCCCATAAAGCGATGATTAAGCCAGCCAAAGAGTGCCGCGAGGACGAGGATCAGCGCAGGGATGTCGAGAATATGGTCCACGAATTCTATTCCTAATGATAGCGTTAGGGGCTTCTTCTACAGCTTGCTTTCGTTTTAGTAAATCGCACGTTGCGAAGCAGTTGTTTGTTGAGCGTGCAAAAGCGCTCCAAAAGTCAGAAGTTAGTCAGTTCCTGGAAGCGATCGAGAAAGAGTTCCTTGGCTTGGTTGGGGTTCAGGCTGGAAACCTGAGGCAAGGGAACTTCGGGCAGGGGGCCGAAAGCCAGTACCGCGTCATCATAGTGGAAACCGGCCAGATTGATGGCTTCGAGGTGGGCCGCGGTCGTGTCTGCTTTCTTGATTAACTTTTGAAGTTTTTGTGTTGGCTTGGCCGGGAGCGTGAACCGCAGATGGATTGCGGCCATAAGCGAGTCCTCGAGCGTTTTGTAGTCAGCACCCACTGCGCGTTTGAAAGGTGATATCAAATCACCAATAACGTATTCGGGTGCATCATGCAGCAAACCGACAACCAAATCTTGAGGGCTCAAGTTCTCGGTCAGTTTTCCCATGATGTCGACGACTAAAACCGAGTGCTGAGCCACGGTAAATGCGTGAGGTCCTGAGGTCTGGCCATTCCATCGAGCCACTCTGGAAAGACCATGGGCGATATCTTCGATTTCTATATCGAGCGGTGATGGATTAAGGATATCAAGGCGTCTACCAGACAGCATTCTTTGCCAGGCTTGTTTGGATTTAGGGTTCTTGGTCGCCATAGAGTCTCTTAAGTCAATTAGGGGCACAGCCAATCAAGCATAAACGAGTGGTGGCTGAACTCAACGCAAGAATGGCGACTAATCGAGTGTGATCTCTGCGATATCAATTAAAAGAGTGGCGTTCTCTTTGACCGCATCACAAGAAACAGGATTAATAAGTACCAGCTCGGAGCGGCTGAAGTCTGGTGTTTTGATCTTGGCCAAAGCTGGGATGGCGGCAAAGCGCCCCGTACCGCACGTGTCAGGTAAGCCAGCGCTGCGGTCCTGGTAGGACAGGGCAAGTCTGATCACGCCCTTACGCAATGCCTTAATTGAACGACGATAGGTTTCCTTATAACGTTTCTTGCCTTCACTCTCATTTGCTTGGGTTAGACTCAAGAAACCGCCAGGGTTGTTTTTCTCCGAGATATGAAATGCGCTTTTCGAAACAACTGTTGGATCACCTTTGTATCCAGGCTCGAAAACGTGCAAGTCGAGATCAACAGGAGCGGTCCAAACTAGTTCAACTCTCACTTCTTCGCCCTCAGGAATAGAAACCGGCTTGCTGTCAGATGTCTTCGGCGGGACAAGGCTTGAAGCCTCTGATTTAACAGGTTCAAGCTTGACGATTTCCGGCTCGATTCTGATCGGCTCACTTACTGTTTCCTCAGCTTTTTCCTCGACAGCAATTTCAACTGCTTTTTCAGCCTCAATTGTCTCGGCACCAGGTACTTCTTCAGGCTGAACAGGTTCTACCAGCAGCTTGGATTTTGTTACCGGTTTGCTCAGGCTTAAGGGAGGATCTGCAAAAGGAAGAGGTTGGATGCCTTCAGATGCGTCGCTTGCCGAGAACGCGTTTGCAGTCAACATAATTTGAGTGTTGGTTTTTTGGGGCTTTATGTCTAGACCGGTTTCCGTCAAGTCGTTGATGATAGGATTGTGAAGTTTGAATGTATCATCGGCGGGCCCATCAAGGATGAGGCTGGCGGGTTGCAACGTCAATCCAGAGGGCGTTTGATACCCCCGATCACCTAGGTTAGATGTGTAGACAGGCGTTTGCTCGCCCGTGAGCGATGTCAGACTTAGTCGATTGACCGACTGGGATAGAGTAACGATGAAATGGAAATTTCCAAAGGTATCTGCTGCTGTCTTAAAGCCAATGTCATTTAGGCTGTAGGCAATAATCTGATTAGCGCGGCAGGAATTATGCCCTTTCACTTCAAGCATCGTCTTGCCTAGGGTTTTAACTTCGACACGGTCACGGTCCGCACAACCAAGGTTGCCGTTCAACCGATAGCTACTTAAGCTTTGCGCATTTGAGTGCGCTGTTTGAAAGCAGAGGAGTGCGATCAGACCGAACAGGCTGACGAAGCTGCTGTGACGCCAATTTTTCATGATCAAGATCTACTAATTGTTCTGTTTCTGCCAAGCTCGAAACTGTTGGAACAGAAGGTCTTTTTGTTCTGGGGTCCATTCGGTGTTGGGCTGCGTTGACTGCAAAAATGCTTCAAATTGCAGGCGCAAAGGATCGGCTTCTGGTTCCGCGACCTTAATGGGGTTTTTCTCTAGCCAAGTTGTGGCGGCTGAAAAACGTTCCCAACCATCTACCTCGGCGCGGATATCAACGCTTTGCCATTTGGGGTGATAATTACCCGATTGGAGCTCTGCGAATTTGTTGAAGAAGCGGTTGATGAACTTCATGGCTTGTGGGAAACGTTTGTTGTCCGGACGCCAGTTGTAGATCGCCAGTACAGTCTCAACAGCTAAAGTAGGGACGGAACCTGCTTCCGGTACTAGGTTGGGATAATCTGAAACCTCAAAAGAAGCCGCGTTGTACTTCTCCGCCATGAACTCATTCTCGATGGGCAACAAATGGAGGGAATGATCAGATGGCAGGTTGGTCAACAAAGCCGATGGCTTACCGTCTACGATTACTGCAGCATCAATTTCCCCCGCCAAAAGTTTACGTACTGCGACAGCATTTGTATCCAACCGAATGTCGCTCTCGATACCGCTCAAACCCAGCAGCAAGGATCCCGTGATGAAACTCCCGGATTGCTGAGGACCCAGGTTAACAACCATGCCGTTGAGGTCAGAAATGTTTGAGATATTTTTAGACGCAAGGAGGTGAATTTCTTTGTCATGTAGTTTCGTGACGTAGCGTAATAACCCATCGATATTGCGGTAGATCTTGTTACGGCGAATATGATCCAAAACATCAGTTTGAACAATCGCAATGTCCGTGCCTTTTAAGTAAAGCAAGTCAGCGATATTCTGCCCTGTCCCTTTGCCGAGTTTGACGACCAATCTGGTTTCAAAAGTGTCGAAGTCATCCAGAACTTCGGCCATATCAGAAGCAAAGTAGAGAGCTGTGCTGCCAAAGGGGCCAGAAACCAAGCCAATCGTGCCTTGGTTTGCTTTTTGTAAAGCATCAACGTTCTTGGTTTGCGCTTGAGTCAGTGCAGGGGCAGAGCTCAACAACGAGATAACACAGGCGATGTAACAGATAAAACGAGTCATAGACTTTGTGGGCGAAATTATTGGTGTCTCAATTCATATGAAGCTTAAAAAAATAACGCTTCGGGGTCTGAAATTTGTAAATTGCGCATCATTCTGGTAGGAGCAGTGCAAGAGTCAAGGGTGGGAATCCAGCGACTCTTTTTTGACTCCGGCATTTGGTTTGATCTCTTGGATTCGACCAATGCAAATTGTGAACCGACCCGTTCACCCTAACGTAAATGATTCGCGAAACAGCTTACCCCATGAAATTAGACCGCACATTCTCTGTCGCCCCGATGATCGATTGGACCGATCGTCATGACCGCTATTTTCTTCGGCTGATTTCCAAACGGGCTTTGCTCTATACAGAGATGATAACGACGGGTGCGCTGGTTTTTGGTGATCGCGACCGCTACTTGCGCTTTAATGAGGAAGAACATCCAGTGGCACTGCAATTGGGTGGGGCCGACCCTGCGGTTTTGGCGGATTGTGCGCTGATGGGACAGGACTATGGCTATGACGAGATTAATCTAAATGTTGGTTGTCCCAGTGATAGAGTGCAGAGCGGGCGGTTTGGGGCTTGCTTAATGGCGGAACCAGGCTTGGTTCGCGATTGCGTCAAGGCGATGCGCGAGGCCGTAACTATTCCTGTCACTGTTAAGTGCCGTATCGGCATTGATGATCAAGACAGTGAGAAGGATTTAGCAACCTTCATTGACGTTGTTGCTGACGGTGGTTGCACGACCTTTATTGTTCACGCGAGGAAGGCTTGGCTGCAAGGTCTGTCCCCAAAGGAAAATCGCGAAATCCCACCCCTTGATTATGATCGCGTTCGGCGTCTGAAGGAGAACAATCCGGAATTGACAATTGTACTAAACGGCGGCCTGACGACAATGGAGCAGATTTCGGATCAGCTCTCATGGGCCGATGGTGTCATGGTAGGTCGAGAAGCCTATACCAATCCCTATTTTTTGGCGACGGTTGATGCGGATTTTTATGGGGAGCCGACCTCTCCATTGAGCCGGTATGACATTGCCCTAGCGATGCAGGATTATGCCGACCAGCAGGTAGAATTAGGTGTACCGATTAAGTCGATCACCCGTCATATTCTAGGATTGTTCAATGGTATGCCGGGCGCACGGGCCTGGCGGCGATTTATTAGTGAAAATGCACCGAGAGCTGAACCAGGAGCGCAGATAATTCGTCAGGCTCTAGCCTTTGCCCCAGCAGAGTTCGCGGATGACAGCCCTGCTTCTATGCGTGGGTAGTAAAATACTAGGGTTACGGCGCGGAGAACCATGAAGAGAGCCAGGGCTAGCCAGAGCCCATGATTGCCGAAGAATTGTGTGAAAGCCCAGATGGCGGCCAAATAGAGCATTAACGACACGAACATAGCGTTTCTAATTTCTGCGGCTCGCGTCGCTGCGAAAAACAGGCCATCAAATTGAAAGCTGGCAAAGGCTAAAGGTGGGAAAATCACCGCCCACAACAGAAATTCCTTGGCTGTTTCCCGGACTGAAAGATTAGTTGTCAGACTATCGATGATGAGAGGTCCCGAAAACCAAAAAACAACGGCGATTAGAACAGAGAAGACACCACTCCAAAGGCTTGTTTTGAAGAAAGCATCTCTCAGCCGGGTTTTGCTCTTAGCCCCGATTGCGGCCCCGCAAAGTCCTTCTGCGGCATGAGCGAAGCCGTCGAGAGCATGCGCAGCAAGCGACGAAAACTGCAACAAAACCGAGTTAGCATCCAGGGTTAGCGTCCCCATTTTTTCGCTCTGTCGACTGAATTCAGCAAAGGCAAATATCAAACAAAGTGTGCGCAACATGATGTTGATGTTTGCTTTCAACAGCACCAAGAACTTGTCTCGGTCGAGCAACTCCCTTTTGGTCAGCCTAACTTTGGGCATCAGCCGATAGGCCATGAAGAACGACAGAATCAACGTCACCCACTGCGCAATGACGGTTGCATAAGCGATCCCCTCAACTGCCCAACCAAGCCAATAGACGAAAATGACATCAAGAACGATGTTGGTGCCGTTCAGCACCAATTGCAGGACCAAGACATACCCAGTTCTTTGCAGACCGACCAACCAGCCAAGGACGACGTAGGTGACCATAGCGGCGGGTGCAGACCAAATACGGATGTCAAAGTAGGTGGTAGCATGGCCTTCTAAGGCTGGTTGCAGGGCAAACCACCAGAAAGCCAAGGTTCGTGACCAAGTTTGGGTGAAGAGGATCAACAATCCAATGATCAGCCCGATTGACGTTGCACGCAATAAAACTGCGGCGATTTCTTTTTCATCGTTGGCACCATTGGCTTGAGCCGTGAAGCCACCCGTGCTGAGCCTGAGAAAACCGAAAGCCCAAAAAAGAAAGGAGAAGATGATCGCGCCAATAGCAATGGCTCCGATTAACCCTTCTTCACCAAGGCGTCCGATGACCATTGTATCGGCGATCCCGAGCAGGGATTCAGATACATTCGACAGCATGATCGGTAGAGCAAGTGCCCAAACTCTCGTATGACTGACACGTTGCTCAGAGGCGCTAGAGTGCTTCAATGGCTTCAACGAAGCGGTCAACTTCTTCTTCGCTGTTGTAGTAATGGACGCTGGCGCGAAGCATTGGTTCTAGATTGCGCCTTGTGGCGTCCAACAAGGTACTTTCGCGGTCGCTAACCGACGTGTTGATTGACTGTTCGCGCAGTTTCGCCATCATTGTGAAAGGGTCATGCCCCGCCAGGGAGAAGGTCGTTATCCCGCCTTTTCTTTCTCCTAGGTCGAATACTTCTGACCCTCTGATAGAGCTGAGTTTCTTTCGCAAGTCATTCGCCAGGTTGACCAAGCGTTCTTCGGTTGCTCCTGTGCCAAGACCAAAGGCATAGTCCGCTGCCACTCCTAGACCGACTTTTGCCGCGAGATTGTTCTCCCAGTTCTCAAAACGGCGTGCATCGTCGCGCATTTTGTAGGCGGTGCTGCTTGTCCATTTAGCGGAGTGAAGATCAAGAACCGCAGGCTCTAGTAAATCCATTGAGCCCTTGCGTGCATAGAGAAAGCCGGTGCCTCTTGGGCCTCTGAGGTACTTGCGGCCTGTGGCTGACAGGAAATCACATTTGAGCTCATCAACGTCCAAATGCAGTTGCCCCACAGATTGGCACGCGTCCAACAGATAGGGGATATTATGTGCCTGGGCGATTTCTCCAACTTTCTCTGCTGGCTGAACCAACCCGCCATTGGTCGGGATGTGGTTGAGGCAAATCATAGCAGTCTTCGGACCAATCATCGCCTCTAGTTGTCCGCAATAAACCTGGCCGGTTTCATCACTTGGGGCGACGTCGATTTCGATGCCCAGGCGTTTCTTCAATTGCAGAAAGGCGATAAAATTACTGGCGTATTCTGACTCAGTCGTCAGAACGCGGTCTCCTGCTTTGAAGGGGAAACCATAAAAAACCTGAGCCCAAGCAACGGTCGCGTTTTCTACCACAGCAATCTCATCTGGCATGGCATTGATTAAACGCGCTATCGCTGTGTAGCTATTCTCAATTTCGCTTGCCATCAAAACGGCGGTTTCATAGCCGCCGTTCAATGCTTCAGTTTGCAGATAAGACAACTGGGCATCCAAAACCACTTGTGGCATCAAACCAGCACCGGCGTTGTTAAAGTGTAGTTTCTCTTTAACGCCTGGCGTCTGCGCACGAATTGCGGCCAGGTCCAAAGCTTGTGTCATATCATTTTCCTAAGTGGGTTACTCTGCGGCTTGCTGCATCTTCTTCGAAGATGTGATCATGCCAATTAACTCAGTAAGCTCAGCTTTCAAACCCACAAAACCTTCATGGGGCTTCAAGGTTTGACAGTCCATATAAAGATCGCGACCAATCTCCAGTTGGAGCACCTGGACGGCCTGGCGAGGGCGGCCATAGCGTTTGGTAATGAAACCCCCGGCATAGGGTTGATTGCGCGCTACACTGTGGCCCTTGTCATTGAGGAACTGATGAATGGATGCTGTAAGACTATGATCACAAGAAGCACCGAAATTGTCACCTAGAACAAAGTCGATTTTCCGCCCCTTTTTTCTGGTCAATTTCTCCGGCAGGAAACCGCCCTTTGAGAACAGAGGGGGCATCGAATGGCAATCAATGACAATACAAAATCCAAAGTGAGATTTCACTTCATCGATTAAAGCTCTGAGTGCGTCATGATAGGGGAAATAGTAGTCCTGAATGCGCTCTAGGCCCTCTTCGACAGCAAGGGTGGTTTTGTAAATGGGCGTGGCTTCGGAAACGAGTTTCGGAATGGTTCCGAGGCCGGATAGAACTCTGGGTGAGTTGGTGTTGGCGACATCCGGGAGAGCTCCTTTAAACATAGACTGATCAAGCTCATAGGCTTCTCGGTTTAGGTCGAGGAATGCGCGGGGGTAGTTAGCCTTGATTAGCAGAGCGCCCCACTTGCTAGCCGTTGAAAAAAGCCGGTCCACATAACAATCTTCGGAACTTCTCAATTCCAAAGCTGAAAGCCGACTCGCCTCCAGAAAATGTCTTGGATAGAAGGCGCCAGAATGAGGAGATGAGAAAATGACCGGAGCTGTCAATTCAGCCGGTCGTTCAATCTCATAAACCGGAGGTGGCTTAGTCATTCAGTGCTGGTCCTTCGAAGAGATGTCCAAGAGATTTTCGTAAACAAAAACGACGGCTTTGTCATCTAATCTGTATTTTCTTGTCTTGCCAAGACCAGGACTAGATGATAGATCACCCCTCGCTGTCATAGACGGTATTTTGGTGTGGGTGGTTAGCTCAGTTGGTAGAGCATCACGGTGACATCGTGGAGGTCACAAGTTCGAGCCTTGTACCACCCACCATTTTTCCTCGGTTCAAAAATCTAACGATAGAGATTCGTACGCGCGTGCGATGAATATGGGCTGTGCTCGTCTGTCAGGCCGAGGTCTAAATCAAGAGCCTCGCCGAAATAGGCTCTCCGAGCGCGCATGTTTTCTTCGGCTTCGTCCGGGTTTCGGTCAGCCAATGCTTCGATCAGAAGCCAGTTCCTTCGGCCGATTTGCGCGACATGAACCAGATCCTCGAAAATTTGAACTCTGTGGTGCTTCAGAACTTTTCCTAAAACATCACGGGTTAACAAGGACAGGTTAATGTAAATGGCGCTGCCAGTTGATTGAGCAATCTCCAAATGGATTTGTGTGTCGAGTTTCGAGAGTTTCTTTGAATCACCGCAAACAGATTTGTATTCTCGGACTAGATCTCTCAAGCGCGAAACTTGTTCCTCCGTAATACGTTCAGCAGCGCGTCGAACGCCCCAGGCATCAAGATGAGTGTGAACTAAAAATAGATCACGCAAATTCTCGTTGCAATGGGTGACCAACTCAAACAAAGGATTCTGCTCGTTGGATACCGGTGTCGAAACGTAGGTGCCGCCTCCGGGCTTTGATATCACCAGCCCCTGAGCTCTCAATTGCTGCAATGCGGATCTGATTGAAACACGGCTGACCGACAGAGTTGCAGACAGATCACGTTCACTGGGGAGGCGTTGACCGGGAGCGTAGTGTCCTTTGGCAATGAAATTTTTGAGGGCAGAGGCAACGGCGTCAGGCTTTTGCCTGTTTTCCTTCCGACAATCAATGTCGCTGATCTTTGTAAGGCGCTGTACCATCCGAGCTTTTTGTATTTTTGCTGTTAATTGGAAAATAGATCAGTTCTTAGAAAATCAAGACAAGCTTGCCGATCGGGGGTGCAACTACGCGCAATCCACCAGTTTTGCAATCGACGAAGTGCCTCACCAATCTCTTTGCCTTCATCCAGGCCTTGGTCTCTTAGGTCTTTTCCGGTGACGGGCAAACTCGGTTGCTTCCAATTCTGAACTATTGTCAAGGAATCCGAATTTAGCGATCCTGTGCAGGCTGCTTGAATAAGCAGGCGTCGCAGCGCTATTTCTCCGCCATCAAAAACCAGGTCATGGTAAATGTTGTCGTTGGGCGTGACAGCAAAAGCGAGTAAACTGTCCTTCTCTTTCCTTGAAAGTTTTAGGCGTTTTGCAGCGCTCTTCATCCGGTTTGGTTCAAGCGTTAACAGAAGCGCTAAACGACTAAGTGGCGAGGTAGCTGAGTGTGTGGTTTCTAGTGTCGCAAGATTGAGGAGCTTCTCAATGTCAAAGGGGCTGTCTAGAAAGGCCGACAAAACTTGTGTTTCGATCATAAGAGGCAGAACTTGCGCCACCCCTGGTGACACCAGAATTTTGGCAAACTCTTGCCAAAGTCGCTCCCCGCTCATGTTTTTAATGCCTTGATGGTTTTGGGCGACCGCTATTAGGTCTTCTTTTTTGAGTGGCTGGCGTCCTAGCTGTCCCTGAAAACGAAACAGGCGGAGAATTCTCAAATAGTCCTCTTGTATGCGTCGGTCAGCCATTCCGACAAACCGAATTTTGCCTTGTTGGCAATGACCGACGCCGCCGAAGGGGTCGTAGAGCACACCGTCAACAGAAAGGGAGAGGGCATTCATTGTGAAGTCTCTTCGCGCGGCGTCTTCTACCCAATCATCGGTGAAGGCGACCTCTGCCCGCCGCCCGTCCGTTACCAGATCCTTCCGCAGCGTTGTGATTTCGAAGGTTTCACCTTTCACAACAGCGGTTATTGTTCCGTGGCTCAATCCGGTTGGGATTGATTTGTAACCGGCTTCCTCGACTAGTTGCATGACGTCCTCAGGCATCAAACTTGTTGCCAGATCAATGTCATGGATAGGTCGTTCCAGAATAGCGTCGCGGACGGCGCCGCCAACAAAGCGAAAGTTTTGAGAGCCAAGAAGCTCGGCTAGCAACAGCAGGCTTGGCGTCAGAAGCTGCTTGTGAAGGTCGGTTTGTTGCTTTTCGCTAGTCATTTATACAGTGGGCGGCTTCCGCGGTCGCGATGGGTCCCAGCAGAGCCTCAATCAGATTGATGACGATCCCAGCAGAAACACCCCAAATATAGTGCCCTTCATGATGGTAGGCGTAAAAGTACCGGTCTTTGCCGCCATAAAAACGGCTCTCTACTTTTCGGTTTGTTGGATCGAGGAAAAAGCTTAGCGGCACTTCAAAAACTTCCTCTACCTCGCTGGGATCTGGGACGGGTTTAATCTGTGGGTCGAGTTCCGCTACAACCGGTGTAATTTTGAAGCCGGTCCTTGTTATGTAGGTATCAAGGCAGGTCAGAATGGTGACCTGTTCAGGCTCAATTGCTATTTCTTCGTGAAGTTCCCTCAGCGCGGTTTCTAGTGCATCAGCATCTTCGGGATCTTTGCGGCCACCAGGGAAGCCAACTTGCCCAGGGTGATTGCGCAAGTGCTTACTTCGCTCTGTCAGAAGGACGTTGATGCCCTCTGGCCTTTGAACAAGCGGCACAACAATTGCCGCTTCCGTTAACTCATCGGTTTGAGGTTTGAAATCGGGGTTCAGGTCATGATCACCACGATGCAAAGCAAGCGGTGTGAAGAAGCCTGGGCGTGCACCGTTTTGATTGCGCTCATAGTCTCTCAGTTTTTGAAAGACTTGATTGTTGGATAACTTGTTCAAAATGCGCTCTGATGCTTGTCGATGGGAAAGAAATGACCGGAGGACCATATTCCGATGTGAGGCTGGCCATCAATGGTGGCTTCCTCGGCCTGGTCAACTAGGTGATAGAAGACGGAACGCAAGACTAATGCTTCCAGCTTCTCTTTGACCAAAACGTAGGGCCGAGGCTCTTCAGTCTCTGGATCGATTTCGACGCGAATGGGGTTGTCAGGGCCTAAGACGATTTCGTGATCAAGGTTGGTTCGTAAAGTGAAGACACTACGCAGGCCTTCACCGCTCTTGTTCATTTCGACGACCGTGAAAGGAGCATCATCGACGACTACTCGACCTCGCTCATAAGGCGTGATGAGCCAAAAATCTCCGCCATCATCGCGGCTCAGAACGGTGGCAAATAGCTTCGGCAAAGCAGGTCGGTTGATACGGCTGCCTTGGTAAAACCAGCTCCCGTCAGCCGCGATGCGGATGTCATAATCACCACACAGTGGCATTTCCTTAAATGCCGCCTTTTCTTTGCCGTCTTTGGCTGCTTCCATTGGCCTACCTTTGGAGTCTTTCTTATAAACGAAAGCAATGCTAAATAAGTTCTACAGCACTATAAACAAAAGGTGCTCAAGTTTATTTGAATTTTGCTATTGAAGCACTTTTTTATATTAAAGCCAGAAATTACAGACCGGAGACCGTCAAGCGTGGCAGATGCGGAAAACAAAAAGACTCAAGAAGCAAGTAAGCTGATTGAGCGTTTCAATTCACTTGCTCCAAAAATCAAAGCTGTTCAGGCAGAAACGACAAAAGCTGTGTTCGGCCAAGAACAGGTGATTGATAACTTGCTTGTCACTCTGTTGGCGGGTGGCCACGCGCTGTTGGTCGGTGTGCCAGGGCTTGCCAAAACCAAGCTGGTGACAACGCTATCAAAGGTCTTGGATCTCGATTCAAAGCGTGTCCAATGTACACCAGATTTGATGCCGGGTGACATCATTGGCACGGAGCTTCTAGAGGAAAACGAGAAGGGGAAACGCAGTTTTCGGTTTATTGAGGGTCCGGTTTTTTGTCAGCTGTTGATGGCCGACGAAATCAACCGTGCAAGCCCGAGAACTCAGTCCGCCTTGTTACAGGCCATGCAAGAACGACAAGTGACGGTGGCAGGCAAAGAGCGGAACTTACCCAAACCTTTCCATGTATTGGCGACACAAAACCCTATTGAGCAAGAAGGCACATACCCCTTGCCAGAAGCCCAGCTTGATCGATTTTTGATGCAGATTTCAATCGACTATCCAGATTGGAAAGCTGAGAAAGCTATGGTTCTGGGCACGACGGGTGCACATGAGGCCAAAATAACCAAGAAACTGTCTCAAAAAGAACTTCAGGAAGCCCAAGAATTGGTCCGCCTGATGCCCATCGGGGATAAGACAGTGGATTCAATTCTGAAACTTGTACGCAGCGCTCGACCCAGCTATGTCGGCGGTGCAAAAGTAGCCTCTCATTTGGCCTGGGGGCCAGGGCCCAGAGCCAGTCAAGCCTTGATGCTGGCGGTTCGTGCGAAGAGCTTCATGGAAGGACGCTTTGCGCCCTCTCGTGATGACGTCGCTGCTTTAGCAAAGCCTATTCTTCAACATCGTATGTCTCTTACTTTCGCGGCGTTAGCAGAGGGCGTGACGATGGATCAGGTGATCGACAAGCTTTGTGAACAGGCACTAGACTAAGGGTATAGTCGTGTCAGTCCTAAAGGGTCAGTCAAAAAAAACAGCTCACGAGCAACTGAGGCTTGAAGCAGATCAGGTTCAAAGCCGGCTGCCTGCCTTGTTGCTTGAGGCTGAGCAAGTGGCGGCCTCCATTTTGCAAGGAGTCCACGGTCGCCGCCGTTCGGGTCAGGGTGAGTCCTTTTGGCAGTTTCGTGATTACCAAGCAGGCGACCCATTGGGTTGGATTGATTGGCGACAATCGGCACGCGGTGATCGGGCCTTGGTGCGTGAGACAGAATGGGAAGCGTCTCAAACGCTCTCTTTTTGGTGTGACAGCTCCCGTTCAATGAATTTTACGTCCGACGCGAAGTTACCGACCAAACTTTGGGTCAGCCAGGTCCTGACGTTGGCTTTGTCGTCTTTGGCTTTGCGTGCGCAGGAACAAGTCGGCTTGTTGGGCGATGTCATACGGCCAACGTCGAACCGGTCAGCACTAGGTCGTATGGGACAAAGTTTGCTAGAACCTTCTGCGGCACATGCATTGGAAAATTTGCCTCCGGTTTTGGGCTTGAAACGCAACAGCCAAGCCATCTGGATCAGTGACTTTTTTGAATCCATTGATCAAGTGCGTAAAACCATGATGATTTTTGCTAACAAAGGCATCAAAGGAACGCTCATTGAAATCCATGATCCCGCTGAGGAGGACTTGAACTTTTCAGGAAGGGTCAGGTTTTCTGACAGTGAGACAAGTTCGGCTTGGACACTTTCAAACGTCGATGACGTTCGTTTGGTCTATCAGGAGAAACTGCGCGCACACCGAGCTGTTCTGGAACGGGAAGTCAAAGCTGTGGGATGGAACTTGATTTCTCATAGAACGGACCATGGAATTGGCAGTGTCGCCACTGAGGCCTTCCTGAGGCTTTCATCTCATCACGGAAATGCGGGTCGCTAGAATGGCTTTCCCCGATCTATCGTCTCTGTTCTTTGTAACACCTTGGATGTTGCTGGCGTTGCTGTTGTTGCCGCTGCTTTGGTTCTTACTACGCGTAACACCGCCCCAACCCAAACAAGTCTCATTTCCAGCGACAAGGTTCGTTGAAGGTTTAGAGGGCGCGGAGAGCAAGGCGCTCAAAACACCCTGGTGGCTTTTGTTACTCCGATTGTTGATTGCGGCTTTGGTTGTTCTAGCGCTCGCCGGGCCAATTCTATCAAAGGAAAAGGAACACCCAATTACTGGCGCCATCTTTGTTGTCGTGGATAATGATTGGAGCAGCGGTCGGCGCTGGGAAAACCGCCAGGAAATTTTCGACATGATTGTCGAGTTAGCAAATCGCTATAGCCAGAAAACATTTGTTTTGGCGTCAGCGGAAAATGATCTGCTGCTCAAACGCCCTCGTGTCCAGGGACCTTTAGGGGTGAGGGAAGCTTCATTGGTTCTCAATCAACTCACGCCGCAACCCTGGCAGGTACAGAGGGCAGAATTGATCGAGGCCATTCGAACCAGCGCCATACCCAATGAAGCCTTAGAGATTTTCTGGTTAGCAGGCCCCCTGGCGTATGAGGGGGACAAAGCTTTTGCAGATGAACTCAGGGCTTTGGGACGAGTTACTCTGTTTGAAGATTCGGTCGAGAACTCCGTAGCGAAACTCATGCCTCCGCAAACAGAAGGCAATTCTTTTGTTGTCCCCGTACAGCGTCTGACGACTGGGCAGGCAGAGGAGTTGGTCGTGGCGGCTTTTGACCGTAGGGGGTACTTGGTGAGTGAGAGTACAGCTGTCTTTGAGGCGTCGGTGAAAACTGCGAATGCCGTGTTTGATCTCCCATCTGTCTTGAGAAACCGAATTGCCTCATTTTCTGTTCCAGAACGTGCAACATCTGGGGCCGTTCACTTGCTCGACAAAGATTGGGTGCGTCGGCCAGTCGGCATCCTTGCAAAGGACAAGTTCCAAGCCGCTAATGCTCTGCTAACCTCAAAGTTTTACCTTCAAACAGCTATGAATCCCTTTGCCAATGTTCGTGCTGGCACGGTTGGCGATCTGTTGGAGAAGGAACTTTCCGTGATGTTCTGGGCGGACGATATTCTTCTCAATCAACAAGAGCGCACGTTATTAGCCCAGTGGGTTGAGAGTGGTGGCATGTTGGTACGTTTTGCAGGCCCCAACCTGCTAAAAGATCCAGCAGATCTGCTTTTACCGACGCCCCTACGCAGAGCCGGGCGACAACTTGGCGGCGCTATGACTTGGGAACAACCGGCCTCAATCGCTGCCTTCACCAGTAAAAGCCCATTCTCAACGTTGAAAGCTGACGACAAAATTAGGATTTTCCGACAAGTGCTGGCCGTGCCCAGCCCAGAATTAAGTGAGAAGACCTGGGCGCGTTTGGAGGACGGAACACCGGTTGTCACAGCGGCTCAATCGGGGCAAGGCCAGTTGGTTTTGTTCCACACAAGTGCTAACCCGACTTGGAGCGATTTAGCTCTTTCAGGCCAGTTCGTCGATCTCCTGCAATTGGTGGTCCGTGCCTCAAAAGGTGTTCAATCCAAAGGGCAACGGACGGTTTACCCTCCCTGGAAACTGGTCAATGGTCTGGGCGAGATTATTAATTCCGCAGACAGCGACACGGCGCTGATCGTGACAGGTGAAGGTGAACCTTCATTGCCGCTTGGTCTTTATCCCGGTCTTTACGGTACACAGGCTGAAGCCATCGCGTTAAACCTAAATTCTTCGCTCGGCGAGCTTGAGGCTTTTGATCCTAGCCTCACTTTTGCGGAGCGACGCAGTTACGATAGAACCGAGCAATTGGATATTAAGCCCTGGTTACTGTTGGGAGTGATCCTTTTGTTGCTGTTTGATTTATTGATCAGATTTGCCCTTCAGGGTGTGTTGAGTCGTGTGAATAGAAAGCCCGTTGCAGCTGCGCTTGCGATAGCTCTTGTCAGTTCATTCGTGACAGTCACTCAAGAAGCCGCCGCACAGGAACATGATCCAATAGACGCGATTTTGATCACGCGGTTGGCTTTTGTTGAGACAGGCGATCCCAAGATTGATGCCGGCAGCAAAGCCGGGCTTTTTGGTCTTTCGCTTAACGTTGTTCGAAGGACAGCCATTGATCTGGGCATCCCATTGGGCCTAGATCTCGAAGTCGATGAACTAAGCCCATTCCCGTTGCTCTATTGGCCAATTACACCTCAGCAAAAATCGCTGAGCGAAGAAGCGGTTGAAAGAATAAACCGCTACCTCCGCAATGGTGGTTTGATTCTGTTTGATACAAGGGATGCAAATCTACCGTCTGGTGCCGTTCGGACCAATGGTGCTGTTCTCAAAAAAACGGTTCAAAATTTGGCGATCCCATCACTTGGAAAAGTAGAGAGCGACCACGTGCTAGGGCGCACCTTTTTCTTGTTGGATAGTTTCCCGGGTCGCTGGATTGGTGGCGATCTCTGGGCGATAAAGCAATCTGATAACTCGTTGGTTTTCGGTGAAGCTAGAGTCAATGATAGCGTCTCTTCTGTGGTGATTGGCTCAAACGATTGGGCTGGCGCTTGGGCGCTGGATCAGGAAGGGCGACCCTTGTTTCCGGCGGTTCCTGGCGGCGAAAGACAGAGGGAGTTGGCTTTCAGATTCGGCATCAATTTGGTGATGTATGCGCTGGCCGGAAACTATAAAGCGGACCAAGTGCACGTTGAAGCCATATTGAAGCGTCTTGGAGCTGACCAACCCGCAAGCACGGAACTTGAGAGACTTCTGAACAAAAGTCTTGGCGGATCTATCAGCAATGAATAGCGCCTTTCTCACATCCTTTAGCCTGGATTGGCATCCTTCGCTTCCTTGGCTTTGGATCGGTTTGTTGGCGGTTGCACTTCTGGGCATCGTTTTGATCGGTGTCTTGTTGAGGGCTAAGGGCGTAGTTCTCCGCGGGTTGCTTTTCGCAGTTTTGATTTTGATGCTATGCAACCCAACGATCATTCAAGAGAAAAGCAAGTCAGAAGCGGACATCGTACTCTTGATTGTAGACCAAAGCGGCAGCCAAAGCATTGGTCGGCGACCTCAGCAGATTGCGGATGCGGTGCCAGCCTTGCGGAAGTCCATCAGCGATCTAGGTGAAACGGAAGTCCGTTTTGTCGATTTCGGCACCAAGGAATTCGAGGATGGTAGCCAGGCTTTCTTGGCGATCGAAACCGCCCTGGCCGAGGTGCCACCCGATCGGTTGAGCGCCATATTCTTGGTGAGTGATGGGCAAAGCCATGATGATGAAGAAAATAGGCGCGCGCTGAAAAAATCATTGTCGAACAAATTAACGGCTCCTTTCTACCTGCTGCTAACGGGAGAGATGGAGGAAACGGATCGGAAGCTAACGACAGTAGCGGCCCCGCTTTATGGCTTGGTTGGTGAACAGGTCGACGTGAAACTTTTGGCAGAAGACAGTGGTGGTGAGAAAGCTGAGTTTGCTGAGCTGATTGTACGCCAGGGGAATGTCGAGGTAGGGCGGCACCAGATTGAACTTGGCAAAGAAATCGACCTGCCGCTTTCTCTGATCCACGCTGGTGCCAATCATTTTGAATTCTCTGTTGAAACAA
Organism: uncultured Alphaproteobacteria bacterium; assembly: GCA_905480575.1. Taxonomy (GTDB): domain Bacteria; phylum Pseudomonadota; class Alphaproteobacteria; order UBA7985; family CAJQQZ01; genus CAJQQZ01. The sequence continues at coordinate 26,668 of CAJQQZ010000006.1, read as the reverse complement.
GAACGGGCGAGTTGACTGAAGTTAATAACAAAGCACTTCTGACCGTTAACGGCATCAGGGAACGGCTTCGAGTCCTTTTGGTCTCTGGCCAACCTCATCAGGCGGGCCGCACGTGGCGAAACTTCTTAAAGTCTGATTCGGCGGTTGAACTGGTACATTTCACCATACTTCGCCCGAGTGACCGCAGAGACGACACGCCTAGCCGCGAGATGAGCTTGATCCCCTTTCCAACTTATGATCTGTTTCAGGAAAGGTTGAGCGAATTTGATCTGATTATTTTCGACCTCTATCCCCTGCGCAGCCTCCTCGCGCCCAACTACTTCGATAACATTGTTGAGTTTGTGAGGCAGGGTGGAGCGTTGATGGTCGCTTCCGGCAATGCTTTTGCCAGCCCGGCTTCCATTTTCAACACATCCCTGCGGGAGATACTGCCAGGGCGTCCCACCGGTATCGTGTACGAGAAGGCCTTTAGACCGGCTCTCTCCGCCTTGGGACGCAGTCATCCTGTTACTGGTGGGTTACTGGACAACACAGCGGGAGAAGACCCTGAATGGGGTCCTTGGTACCGCCAGATCGGTATCGAGCTTGATCGCGGTAAAACCTTGATGACAGGTGTCGACGGTCAACCTCTATTGGTACTGGACGAAATTGGTAAAGGCCGCGTCGCCCAACTTGTGAGTGATCAGGTTTGGCTTTGGGCGCGGGGCCATGAAGGGGGTGGTCCGCATGCCGAATTTTTGCGCCGCTTGTCTCATTGGCTCATGAAAGAGCCGGAATTGGAAGCTGAGCAGTTGAGGGCCGCAACGAGTGGTGATCGGCTGTTTGTAGAGCGGTTGACGCTGAAGGACCCGAGTGAGGTTGTTGTGTCGGTTTCGCGGCCTGACGGTACGACGTCGACCATAACGCTTGAGAAGTCGAAAAGTGGAAAATGGACCGGTGAGTTAACGGACCTTCCACATGGACTCTATTTTCTGTCTCACGATGAAGATGTTGCTTACGCGGCCGTAGGACAATCCAATAGCCAGGAATTTAGTGATCCCGTTTCTCGAGAGGATAATTTCCTGCCGTTGCTATCTGCAACGGACGGAAAAATTCTCCGCCTTGCGAACAACCCAATACTGGATGTTCGGAAGGTCTCTTTTTCACGACGCATGCACGGTGCTGGCTGGATTGGCGTGAGAGCCAATGATGTGCAACGCCGATTGGGACAAGTCAGAGTGAGTTTGTTCCCATCACTCCTAGCGTTGATTTTGCTTATTGGCTTGATGCTCTTTGCTTGGGTCAGAGAGGGGCGCTAGGTTTATTTCGTTCTGGTCTTAACAGGATTGATTAAGCCGCGGCTTTCTGGTTTTGCTAAGGCGTTGGATTGTAGTTCTCTAACGAGGAACCGGCGCAGCTCAACCCATCCTGGCAGCTTGAATCCCAGAGCCGTTGCGTTCGTGAAACCGAAACTACCATAATAGGAAGGCTCCCCAACCAGCAAACAAGCATCGAAGCCAAGTTCTACGGCACGATCAAGACTGCGGCTCACGAGGGCCTTTCCGAGCCCGCCTCCTCTGATTGTCGGGTCGACCGCAAGGGGACCAAGTAAGAGGTATCGCAAAGAAGATCCCTCAACTTGTATAGGCCAGTATCGAATGGAGGCTCTCGCTTTACCTTGCTGGTCCATTGCGATGAAGCCGAGTTGACGAACAGGTGGATAGCCGTCTCTCAGTTTGTAAACAGTGAGATTGTGACGCTCTTGCCCAAAGGAGGCATCCATCAGGGCATCAATGACGTCGGTGTCTTGATCTCTTTCCGGTACGATAGCAAATTCGTCCGCAAAGCCAGAACCCTGCGATTGTGATAGAGGAGGTAACATGGCGGATAGTTAGAAACCTGAGCCTGGTTGCTTCAGGAATTCTGTTTCTTCCTCTGTATTTTCTCGCCCAAGGACGGCATTGCGATGAGGAAAACGACCGAACCGAGCAACGATATCCCGATGTCGGATGGCATAGTCATAGCCGGAGTCACTACCATGAATCTTAAACAATTCAACCGAACGTTCTTGGTCCTGTAGGTCTTCCGAATGTTCGAGGGGGAGGAGTAAGAATGACTTCTGGTCCTGATTAAGATCGTTTTCAAACCCACGTTCTAGCGCCGCTTTAGTAAGGGCCAAAGCCTGTGGATCTGTTGCGAAGGATTTTGCAGAATTCCGGAAGATGTTTCGGGGGACTTGGTCCAGCAAAATACAGAGCGCTAATACACCGTCGGCTGTTTCAGCCCAGCCGTCTAAAGCACCGTCACGAGCTTTCTCGTACAATGGCCCTAAAACCTGTCGAACCTTTTCATCATAGGCATCTGACTTCGTAAACCAGTCTTTGGGTTCACTGTCTTCAAACCAAAATTTAAGGACTTTTTCTTGCTCGCTCATGGCTTTGAACTCCTCATTCAACTCACCCATAAAGGCTTTTACGGCTAAAGTAAATTTCAGCCGGTATTTGCGGGAAATAGGAGTGAGGAGATCTTCAAAATGACTGGCTGGGGCACCTGGATTCGAACCAGGGATCACGATACCAAAAACCGATGCCTTACCGCTTGGCCATGCCCCATTAACCGGTCATTTCGGAGCCGCAACTTAGGGAAAGATCCGACATAGTGCAAGCCTTTAGATGAAGAAAAAACCGGCTTTTTACAAATAAATTTCCCTCACTGTGCTAATTCGACATTTTGTGGTATCTTGAATTTTAGTCATCGAACTTTTCTGCCTTATTCACGACTGATTTCGACCGAAATTTGGGCATAAGCTGCGAGAGTTCAACACTGATTGCGGTCGCCTGAGGCGGGAGGATTGAAAAGCACGTGCGGATTATTGTTTATTTATTAGCCATTATCCTATTTTCAGGTGTGATTGGTGGTATCGTCTATCTCTACATGTTGATGTTTAGCTCAACGGAGTTCTCTGCATCCGATCCTAAAGTTATCTACGCGGTCGAGGAAATGTTGAGAGACATGGACATGAACCCCGGCTTAGTCGATGGGAATGCGGACCCCATGCTGAAAGAAGCGATTAAAGAGTTTCAGGTCTTCGCCGATATGCCTGAGACGGGCGAAATCGACCAGAATCTTTTCGATGAGTTGAAAGCGATGAAAGAGCTGCTTTCAGGAAATTAGAGTGCTTCTTCAATCGGTTAGCCTAATTCAACAGCTTGTGCCCACCAACCCGGTCTAGCTTCTGACAGGTGCGTAGCTGCTGCGTCAGCCGCTTCTGCTGTTGGGTAGAGCCCGAAGCAACTCGGGCCAGAACCGCTCATTCTTGCTAAGAAACAGTCAGCATTTTGTGCGAGTTGCTCCAATACCTCAGCAATCGCGGGACAAAGTTGGATGGCTGTTGATTGAAGGCAGTTCGTTCGGTTTTGAACGAAGTCTATCCAACTGTTTATGTCGCCTGTAGTCGGACATACTTGGTTTTTGGTGAATTTTGGGGCCCAGGACTTGAACACTTGTGCTGTTGACAGTGGGACCAAAGGATTGACCAAAACGGCATGAACTGTAGGGAAGTAAGGCAATTTTGACCTTAATTCTCCAATCCCTCTAACAATTTGAGCGCTGCTGGATAAACAAGACGGGACGTCAGCGCCCAATTCTAAGGCCAATTTTTCTAGGTCCTGATCAGGGATTTCTGTTTTCGCCAATCGACAAATAGCCCTCAAAGCCGCTGCCGCATCAGCTGATCCACCCCCCAAACCAGCAGCCACCGGCAAATTCTTGGTCAGCTGGATAGTAAAAGCCTGATCCAAACCTAAGTGTTGAGCGAGCTTTTTCGCCGCTTTTAGGGCCAAATTGTTATCTGGTGCTTCGCTGGCGAGATTGCAGGAAAAGGGGCCGGATACCGAAAGCTCCCAATGATCCGCTGGCGTTGCTGCAATTTCATCATGTGTTGATGCGAAAACAAAAAGGCTGTCCAGTTCATGAAAACCATCGGCTCGCTTTGCCGTAATCTCAAGAAAAAGATTTACTTTAGCTGGTGCTATCTCAACGATTGAACACGACATAGTGCTAGGGACTTTACGGTGCTTGGAACGTTCGGAAGCTACCCGAAGCGCTTTAGGGCGGAGACAAAAAAGTTGGCTTTAGTCAGAAGCTGTTTTGGGATAGCCATTTTCTAACTTGGCTTTGATTTCTTTCTCGTTCTTTTCGATCGGATCGAAAGACAAAGCGCGACGCCATTGAAAGCGTGCTTCTCTCTCACGACCAACCAGCCAATAAGCATCACCAACATGGTCATTGATAACAGGATCACCAGGCAAAATTTCGACAGCTTGCTCTAAGTGAGGTAGAGCTTCCTCAACTCTACCCAACTGAAATAGAACCCATCCGAGAGAGTCGACGATATAGCCATCGTTTGGTCGGCTATCGACTGCTCGGTTCAACATGCTTAATGCTTCAACCAGATTGATGCCCATATCGGCCCAGCTGTAACCGAGGTAATTGAGAACCAAGGGCTGGTCTGGGTTGAGAACGAGCGCTTGTTTAAGGCTTTCCTCCGCTGCTGGCCAATTACCGGATTGCTCGTGTGCAATACCTCTGAAATAGAAGGTTCGCCAACCCAAATCATCTGGGTTACTCACTCTTTCTACGGCGGTATCGTAGGCCTCAGCGGCTTCCGCGTTCTGCTCGTTGCGTCTTAAGATATTACCTAGTTGAACTAAGGCATCGACACGTTCTGGCTGTTGCTCAGATAGCTCTGTCAAGATGGCAACAGCTTCTTCAACCCGGTCCGCGTCTGACAGAGTGCTCGCTTTAATCAGTTTTGTTGAGTAATAGGCTAAGGAGTCCGGCTCAACGCTGTTGTAGAGTGTTAAAGCGTCTTCATACCGCTTCTGACCGCTCAGCATCCGCCCAGTGAGTAAAATGTAAGCGGGTTCACTTGGTGAAAGATGGAGAGCTATATTCGCCAAAGTCAGTGCTACTGGGTCCAGGTTATCCCGGTAAATGACACGAGCGAGGGCATAAGCGCCTTCGGCCAATCCTGCTCTAGGGCTAGAAATCAAGGGCGTCGCTACATCGCCTCTCATCACGCTAGCCAACCTCGCCTGTATATGGTGGTTTCGAGGCGATTGACTTAGGAATGCCGTATAGAGGTCTTGGGCTCGTTGGGCCTGGTCCCTCCGTTCAAAAAGATTACCGGCTAAAGCGACCAAGCGCTCAGGCGGAATTTCGTAGAGATCCAGGGCCTTCTGATAAAAATCGATGGCTTGCTGATTATTGCCTATCTGCTCATGCACCAAGGCTTCGGTGACAATGCCAATCGGCTCCAGGATCGGTTCTTCCCTAAAGCGCTGCAAAGCATCGAGGGCTTCCTGGGCTTTGCCGTCATGCACGGCTAACCAAGCTGTTTGTAATGGCACTAAATAGGCGTCCAGCCCTTGCTCAGGAAAAGCCGGGAGAAAGGTTCTAGCGCCGTCCCAATCATCCTTGCTGACAGCATCCATGAACAGAGTTCTTTGGCCAAAAATACTGTCCGGGCTAATTTCCAAAAGATTTTCTGCTAGTGCCGTTGCGTCGACGTAGCGGCCTTCAGTGACCAGCCACTGATGTTGGTTATCTTTTAGAAATGAATTGTCTTCATCTCTGACTCTGGTCACGCTGAGCAAGTCCGCCGCGAGAGAATAGTTTTTTTCTCGCTCCGCGTGGAAAGCGGCTAGATAGTGGCCAAACGGAGAAATATAGCTGCCGACCTTTATAGGTAGGGACAAGGTTCGGGCTGAAGTTTCGGTCGGTCCCACCGGCAGGAGGACCAAAACGCTGGCACAAGCACAGCTGGTTAAAACAAGTTTGAGATTGTTAACTAATCCAGCTTTCATTCGGCCAGCATTCCTCATAATTCAGAGTTTTCCAAGGCAATTGAGTGGCTATTTTACATATTTGGGTAGTTAGGTCCACCACCACCCTCTGGTGTGACCCAATTGATATTTTGTGATGGGTCTTTGATATCACAAGTTTTGCAGTGAACACAATTCTGTGCGTTGATCTGTAAACGAGGATTTGATCCATCGTCATCACGGACAATCTCATAAACCCCAGCAGGGCAGAACCGTTGCTCAGGCGCATCGTAGATTGCCAGATTGTGTGCAATTGGAACCGACGCATCTTTCAGCGTCAAATGAACTGGCTGATCTTCTTCGTGGTTAGTCGCAGATAGGAAGACCGAAGAGTTACGATCGAAGCTAACAACGTTATCGGGTTTCGGATAGTCGATTTTCGGCATGTCTGCGGCAGGTTTGAGGCTTTCGTGGTCACGGTGCTTGTGACGGAAAGTCCAAGGTGTCTTGCCACCCAGCAGTTTGAGTTCCATGCCACCGATAGCAAAGCCCAACATGCCAAACTTAGCAAAAGCAGGGCGGAAGTTACGAACGGCGTGCAGTTCTTTGTAAACCCAAGAAGCTTTGAACTTCTCTGGGTATGACGTGAGCACTTTGTCTTCTGACTTGGTTTCTGCGACGAAATCTTCAAACACTGATTCCGCAGCCAACATACCGGTCTTCATGGCATTATGGCTGCCTTTGATCTTTGGCACGTTCAAGAAACCAGCTGTACAGCCGATCAAGGCACCGCCTGGGAAAGACAATGTCGGGATGGACTGTAGGCCCCCTTCGTTCAAGGCACGGGCACCATAAGAAATGCGCTTGCCCCCTTCCAGCATCTTGCGGATTGCCGGGTGGGTTTTGAAGCGTTGGAACTCTTCAAAAGGAGAGAGGTGGGGGTTTTGATAATCCAGTCCTACAACGTAGCCAACGTAGGCCTGACGGTCGCTCAAGTGATAGATGAAGGAACCACCCCAGGTCTTCGTATCCATTGGCCAACCGGCGGTGTGGACGATTTGGCCTTCATTGTGTTGGTCTTCAGGCAGCTCCCAAAGTTCCTTGATACCGATACCGAAAGTCTGTGGGTCATTGTCGGCATTAAGATCAAACTTCTGCATCAAACCTTTTGTGAGTGAACCACGGCAGCCTTCGCCGAAGAGGGTGTAGCGCGCATGCAGCTCTAGCCCTTGCTCGTGGGTTGCCTTGGGCTGGCCATCTTTGCCGATGCCCATGTCGCCGGTGGCAACACCTTTGACAGAACCATCGTCATTGTAGAGAACTTCGGCTGCCGCAAAGCCAGGATAGATTTCAACCCCAAGCGCTTCTGCTTGCTCGCCCAACCAACGGCAAACGTTGCCAAGGGAGATGATGTAGTTGCCATCGTTGTGCAACTGACCTGGCAGCATCCAGATCGGAACGGACACAGACTTCTCTTTGCCGAGCAGCAAGAATTTCTCTGAGGTAACAGGTGTATTGAGCGGAGCGCCCATTTCTTTCCAGTCAGGGAACAGCTCATCCATGGCACGCGGTTCCATAACCGCGCCGGACATGATGTGTGCGCCAACTTCGGAACCTTTTTCAAGGACACAGACGGCGATCTCTTGACCGCCTTCTGCAGCCAGCTGTTTGAGCTTTATCGCTGCAGACAGACCGGCAGGTCCCGCTCCAACGATAACAACATCATACTCCATTGATTCGCGTTCCATATCAGACCTCTATCTATCTTTGTCTTTGCGAATTGAACTTTTACCGAAACCTATTGAATTTTCAGTGATTTTTCCAAGCCTTTTAGACTATTTCAACTGAAAATGAAGGTGTTAGTTGCTTTCATTGAACAGGAATCGAAATAAGCTTGATTGGTTTGGTGATTTCCTTACATTTTGCGTCGCATACTTGTGTGGTCTCTTAATTTAGTTGGGAAAATTTTGTCGGTGTCGGAAAACTTGACCTATCAAGCAGCGTTGGAAGGATTGAGGTGGCAGCTCGATTCTGGCGCTGATGAAGTTGTGTCTTCACAGGCGTGGGCACCCCTAACCGCTGAACCCACTAAACCACGCCATCAGCCCTTTGAGGCCGCTGTTGCACAAGCACAAGCAGAGGCTCAAGCAGAAGCACCAAGGGTCAACAAGGCTCAGTCAGCAGTTATGGCCAGCGAAGATCAATTGGCCCGTGACGCAACCCAAATCGCAAACACTTGTAACACCATCGAAGAGTTAAAGGCTGCCGTTGAAGCCTTTGAAGGCTGCCCTTTGAAGGCCACGGCTATGAACACCGTTTTCTCAGACGGAAACCCTGAAGCTAAGGTCATGCTGATAGGCGAAGCCCCCGGTGCTGACGAAGACAGACAAGGGAAGCCCTTTGTTGGCGTGAGTGGTCAGTTGCTGGACCGTATGATGGCGACAATAGGTTTGGATAGAACGTCATTTTATATCACCAACATCCTTTTCTGGCGCCCTCCGGGAAATCGCACACCGACGTCGACTGAGGTCGCTTCTTGCCTGCCGTTCATGAAGAGGCACATCGAGCTCATTAATCCTTCTGCCATTATGTTAGTGGGCGGTCTGTCTGCCAAAACCATGCTCAACCGCACAGAAGGAATTTTGCGCCAGCGGGGCAAATGGGCGAACTATCAGCTAAATTCGGAACGTGCTATCCCGGCGCTGCCGATCCTCCATCCTGCTTACCTGTTGCGGCAACCGGTGGCCAAGCGTCAGGCGTGGATGGACTTGCTGTCTTTTCAAAAGAAGCTGGAAGAAGTCTAGGTCGTCAGGGAACTGACTTTAGCAAAAGAAGGAAAGAGGCGCAGAACTCTTCCTTGCCCTTTTCCTATTCAGTTGGATTGACCAAAATCAGGTCTGAGCCGATTTCGTCACTTCGCCTTGCAATTTTTGGAGCGAACAAGGCCAAGTTTTCACTAAGTACCCCAGAGCTGTTCTGCCTAATTTGGCGGCCAGCTTCTTATCATCGGGCGACTTCAAAAAAGTACGGGGGACTTAACTAAGACATGAAATAATGTGTTTTAACACATTTGTAAACCCATCTCGTTTTCTTTACTTCTCGTGTTGGATTTATTTGCCATCAAGAAAAAGAACAAGATGATCGATCCAAAGGCACTTCAACAGGTAATGCGTAGTCGGGGCTATAATATGAAGTCTCTGTCGCGCGCGGCTGGCCTTGGGGAAACCTATATTAGGGATCTAATAATCGAGAAGGTAAAAAGCCCTTCTTATGAAAACCTGGTTAAAATTTCCGCAATTCTCGATTGCTCATTGGATGAAATCACTCTTCGAAGTGATGGCGAAGAACGGGTTATCTCCCGCGATTCTTTTGATGTGGCAGCGAAGGGTTTGAGAGCCTGGGAATCTTCCAGAGATCAGCGGCTCACGGAACAACAGTTTGCGCGATTACTCCCCTTGATTGCTGAGCAGCTGGACAAGCGGCACTTTGATCTTGGCGCGTTGAGCCAAGGTTCGACTGAGCTATCCGGTTTTTATGACGATGAAGATGAAGCGGAAAAGGCCTATAATCCCGGCCCTAAAAAGGAAAAAGATTGACCCATTGACTGATGGGGTTATTTCCTAGTCTCCAACTAATCTTGTTTCAGATAGATGAAGGGTCAAGGTCATGCCAGGTATTGATGAAAGCCGTCCTTTTGTAGCGGTCAGCATAGCGGTTTTAACCGTATCTGACAGCCGGACCATGGATGACGATAAATCAGGTGCGACCCTGGTGAAGCTGATTACCGAAGACGGACATCAGGTTGTTCGGCGAGAAATCCTCACAGACGATCAACATGTCATCTCTGCAAAATTGCAGGAATGGATTGAAGACAGCGATATCGATGTCGTGGTGTCATCGGGTGGGACGGGCGTCACCGGACGTGACGTGACGCCGGAGGCCTTTGAGGCAGTATTCGAAAAGAAGATCGACGGTTTTGGCGAACTGTTTCGCATGTTATCTTTTGACCTGATTGGCACCTCAACTATGCAATCGCGGGCGGTTGGAGGTGTTGCTGGAGGCACTTATCTTTTTGCTCTGCCGGGCTCGCCTGGGGCTTGCAAAGACGGCTGGACTAAGATTCTGCGTCTCCAACTGGATAATCGCTTCCGTCCCTGTAATTTGACAGAGCTGATGCCACGCCTCAATGAGCATAAGAAGAGGGTGATATGACAGCCTTTGATTTGGATGCTTTTGTAGATCGTGTGAAACAAGCCTCGCGCAGTGATAGCCCCGCACGAAACGTGCGAAAACTGATAGATGAGGCTTTTGTAGATCCTGATCGGCTGGAACGGGATTTGCCTCACTTCGACGAAGATGACGTTATCCTTTTCGAAGACGATAAGGTTTCGATTTGGCATTGCCGTTTCCAACCCGATCTCCATGTGCCGCCCCACGATCATCAAACACCAGCCATCATCGGGCTTTATGCGGGGACTGAACGCAATTCCTTTTATGAAGTTGAAGGCGAGAAACTGGTTTTGAAAGGGGCAAAAGAACTGAAGCCTGGCGATGTCCTGGCCATTGGTTCAGAAGGTATTCATTCGGTCAAAGCGGTCGGCGGCACGCCGTGTTGCGGCATTCACGTGTATCTCAGCGCTTTGACGGTGATTGAACGCTCTCTCTTCGATTGGGAAAGCGGCGAGGCTATGCCTTTCAGTGACGCCAACTATGACAAAATGAAGAGAGTTGGATAGGCACGAGGCGCTCAAGAAGTGCTTGATCACGGGGAGATGAGTTTACGTCAGTAGATCTCGGTTGCGCTCGACGCGGAATTGGGTCTCAATTGGATGATTGTGTAACAAATTCATCAGGTGGTCTGCGATGCTTAGGATTGTTAAATTGGTTGTGTCATTGGCTGCTACAATGGCTGTCAGCTTTTCGACACTGCTTTCTGCTGATGAAGGTTCCGTTAGCTACCAATTCTCATTCGATGTGGTTTGGAGTGCGGAGAACAACCCACACGATTTCCCTGAGCGGCCTCATATGTCCAGGTTAATAGGCATAATGCATCATAGCAAATTCAATCTGTTTCGCGATGGAGATACTGCGTCGAGCGGCCTCGAACTTGTAGCCGAAAACGGCAGAAGCAACATCCTGAAGGCAGAGATTGACGATGGCTTAAGACGCGAAAGAATCGGTAGCCTCATTGAAGTCCCCGGGATAGCAGTTCCTGGCTCCTTTAGTTTTCAGTTCGAGACAACAGCCAAACATCCATTACTTTCATTTGTGACGATGTTGGCCCCTAGTCCGGATTGGTTTGCGGGAATTTCTGATCTGTCCCTTATGAGGGATGGGGAATGGATTGACAGCGTAGGGCTTCCCGTTTGGGTTTGGGATAGTGGAACTGATTTTGGGGAGAGCTATCTTTCACCTAATCAAGATGCTCAACCCCAACAGTCAGTGCGGTTACTGTCTAGTCGCCACTTTCTGACCGCAGATGGTTTGATCCCGGTGGGCTATGTGACTTTGACTAAAATAGATTGAAAACCCAGTGTGCGGCTACTGTCGCAAACTTAGGAGTAACAAGACCATGATTATCCGACTGTCTCTACTTTTGCCGTTCCTTTTTTTCTCGCTTAATGCCAATGCAGACGATCGAACCGAAATAGAATTTCCCTCTGACGATGGTTTGATTGTCACCGCAGACCTTTATCAAGCGCATGGTACTCCAGGCACGCCGTTCATTGTTCTTTTCCATCAAGCAGGGTCCAGCCGTGGTGAATACAGAACGATAGCACCCAGGCTTAACGAGTTGGGCTTTAATGCCATGGCGATCGATCAAAGGTCTGGAAAGGCCTACCGCGGCGTACGCAATGAAACAACCCGGCGGGCACGAAAGGCCGGCAAGCCAAGACGGTACAAGGATGCAACACCCGACCTGAGAGCAGCCATTGCTTACGCGAAAGAAAATAGCCCTGACAGTCCTATCATCATCTGGGGCTCGTCTTATTCTTCTTCCCTCGTGCTGAAGCTTGCGGCTGAGCCAGGTTTGGCGGACGGAGTGCTGGCTTTCTCGCCGGGTGAATACTTCGGTGGCAGCTGGATCCGTGACACGGCTGATGACATCACCATTCCTACCTTCATTACCTCGGCCAAAAATGAGACCAGCAAGTGGCGCAAAATTTTCAATGCGGTGGGTACTGACAAAAAGGTTGGCTTTAAGCCCCCAATTCAGGGCCGACATGGCTCGTCTGCTCTCCATACAAACCAAGGCAAGAAGGCCGATCCTTATTGGCAGGCGGTTGAAGCCTTTCTTGGTGAACATTGGAGCAATTAGCTTTGCTTACCGGCATTGACGCCATAGCTTTTTCGGAATTGTCGGCTTAGAGGCTTGGGTTTAGGCAAGGGGATTCCGAAATCCATTTCCAGCATTTCCTCACTAGGCTCAGGTTGTTTCTTTAGTTCAATTCTTTTTCTCGATCCATAGCTTTGCTTGAATTGCAGACTCAATGGCTTGGCTTTGGGAATGGCGGGATAGGAATCAATTTCGATCTTCCCTTTAACCAAATCCAGCAAGCGATCTTTCTTGAAACTGTCAGCTTTGCTATCGACAAAGAGTACATCGGGCTTGAAAGTCGAAAACTTTTTGGTGACTTTTTCGAGGTGACAAAACCAAGCGACGTGAAGCTCAAATCTGCTGTGGGGAAGAACATAAGCATGTGAGGGCGCAGCACAGTTTCGCCCAGGAATGCCGCCCGCATCGGCTCCATAAAAAGTTGCTTCGCCATGCGTTCTCAAATGAGCGGCAAGCATAGAAGAGGCAGAGGCTGTCCCACCATCGATCAAGACATGGATTTTACCTTTGAAGGGAGATTTTTGACGACCGGTGGAATTGTTAGGTAGGACATTGCCACCCGGTATCGCTGTTGTCATTCCCATCCACCGGTTCACTTTTGAAATCAGTTCGTTCGCTACATTGATGTGGGTGTCTTTCCCTTTAGGAGAAGGGACCACATTCTTTGTTTTTGTGGGGAGCAAGAGTTTCTCTTTCGGCAGATGATAAAACCGCGGAAAGTAGAAGGATTTTTTCACCAAATATGAGAGTAGGTGCGCTGCATTTTCGGTCAGACCGCCATCATTTCCTCTGAGGTCCAAAATAAGGTGTTTGGCCTCTTTCTTCGCAACGTCCTTGAATGTTTTGCCTATGCTTTTTTGGAAGCGAGTCTTGTCGGGCATGAATGAATTGAGATCAATGTAATAGGTGCGAATTGCATTGAACCATTTTGTTTTGAGGAATTTTTTCGATTGCCTGTCCCGGCGCGCAAACCGCGGGAGAATCGATGCAAGACGTTTGGATTTGACCTGCAATGTCTCCAGACTGCCGTTGGGCAGGTCGACAACCAATTCATGGCGAGAACTTTCGCCGTAGGCCAGATGGTAGAACCATGGGAATCCGTCATTCAGTTGATCAAGAATCGCACTTTGGTTGTTACCATCGCGACAGGTAAAAGCGCTTAGGTCTTTGATGATCCGGCGAATGGATCGTCCGTCAATGCTTGTGATTTTCGCACCTGCCTTAAGTACTGGGTAGCTCTTGGTCACAACGGCATGGCGCGGGTGGACCGTCAACACTATTGGTAAGACCTTAGTGTTGAGCTTAAAGTACCTCCTTAAAAGTTTTTCCGGAACGTCCAGGCAAGTGTGAGCGTCACTAACTTGAGTGACGAGGGGCATCAGCCGCTTAAAGAATTCCTCCCGACTTAGAGGGCTCGTGATTTCTCTTTTTGCTTTGTTGAAAGATTGATTTACGACCGTTTGGTGGCTATAGAATCCGAAATTGGGATGTTGGTCTCTTAAAAGCTCAAGGGTAATGTTGAGTTCCTTGTGCATTTGCTTTGGGGTGAGCTTCTTTCCTTTTGCATCGACGTCAAAGCTGATGGTCGCGATCAACGACGCAATCAAGACGAAGAAAAAGCAATAAAGAACCTTATGCATAGGGAGTGTCGGTCTAATGAACGCTATGGTTTTAAGTCTAGCCGCTTTTGGTTTTGCAACCAAGGATTTCGACCTTTTGCACAGTGTTGGTGAAAAACGCCGTGCCAGGTTTGCCTCTCTGGTCTTTGCTCATGCGCAGTGCTAGTGACAGCTCATTATGAGCCAAACAAAACCTTTCGATTACAGTCTGCCTGAAAACCATATTCTGAAACGAGAGAACCTTTCGCCAGAGATCAAGGCCGCTCTCTTGGGCGATCCTCGTGAGGGTTGGTCAAGTCATTCCAATTTTGATGGCTATGCCAATTTTTGGCTGCGTATTCATAACAACTTGCGCGGCGGGTCCGACTATCTGGTCAAAGGGTTTCAGCGTTTGTTGGATGAGGCTGAGAGCAATCTGGATGATGCGGTCAACACGGCGCGCCTCAAAGAGGTTGGCGCAAACGTTGTTAGTTTCGCTCAGCATCATCACGAGATTGAAGACCACAATTATTTTCCGAGATTTGTGCAGTTTTACCCCAATGTTGAGCATGCCATATCGCTGTTGGATTCAGACCACCGCGTCCTTGATGAAGCGCTGGATGAGACCGAACGGGCGTTGAGTTGTCTACAAAACCAGACGGCGGACCGCGATGCGATTGCTCGCGCCCATAATGGATGTCAGGCTTTGCAAGCTGTCTTGGCACGTCATCTCTGGGATGAAGAGGAGATCATCGTGCCAATTTTGTTAGCTAGATTTTAAGCAAGTCGCTTAGAATATCAGTCTTTTCTGTAGTTCAGCATCTGGCAAAGTACAGAGGTCTGCTTTGCCAAACCAGCGATAGCGATTACGAGCAACCATTTGGTAGAGGCCGCGCCTTAGTTTTCGCGGCAAAGGCCGGAAAACAAGCACCAAACAACCGAAGCCACCCAATCTCTGCCCCGTCTTGATGATGGCGTCAAAGGAAGTGAAAGCTTGCCCTTCATCCAACAGTAACCAGCTGTCGGGATCACTTGGGTCCAGCCCGTGATGCACCAATACAGCTTGTCCCAAGGGTGCCTGAATAGGGCAAATCTTAAATTCTTCGCGCTTGTCCATCTTGGCAATCCATCGAGCCGAGCGCGAACACAAGGCGCAGTCGCCGTCCATGAAGACAACTTTGAAACTGTCGTCGAAGTCCGGAACGGAAGGGTCAGAGCGCCAGGAGTAGAGAGCAAGAGGCATGAACCATATATGGCAAGCCGCGATGTTTTTGCCAGCCTTAATCCTCAAACAAAAAGGGCCACCCGAAGGCAGCCCTTTTGAAGTCCATGTCGTCTAGTTTATGTCGTCTGGATTAAGCGCCCGCTTGTGGACGCATGTCCGCTGGGTCAATACCGGCAACAGAAACTGGCTTCTTCATCGCGTCGCGACGGAAAGGCTCGCCCAGTTCTTTGTTCAACAGAACTTCGATGAAAGTTGTGATACCGTCTTCCATCTGCTCTTTAACAGCTGTTGCCAAAGCGGCTGTCAGCTCGTCTGTTGTCTTAACTTGTACGCCTTTCAGGCCACAAGCTTCAGCAATACCAGCGTAAGACACGTTCTCGTCGAGCTCTGTACCGACGAAGTTATCGTCGAACCAAAGTGTCGTGTTACGCTTCTCAGCGCCCCACTGGTAGTTACGGAAGATCACCTGAGTAATCGCAGGCCAATCGCCACGGCCAACCGCTGTCATTTCGTTCATTGAGATGCCGAATGCGCCGTCACCAGCAAAACCAACAACAGGTGTGTCTGGACAACCAATCTTCGCACCGGCGATGGCAGGAAGACCGTAACCACAAGGACCGAAGAGACCAGGTGCCAAGTATTTGCGGCCTTCCTCAAAAGTAGGGTAGGCGTTACCGATGGCACAGTTGTTACCAATGTCAGAGGAGATGATCGCTTCTTTTGGAAGTGCTGCCTGGATGGCTCTCCAAGCCTGACGTGGTGACATGTGGTTCGGCAGATCAGCACGTGCACGCTCGTTCCAAGTTGTGCCTGGATCATCGTCTTCGTGGTCCATAGAGCTGAGTGTTTGCAACCAGCCTGACTTTGTTGTGTGGATCAAGGCTTTACGGTCGGCGCGGCCAGCGTCACCGGCTGATGGGCTCAACTGAGCGAGGATGGATTCAGCGACTTTCTTCGCGTCACCACAGATACCAACAGCCACAGGCTTTGTAAGGCCGATGCGATCTGGGTTGATGTCAACCTGAATGATCTTCGCGTCTTTTGGCCAGTAATCAACGCCGTAACCAGGCAGTGTTGAGAATGGGTTCAAACGAGTACCAAGTGCTAAAACAACGTCAGCTTTGGCAACCAAGTCCATCGCAGCTTTGGAGCCGTTGTAGCCCAGAGGGCCACAAGCGAGCGGGTGGCTGCCTGGGAATGAATCGTTGTGCTGGTAGTTTGAGCATACGGGTGAGTCGAGCTTTTCGGCCAAAGCAGCCGTTGCAGGGATCGCACCGGCGAGGATCACACCAGCACCTGAAAGGATAACGGGGAACTTAGCTGATGAAAGCAACTCAGCCGCATTCTTGATCGCTTCAGCGCCACCGGCAGGGCGTTCAAATTCGAGGATTTGAGGCATGTTGATATCGATTACTTGAGTCCAGTAATCACGTGGAATGTTGATTTGCGCTGGCGCAGACTGACGCTGAGCCTGAGCAATAACGCGGTTCAAAACTTCGGCCATGCGGGATGGGTCGCGAACTTCTTCTTGGTAACAAACCATGTCAGCGAACAAAGCCATCTGCTCAACTTCCTGGAAGCCGCCCTGACCGATTGTCTTGTTGGCCGCCTGTGGTGTCACCAACAACATAGGAGTGTGGTTCCAGTAGGCTGTCTTAACAGGTGTCACAAAGTTCGTGATACCAGGGCCGTTTTGCGCCACAGCCATGCACATCTTGCCAGAGGCACGTGTGTAACCATCGGCCATCATGCCACCGTTACATTCGTGGGCACAGTCCCAGAACTTGATACCAGCCTGTGGGAACAAGTCAGAGATCGGCATCATTGCTGAACCGATAATACCAAAAGCATGTTCGATGCCGTGCATTTGCAAGACTTTTACAAAAGCCTCTTCTGTGGTCATTTTAACCATGACGTTTCCTCTTGTTGATTGTGTGCATGAGTAGATGCCCTGCAAGCGGGCAGAAATCCGTGGATGTGACCTACTCTATAAGGCGGGTGATTCAATAGGACCAGTTGGACTCAATCATTGAACCAGTATGAAAACGTTTACAAGATAGTTGAGATCAGTTCGTTCTGAGCACGACCTGCCCATCGTGGGCAAAGCAGGTTTTCGTGAAATGACTGAGATCAATCTGATTGGGCATTCGCGCAACCGGGAAGTTCGGCACTTTTTGTTGGGCGACACTTCAAATGAGCGGTCTATCTGTGATATGATAACTATTGTAATAGATTTGTTTTCAGTGAAATTTTTCGAGGTAAATAACCGTTGAACCGAGATTGAACTCGCAGGTGTTACAGTAACTGTAATAGTTACCGTAACACCTATAGAAGCAAGTGGATTGAGGAAAGAACCTGATTACTTAGATGTTGTTTTCCAGTGGCACGTTATAGCGCAGAACCTTGCTAGTTATCGGATCTGTTACAAACAAAAAGAGTTTGTCATTGCCACGATCAAACACCAACTCAATATCTGAAATTTCGCAGAACGATCCCGACTCGCCAGAATTTTGACCCTGCATCCAAGAGCCCCGAATCCGTGTGGTTCCGAAGTCTCTCAATGTAAACAACCCTCGAGAGGACGCAGATAACAAACTGTCCTTGAAGGTAGAGGAACAGACAGGCTTTGACGATATGGGATAGTTATTATAGTGAAAGATGAAGCTGCCATCCATCAAGTATTCAGACACACGGCGAAGGAGTTGCGTATGGCTTCCCAATACAAACAAGCGTTGACGATTTTCGTCCATTGAAATGTCTGTTGGAAAATCGAATATGTAATCTGCGAAGGGCGACGGCGGTGTAGAAGCGGGTGAACCAAACTGATTCAGCAAATTACCATTTGCGTCTGTTTTCACCAAAACTCCATTAGGTGTTCCGCCACCGGCTCCAAAGGTTTGGCCTCCGAAAAATAAATTCCCATCTCGATCCACAACACAAGATCGAGGTTGAATCCCAGTCCCCAGGCCAGAAGCAGTGAGAGCGGTTAACACTGAAAAAGACTGCAGCCAAGCACCTGAATCAGAATCGATTTTGTGAACCGTCCACTGATCATTCAGGACATAAACATTTGAGGTATTTGGTTCGAAGTCTAGATCTACTGGCGTTCCTCCTGGAACAAAAGAAGACACAAAACCCCAATTAAAATCAAATATTTGGATCCGAAAATTATCCGTATCAGAGACCAAAATACGATCCGTATTGGCTTTCACACGCGTTGGCCGACGAAAATGATTTTCCGGAGGCGTAGAGCTGCCGCAAAATGTGCCTAGGGGTGAGCCGTTAACGTCCACGGTTTGAACCCTAGAGTTACCAAAATCGGTTATGAGAAACTCAACATCATTCTTGAGTGCTAAACAGCGAGGCGCAACAAATTGAGAAAGACCAGAGCCAAGTCCTCCGAAAACGTTTACCGGTGTGCCATCGACTTCAAAAAAGTGAAAGGTGTGCGTATCGGCATCTGTAACGCAAATCTGACCCGTAGCAAGTAAGATGGCGTCTGTTGGCTCAATCAATCCTGGCCTAAACTCACTAACAAATTCTCCCTCAATATCTGTCAGGAGTGCGCGTCCTTGGCCAGTGTCACAGATTAACAATAACTCTTTGCCATCCAGCCTGACAACCCTGACGGACACAGGGGATATCAAAGGCAACACAGTAACGCCTTTCGTGGCGGCAAACGAATGCAGGAAATTGTAGTTACGATCGAATACTTGAACACGACCATTGCCAGTATCGGCAACACAAACATTACCTTTCGCGCTCACACTTACGCCGAATGGTCGATCAAGCTCGCCTGGTTGTTGTCCATAGATTCCGAAGACTTCTTGAATGTTTCCCTCTTCATCAAAAACCACGATTTGATTATTACCAGAGTTGGCAACGAGGAGATTGTTCCGAGAATCAACTGCTAAACCAGCCGGTTTTCTGAGTTGGCCATCTGCAGCACCATAGAAGCCAAAGTCGCCCAATTTACTAATACTATTCCCATTGGCGTCAAACTTTTGAATGTACCCCAATCGATGGTCTGATACGTAAATCGTATCTCCATCAATTGATGCCACTCCATAGGGCTCATGAAAGAAGCCATGTTCAGGTCCAATTTCGTCCAAAAATTCAAATTGTAAGTTCGTCATTTGTCGATATCCATTTAGTTGATGTGGAACAAATATATCAATTATAATTGACGAACAAAGTGATAGATAACACCTTTAGTATGCGCTAATTTAAGTTGGTAGTGGCTTGAGTCAGGTTTGGATTTTTGAATTACGATAATAATTGACCAGTGAGCAAGAACGCTTTCAAAGGATGTTGATGCAAGAGGTAAACTTGCCCCTTTCGTTAAACAGTTTCTGGCGTCGCCAAAATTCAACCACACTTCTCTGTCAACGCTTCTAATATGGCACATTAGATGCCGCTCGGGGCGTCCATACCATTACCTTAATTGCAAAAAAAGAAACCCTGATCCCAGCTGTTTTTCGTTGTAACCGAACGGCTCTGTGGAGAAGGTGAAGCAAGAGTTACGTCTATGAAGATAAGGACTGTCAAAACCTACATAGTGCCACCTGAGTTATCTGTGACCGCTTGGGGTCCTGGAAATCCCTGGGTGCTGGTTAGGCTGGAGACCGATAGCGGTATCGTCGGTTGGGGACAGACCTATACCTTCCGCGACCGGGAGCAGGCCATTGCTTTGGCGGTTCACAAGCTGGCACTCATCCTTGATGGTTTCTACCCGTTTGACGTTAAAGGCTTCATGGCGAAAGCATTGGACACTATTACTGGCCCTGGTGGCGGTAGTGAAACCGCGGCGGCAGCGGCTGGTATCGAAATTGCGCTCTGGGATATTGTGGGCAAGGCTCAAAATGCACCAGTGCACCAATTGTTGGGTGGAGCTTGCCACGACCGTGTTGGCGTTTATGCAAACTGTTGGAGCCACGTTCCACGATCACCACAAGAGCTAGGGGCTTTCGCCCTCGAGCAAGTGAACCAGGGTTTCAAAGCCGTCAAAGTCTATCCATTCCTCTATGATGTGACTGTAGACGATGGCATCGCCTGCCTCGCCGCCGTTCGCGAAGCCGTTGGTTCTGACGTGTCTCTTTTTGTTGATATGTGGAGCAGGGTGCGCGACGAAGACCTGCCGCGGATTATTGATGCTCTTCACGCCCAGTGGGTGACATGGTTTGAGGATCCTGCCGATGCTACCGAGGTCGAGACACTCGCGCTTATTCGCCGCCAATCACAGCTACCAGTGATCTCAGGCGAAACTCTGTACCTAAAACAGGATTTCCGCCGTCTTGTTGAACACAAAGCAGCCGATAGTCTGAACCCCGATGTCACCCTTTGCGGCATGCTGGGAATCAAGGAAATTGCGGCCATGGCAGATGCCTCTTCCGTCTCCGTTTCCGTTCATAACAACAACACCATGACCATCGGCCTTGCCGCCGCCTTGCACACCGCCGCCGTGATTCCCAATGTGAGGCTGGTGGAGTACTTCCCCCGTTTTGTAGCGGGTTCGAACGCCTTCTCAACCTTCTCGACTGAAATGGATGACGAGGGTTGTATCCTTCTGCCCAATGACCCAGGAATTGGCGTTACGGTTGATGAAGCAACCCTTGAAGCCATGGAATACAAGCCTGTCTAATTCGGTAACTGTCGACGTGATTCTACGGGCGTTCTCTGCTGTTTGTTGAGATTTACCCTCAAATGTGCTAGTTTTGGGGGTAAATCAGGCCTTAGGAGGAGCCAAAATGGCTGAAACATACGCGCAAATGGAAGAGCGCGAAATATCAAAAGCCAACCAAGTTTCAGCAGATGACGCGCTGAAAATTCTTAATAATGACGCTACCGCGCTTTTGCTTGACGTTCGGGACACATCCGAGATGGAGGCAACTGGCATTGGATTACAAGCGTTAGCCGCCCCGGGCATAGCGGTTGCTTGGATGGCAGATTTGGAATGTGAATACAAATCACACGAATTACAAGATCGCTCGCGACGGGTATTGACGACTTGCGGTGGCTCTCCTAGCTATCGTGGCGCTTCAGCCGCGAATGTCTTGACGCGTATGGGCTTTACAGATGTTTCATTTGTTGATGGCGGTATGGCGTCGCTCTTGGCAGCAGGAATATCTACCAAACTACCTTAAGTGCCGCATTGTGATCAGCCGTTAAACCCAGTTTAGGAGGCTTTCTCGGTTGCGCCGTTGAGTGCCAATGAATCCAACTACAGGAGTCAGGTGTCTATGCCCAAAATCAAACTTCGCGATCCAAACGCTCTCGTGAGCGGTGACTGGCTGGAGCGCCATCTGAACGAGCCTGATGTTCGAATTTTTGACTGCTCGACTATACTCAACTTCGACACGGGAGATGATAGGCCCTATGAGGTGATCAATTGCCAGAGTGAGCATGAGGCTGGGCACATCACTGGCGCTAGCTATTTTGACCTTCAAGCCGATTTTTCGCAGCAGAACAGCCCCTTTGCTATGACGCTGGCGGACCCTACAACTGTCGCGGCGGCTTTCGCTCGCGCCGGGATCAGCGACGGATCCCGTGTGGTGCTTTACAGCCGCCGCAGCATTTCCTGGGCGACCCGGTTCTGGTGGATGCTGCGTTGGTTGGGCTTTGACAACGCAGCTGTTTTAGACGGTGGCTATGAAGGGTGGTTGGCTGAGGGCCGCTCGACGACAAAGGAGACAAGTACTTACGCTCCAGGGTTGCTGTCAGTAAAACTCCGCCCGAATTTATTCGTTGGCAAAGAGCAAGTGCTGGCCGCAATAGACGACCGTTCAACCTGTACAGTAAACGCGCTGGGAAGTGATATCTATTCTGGCGAAAATCCTAGATATGGCCGAGCAGGCCGCGTACCGGCAAGTGTCAGTGTGCCACAAATATCTTTGGTTGATCCGACAACGCACAAATTCAAGTCACCTGCGGCTATCGCTGAGCAATTTGCATCTGTGGGTGCAGACAATGCATCTAAGCATATAGCCTACTGTGGTGGAGGCATATTCGCGACAGTCGATGCGTTTTGGCTTCATCAACTTGGGCATAGCGAGGTCAGCGTTTATGAAAATTCTATGAGTGAGTGGGGCCCCGATGAATCGTTACCTATCGAATGTGATTGAGGATTAAGTTTTATCAAATGGGATCGGGTTCTTTTGGCTCGTATGCAGTGCAACCAACATAACACTCAAAAGGTTGGTTGGGTGTTCATATTATTATCGTGACTCCGCTAGCTGCCACAGCCACCGTTCTGGTAAAACACCACCCGTTGGGCAGCTTGGACATCAAGTGGCTGCTGCGGATTAGCGATCTTGCATCCCATAGTCTGCTCTATTGTTTCTACAAACTTTGGTGATTTAATCATTTGTAAGAAACTTTCTCACGTCAAACCGTTTTTAGACGAGGTCAGGTTCGCATTTTAGCATTAGAAGCAAAAAAACTTAGAGACCAAGTTTTTCTTTTGTTACGCAAAAATACGAACCTGACTCCAATCACAAACAACAGACCTGACGTTGCTAGCCTGCCAAATTTTTAACATAATGAAATATTTGTGACTTTGATCACATTGCGCATCTCCGCTCTTGGCTATGTTGTGTTCATAGGCGCTGATAAGAAGCCAGCCCCCAAAAAGGATTAAAGCAATGACACAGACATTAACAACTAAGACATCAAGAGCAGCACGGATTGTAAAAGCTGCAACTTTCGCGATGGTTTTCTCAGCGACAATCGCTGGCTCTTCAATCGTGACGGCAAGCCAAGCTGATGCCGGGTGGTTCTTCTCTTGGAGCTAGTACTCTTTCGCTAACGAAGGTGGTTTGGGTACGACGCGCTAAGGCTTTTTTGTATGGCGATAGCTATTAGCCTTCATTTAGCGCCGTCCAGTTTAACTAAAAGTTCTTTAATCGCTCTGTCGTCTCGGGATCCAGGAATCCCGCAACGGTCGCCTCGGTCTCTAATTGTAGAGCGCGGGGCAGGTCAGTTGCCATTGTCTGGTTTAGAACGCGTTTCATGGCTCTGATGGCCAGCGGTGGTTGTTTGGCAAGTTTGGTTGCGACCGCCAGCGCTTCTTTTTGCAGGTCTTCATCACTAACAACACGCCAGGCAACGCCGAGCTTGCCGAGTTCTTCTGCCGTGTAGCGCTCGCCGAGCATCAGCATTTCGCGGGCTTTGTTGATGCCGACCGTGGCGGGCAGGAGGGAGGTGACGGCTCCGGTGACAAAGAGGTTCAATGAGACCTCAGGAAAGAAGGCCTTGGCGCTTTCGCCCCAAATGGGGAAGTCGCAGTTGATCGCCCATTCGAATCCTCCACCCACGGCCCAACCATTGATAGCGCCAACAACAGGTTTACTGCCAAAGACAATAGCTTGTGTGGCGCGCTGGATTGCGTCGACGAGATCGCGGGCTTGCTCCTCGTTTTCTGGGTGGACATGTTCGTGGCGGTCATCCCCAGCACAGAATGCGCGGCCTGCACCGGTAAAGACAATGGCTTTGGTTGCACTGTCGCGGTTGGCGTCGTTGAAGGCTTCGGCCACATCCAGGATCAGCTGGAGGTTCATGGCATTGAGCGAGTCTGGGCGATTGAGAGTGATGGTCCGAACGCCTTTGTCGTTAATCTGGCTTTCAACGGTTTGATAAGTGAATTGGCTCATTAGTAACTCCTGATAACGCGTTTGGTTTTGCCGTCTGTTTTCGGCAGGCTGTTGGCCGGCAGCAATGTCACCTTCGCCGTCGCACCCAGTTTGGACTTGAGTCTTTGTTCAACGGCAAGACTTACGCTGTCGTCGACCTTCTGTCCTTCCGACAACTCGACCTGCAACGGCAGAAAATCATAGGGTGGCGGGGTGGAAAGGGTAATTCGGTAGTCACCTGACAGTTCATCGAACGAATTCACCACAGCGGCGACCATGGTCGGGAAAAGGTTCAGGCCTCTGACCACAACCATATCATCGCTGCGTCCGACAACACGAAAACGAGAGGTGAGACGACCGCACTCACAAGCGCCAGTTTCGTCGAGGGCTATGATATCGCCGGTCCTAAACCGCACGAGCGGTTGGCAGTCACGCGCCAAGTGCGTGAGGACCAGTTCACCCTCTTGACCAGCTTGGAACGGCAAAGGTTGCTCGCTGTCTGGATCAATCAGTTCGGGGTAGAGCACGTCTGCGGCCACATAATGAAGCCGCGTATCATGGACGCACTGTGCCGCAAAATTGCAGAAAACGTCTGACACACCGTAATTGGCATTGCGCGGTTCCAGACCCCAAGTATCTTGGATCTTGGCTCTCAGTTGAGGGTCGTCCAATCCAGGTTCGCCGCCAAACAGCCCGAGTTGCAATCCCAAGTCGGCTGGTTGCAGCTTCGGGAAATGCTCAGCGATCACACGCTCCAGGACAGCGGGGTAGGACGGCGTGCAGGAAATGGCGGTGGCGCCGACCTCCTGAATTGTTCTGATCAACAGCTCTGTATTGCCAACACCAAAAGGCACCACTGTCGCCCCGGTCTTTTCCAGTGTCAGATGGTCGGTCAAACCGCCCATCCACATTTGATAGTTAAGGCAATGCACAACTGTATGCTCGGCGGTGAGGCCAGCAGCAGATTGACAACGCCCACCGATCACTTCGGTGATATGGCAATCGCTGGCGGACATCGCTAGGTTCATGGCTTGGCCTGTTGTGCCAGAGGTACGGTGAAGCCTGGAGACCCCAGATTTGGGAGAAGCAAGATAGTCGCCGAAAGGGGGGTGGCGTTCTTGTGAAAGGCGCAGTTCAGCTTTGGAAGAAAGCGGAAGCTCTGCCAAGTCACGCAAGTCTTTGGGTGGCTGGTGACCCAGCCAAAGCTTTTGGAACAGGTCGGAGCGGCTTAGAACGTAGTCTCTTTGCTTGTGCCAAGCAGCCTGTTGATGCGGAAAAAGTTCGTCAGCGCGCATGTATTCGGTGTTGTTCAGCAGGCTCATGTGCAAGGCTTTCGTCTCGCGGATGACCAGCGTTTGAAGGCGTCTAGGTCATCAATATCCTCTCGCTCATCAAGCAGCGTGATTTTGGCACCCGCACCCAGGTTTCTGATTGTATCGTCCAGGGTATGTTTGCTCGACCACCGGACGGGGTGGAAGGGATCGATAGTCTTTGGCAGTTTTTTGAGACCAATCAACCAATAGCCACCATCTTCGGCGGGACCAAAGACCGCGTCTGATCTCTCTAATTCATCAAAGGCCATGCGAATGTCAGTGACGGATATGTCCGGCAAGTCCGTGCCGATAAAGACCACAGGTCCAGGCGCAGCATGCAGATGAAGGCTCATTCGGTCGCCCAGATCACCACGGCCCTGTGGAACAATCGTCCAGCTCCTAGTTGGCCGCGCTGTTTTTGAAGCGCTGTCTGGCGTTAGGGCCATGATGGGGTTCCAGAACTCCGTTCGACCCAGACGCCTCATAAGCCCTTCAAACGAGCGTTTGTAGAAGAGCCAGGTTTTGACATTGCCGAGACCTTTGGCCAGCCGCCTCTTGCCAACACCAAATTGCGGCTGGCGCGCCATGAGGACAAGGGTTCTGTTGTGATGGGGCATCATTCTCGGGCTTGTTTCGTGGATCGCTTTTTCCTATGGAGAGTCTATGCCAGACTTCTCTTTAGAAAATCAAATTGAATTGCCTGTGGGCCGCTTTGTCTGCGGCGTCGACGAAGCCGGCAGAGGGCCGTGGGCTGGCCCTGTCGTGACTGCGGCGGTGTTTTTTGAAGATCAAAACCTTCCTGATTTACTGCTGAAGCATCTTAATGATTCGAAAAAACTTAGCGAGGCCCGTCGTGAAGAGTTGTTTGAAGTCATCAAAGAGAGCAGCCATTGGGCAGTTGCTGAGGCTTCGGTCGAGGAGATCGACGAGTTTAATATACTGAGAGCCAACTTTCGCGCCATGTCTTGGGCTGTCCAGTCCTTAGGGGAAAAGGTTGGTCATGCCCTGATTGACGGCAACAAGGTACCTGATCTGTCCATACCATCCACCGCGATCGTTAAGGGCGATGGGCGTTCATTCTCTATCGCTGCCGCCTCGATCCTGGCCAAGGTAACCAGAGATCGAACGATGAGAGAACTGGATTCAACCTACCCCGGGTACGGTTGGGCACAAAATAAAGGCTACGGCACGAAACAACATCAGGAAGCTTTGGCGCGATTAGGAGTGACGCCGCACCACCGTAAGTCATTTGCTCCTATTCGCAATCTTGTTTGAAATAGGGCCAAATTGCGACTCCGCTACTATATCTAGTAGGTTTCGACTCCACAGAATACATCAGGAAAATATTTTATCTCATTGATTTAAAAAGATTCTTGACCTTCCCTGGATTCTCGCTACAAATGGAGTCGTTTTAAAGGTTCAGCCAAATTTTGTGGCCGGATTTAGATTTAAGTGCAGTTAATTTTTTAATAAGATTAAGAATTTATAATAATGACATTTAATTTGCCTCGTGAAGGGGGCAAGGTCGTTCATGGTAACTCTATTGAAGTTATGAAGACCCTGCCTAGTGGTTCCGTCGATATGATTTTTGCGGACCCTCCATATAATCTCCAGCTTAATGGGGATCTCCATCGTCCTAACAATACAAAAGTTGATGCGGTTGATAACGACTGGGACAAGTTCTCTTCGTTCGCTTCTTATGATTCATTTACGGAATCATGGCTTAGGGAAGCACACCGTGTATTGAAGGATGACGGCACGATA
>CAJQQZ010000005.1 GCA_905480575.1 uncultured Alphaproteobacteria bacterium | reverse complement strand
GGCGAGCAATGGTGGCTATCCGCCTGTAGCCAGGTGGCTCGGAATAGGCCAACATTTTGGAAACAGTGTCTCGGCTGATACCAAAATCACGAGAAATTTGTCGCCTGCTTAAGCCTTCCTCGAAATGAGCATGACGAACTTTCAAATAGATGTCCACGGTGTATATCCTCAAACCCTCCCGATAAAACGAAAGGGGTAAAGTGGACGACTTTTACGCCGCCCGCGACAACACAATGCCGCCGCTACCGTGGACTAATTTTGCACCGCCGCACACACTAATAGAAGCTAATTCGAAAGTAGCTTTGTCCACCCTTTTAACAGAAATTAACGATGGCTTATGTGCGATTTGACACATTCTTTCACGCCGTGTTAGCGTATTTTTATATTATTGAAATTGTCTTAACAAAAGTGATGGAGGAGCCGAAATGTTGAGTAAGTTGAAGTTTTGGATGGCAGGTGGGCTGTTACTAGCTCCGCTGATGATGGTTGCTAATCCAGTTACGTCAGAGGCAAACAACAAAGAAGCATTGGAGTTTTACAAACTAGCCCAGGAGGGTGGTGATTGTGAGATGTACCTAGTCGTTGTCGAGGACTATCCTGGAACAACAGCGGCGAAGCTTGCGAAGATTAAATATAAATCTTGTGTCAAGAACGAGGGCAACAGTAACTCAAATACGAACACCGGTTCCAATTCAAATAACAACTCTAACAACAATTCCTATACAAACAGCAATTCGAATAACAACTCGAATTCTAACAACAATTCCAATAACAATTCGAACCAGAACAACAATATTTCTAATTGTCCAGGCTATTGGAGCAGCAATAACGATTGTATCACTGACAAGTGGGCATTGACGAAGATGTTGCAGGAAGCGCTTACAGACAATGGATGTCGCGTAGGTCGCGCGGATGGTGTCTGGGGTGGCCGTACCGCAAAAGCCATCGCTGCTGCAAACAACCAGCTGGGTACGAACCTGCGTAAATCAAGTAACTCTACTCAGTTCGCCCGAATGATTGAAGACATCGACGCCGCTGGTTTTAACATTTGTAACTGTCCTTCTGGGAAAGTCCTGAATTCAAATGGACGTTGTGTGCGGAAAAAGGTTTCAAACAACAATAACAACAACAGCGGTAATAATGCCGGCGCCATTTGTGGTTGGTTTGGCATTAGCGCCTGTACAAAGAACTATAATTCAGCAGAGTCAGCGGCACTCTTGGTAGGCGGTCGCGTGATTTACACAAACAAGCAAGACTACCCGAACTTTACAGCGGGTTGGTATTGTTCTGTTGATGGTCCGACCTCGTACAGCGGCGCCATGGACTTCAAGAACTATGCTCGCAGCCAAGGCGCGTCTTCGGCTTACGTTAAGAAGTCGTGTAAGTAAACGAGGATGAGAACCTTAGCAAAGATCGTTTTAGTAGGTCTTTTGGCTATAGTTTCAACCAGTTCAGTCACGGCTCAGACTATAGTGAGCCGTGACAGCTGGGGAGCAAAGCCAGGCATCACAAGCCGGATGAAAAACCACTCGATCAAAGAGATCGTGATTCATCACACCGGCGTCAAACAACAGAAAAAGTATAGCCTCAAACAAAAGCTGAGAGGCTTACAGGGGTTTTCTCAGGGCAAGAAAAATTGGGGCGACGTACCCTATCACTTCTACATTGATATGCATGGTGAGATAGGGGAGGGGCGAGAGCTCAAGTATTCCGGCGACACAAATACGGGATACAACCCCGCTAACCGTATCCATATCGTTCTAGAAGGCCATTTTGATGGCGAGGTACCCAGTACAGGCCAGATTTCTTCAATGGCTGCCTTGGTGGGAAGCCTTCAAAACCGGTTCTCTGTGCCCAGCCACAAGATCTCTGGTCATATGGATCATGTGTCTACAGATTGCCCAGGCGAAAATCTGCTGCCGTTAGTTCGTCAAATGGCCGCCGGTCAAACGAGTGACTTAGCCAGCTCCTACGTGGCCCCTTGTACTGGGGCGAAATTTGATGGGCAATGCTTCGGATTAGGTGAAATCTACGAGATGGCGCAAACGCATCTGCTGTCACATGGATGCTATGCTGGTGTTGTTGACGGCGATTGGGGGCCTATGAGCCGTGCGTCGTTAAAAGCCTATAACGCGGCGAACGGGACGTCTTTCTCCGTTGATAGTGAAAACTCTCGAGCTCGTTTCCTTGAACATTTTGGTGAAACGGGTTCTAGATCATGCTCAAACTGACGGACAGTAAAGCGTGAAGGTCAGACAGTTCTACTCAATACGTGTTGATTTGAATTCTTTGCTTGCCCTCATTGTGTTGTCCGGGCTGCTTCTTTGCGTTTTCCCCCAGTTTGCAGCGTCTCAATTCATTCTTAGCCGCGAGAGTTGGAATGCCAAGCCGCCAATAACTCAGCGAATGAAGCGGCACAGAATCAAGGAAATTGTAATCCACCATATCGGTTTTCCCAAAGACGGTAATAAGAGCATTGGGCAAAAACTGCGGAAACTGCAAACGCACGCGCAGCGGAACAAACCCTGGGGAGATATCCCTTATCATTTCTACATCGACATGCATGGCGTGATCGCAGAGGGCAGGGATCTCAAATATGCAGGTGACACCAACACCGGATACAATCCAGCAAATAGGATCCACATCGTACTTGAGGGGGACTTCAATAGAGAAGAACCTGGAGCCAAACAGCGTTTGGCTTTGCAGAGTTTGGTTGGAAAGATGCGAAGCAAATATTCGCTGCCAGCCTCCAAAGTTTTTGGTCACGGAGATCGTGCACCAACGGCCTGCCCAGGCGAACACTTACATCGGCTTGTAGAGGTACTGTCCCGTGGCGGGACAATTTAGAAGGAGAATTTCTTCGTCTAAAAACGCTTCTTCTTTGTGACCTCTTCTAAGAGATCCAACAAGGACGCGATTTTCTCTTTTCCAATGCTGGATTCTAGTTTCGCGTAGATTTCCTGGCTTTCTGGCAAGATCGCTGTAATGGTGGTTTCACCCTCGGGAGTAAGAGCGATCAATCGTCGCCTTTGATCCGCTGTGTCCCTCTCTTGCGTAACGAGACCACGCTGTGAAAGGGCAGCAACGATTCTGGTCAGGCTTGGTCCCAACAATGAGGCCCGTTCCGCGAGTTCAGTCTGGTCGATGGCGCCGGTTTCACTGAGCACTCTAACAACCCGCCATTGTTGCTCATTAAAACCATGCTCCGCCAACATAGGACGAAACTGAGACATCACCACTTCTCGAGCCCTGAGCAGAGCGATGGGAAGCGAGCGGTTGGTGTCTTTGGGGATTAGGTTGTCTTGGGACAACGAGACTAACCTTCGGCTTTGACGACGTTTCTAAGCTCGCCAATTTGTGGGCATTTCACGATCACCTCATCACCTTCCTTCAACCACTTTGGTGGGTCAAAACGCGCGCCAGCACCGACTGGAGTGCCCGTTACGATTATGTCGCCAGGTGTCAATGTCGTGAATGTAGAGATATAGTTGATGATATAATCAATCGGGAAGATCATGCGACCCGTATTGTCTTTCTGGCGCAACTCGCCGTTGACCCATGTTTCGAGATCAAGATTGTTCAGGTCTTCGATTTCGTCGATGGGAACAACTGATGGGCCCAGTGATCCGGAACGGTCCCAGTTTTTACCCTGAGTGACGTTGAATTTCGCATGGCGGATCCAATCACGATATGAACCTTCGTTACAGAGGGTTAGACCGTGGATGTGCTCTCTTGCTTGATCTCTTGGAATGCGGCGGCCACCTTTGCCAATGATGAGTGCAATCTCGCCTTCATAATCAAATTGCTCTGATTCCGGGACGAGGATGATCGGCTCTTCATGACCGACAAAAGAGAAGGGGCTACGCGGGAAAAGGCTTGGAAAAGGAGGCAGTTCTTTGCCGTCTTTATACTCTTCATTGCGGGCTGGATAATTAACACCAACACAGAAAATCATGCCAGGGCGATCTAAGCCACCAGGTAAGTCCAAACCACAAAAGGCCATTTCTCTTTTCCTATCTGAATAAAACATACTTGACGTCGTGCGTCGGATAGGAAATGCTTAACAAGTTAATTAATTTTGTCAACAGGTCCAATCATGCCACACTTTACTGTTGAATATTCTGCCAATCTCGAAATGTCCATTGATATGACGGACCTTTGTGATGTTGTTCGCGAAGCCGCGCTTGAAACCGGTATCTTTCCGGTCGGCGGATTGCGTGTTCGCGCTGTTCGTTGCGAACATTACTCAATCGCTGATGATGATCCCGACAATGCCTTCATTGATATTGCGGGCAAAGTCGGTGTTGGACGCGAGGAGAAAGTCCGAAAAGCAGCGGCGATCATGATGTTCCAAAAAATTGAGGCCCATCTAGAAGCTCATTTCGGGGAACGCCCGCTGGCGCTGTCTTTTGAAATCCGAGAGCTCGATGCCAATACTAATATGAAACGTAATTCTATTCACGAGAAACTGAAGGAGAAGGGTGTTGTCTGATCTTCAAACTAACATCGATAAAGCGCTTGGGTACCTGAAGAAAGTTCAGGACACTGGGGTTCGCAATCGCATTGGCGGTGAAGACATCGCTTTGAATGCGGGGGAAACCTTTGAGGTCGTGTCTCCAGTCGATGGCAAGAAAATGGTTGATTGTGCCAAGGGTACAGCAACTGACATTGACCGTGCTGCTAAGGCGGCCAAAGCAGCCTTTCCAGCATGGCGCGACATGGCCGCGAAAGAGCGTAAAAAAATCCTTCACTCAATCGCCGACAAGATTGTTGAGCGAGCAGAAGAGATAGCCTTTTTGGAGTGCTTAGACACGGGCCAAGCACTCCGCTTTATGTCTAAGGCAGCGCTCCGTGGAGCCGAAAACTTCCGCTATTATGCCGATAAGTGCGAAGCAGCGCGCGATGGTCAAACCTTGCCGTCCCCGACGCTTCTGAATGTCACCACCCGTGTTCCAATCGGCCCAGTTGGTGTCATCACGCCTTGGAACACACCGTTCATGCTGTCGACATGGAAGATTGCGCCTGCTCTAGCCGCTGGTTGTACAGTTGTTCACAAACCTGCTGAGTTCTCTCCGATCACCGCACGTATTTTGATGGAGATAGCAGAAGAAGCCGGTCTACCACCTGGTGTCTGGAACTTAGTGAATGGTTTTGGTGAGGACGCCGGTAAGGCGTTGACCGAGCATCCAGCGATCAAAGCAATTGCTTTTGTTGGCGAAAGCTCCACGGGGTCGCACATTATGCGCCAAGGAGCCGAAACATTGAAGCGTGTTCACTTTGAACTCGGTGGTAAGAACCCAGTTGTCGTTTTCGATGATGCGGATTTGGATCGCGCGTTAGATGCTGCAATCTTCATGATTTACTCCTTGAACGGAGAACGTTGCACTTGCTCCAGCCGGTTGCTCATTCAATCCAACGTTCACGATGATTTCGTTGAGAAGCTAAAGGTTCGCGTTCAAAATTTGAAAGTCGGGCACCCGCTTGATCCTGCAACTGAGGTAGGCCCCTTGATCCATCAAATTCACATGGATAAAGTTTGTTCTTACTTTGATATCGCGAAGGAAGACGGCGCGACCATCGCTGTCGGCGGTAAAAGGAAAGAGGGCGAGGGGTACTACGTTGAGCCAACGCTCTTCACCAACGCCAATAATCAGATGCGTATCGCACAAGAAGAGATCTTCGGACCAGCCCTGACTGTCATCCCATTCGACAGCGAAGAAGAAGCTTTGAAAATGGCCAATGATGTCATCTATGGTCTGACGGGATACGTTTGGACTTCTGATGTCACGCGCGCCATGAGATTCACCGAAAAGCTTGAAGCAGGCATGATCTGGGTTAATTCAGAAAATGTCCGCCACTTGCCAACGCCTTTCGGTGGTACAAAAGCCAGTGGTATTGGCCGTGACGGCGGTGAATATTCATTTGAATTCTATATGGAAACCAAGCATGTCGGTTTTGCAACCGGCTATCATAATATTCCAAAATTGGGAGCATCCTAATGCCAGTTCCTCCTTATACTTTGACCCCACCCTTCAACACTGTCCGTTGTGCTTATGTTGATCTCGCTGTATCAGACCTCGATAAGAGCCAGCATTTCTATGACAACACGCTAGGTCTCAAAACGACCTTGCGGACTGATGACGCGATCTATTTGCGCGCGATGGAAGATCGTAACCATCACTGTTTCGTGCTTCGCAAGTCTGACACGCCTGGTGTCTGTAACGCGCAGGGCTTTAAGGTTGGTTCTGAAGAAGATCTCGACAAAGCAAAGGTCTGGTTCGAGAGCAAAGGCATTCCTGCTGAGTTTGTCGAACGCGAACATCAAGGTCGTACACTCAGAACAAGAGACAATCATGGTGCAGTGCTTGAGTTCTTTTTTGAAATTGAGAAGGTTCCATCTCTTCTTCAAAAGTATGAAGAATACAAAGCAGCTCAGCCATTGCGGTTTGATCATTTCAACTGCTTTAGCCCCAATGTTCAGGAGTCCGTGGATTTCTATTCGGAGCTTGGTTTCCGCGTAACCGAGTACACTGCTGAAGACGACAACGACATCATGTGGGCCGCGTGGATGCATCGCAAAGGAACTGTCCATGACGTGGCCTTTACTAATGGCATGGGACCGAGACTGCATCACGCGGCTTTGTTCCTTCCAACAGCGATACATTTGATCCATCTTTGTGACCTTATGTCGACGACAGGATACTTAGGCAACATGGAGCGTGGCCCTGGTCGTCATGGTATCTCCAATGCCTTTTTCCTCTACGTCAGAGATCCAGATGATCATCGCATTGAGCTTTATGCTTCTGACTACATGACGGTTGATCCGGATCATGAGCCAATCCGTTGGTCCTTGTTGGATACTCAGCGCCAGACACTTTGGGGTACACCTGCTCCACGCTCTTGGTTTGAGGAGGGGTCTGAATTCCCAGACACCCCAACCAGAGAAGCCGATCTGAAAGCTCAACCCATCATCGCGCACTAATCGCGTGTTGGACGGGCAGAATATCGTCATTGTTGGCGGTGGTGCCGGACTTGGTGCCACAGTAGCGACATTAGCAAAACAACGTGGTGCAGCGAAAATCGCGATCGTTGACCTGGAGCTTGGGGCAGCCAGCGAGGTCGCGCGCCAAGTTGGCGGCATTGCAATCAAGGCGGACATACGGACAAGTGAGGCCTGCCACAAAGCTTTTGATGAAGCTGTTTCTCAATTGGGTCGTGTTCATTCCCTGATTAACTCAGCGGCTGTCTATCCTCGAAAAGCTATTCTCGAAGTAACCGATGAAGAATGGGATCTCGAGAATGCGGTCAACATAAAGGGCACCTACCACATGATGGTGGCAGCGGTGTACCATATGCGCCAATACACCAATCCTCCCGAGGTCGCTGGGCGCATTGTCAACATCACATCCGTTGATGCTTTTAAAGCTCATCCCCAAAATGCGCACTATGCAGCGACAAAAGCCGCCGTAGTCAGTTTGACCAAATCCTTCGCTCATGAAGTGGCTGCGGACCAGATTCTTGTAAACTCCGTTGCACCTGCAGGTATGGCGACCCAGAAAGCAGCAGCAGCTGGATTTCTTCCAGAACTCGCCAAAGCTTCTCCTTTGGGGCGCGGCGCAAAGCCAGAAGAAATTGCTGAGTTTGTGCTTATGGCAGCCAGCAATCGCAACACCTATATGACCGGTGAAAACCAAATTGTTTCCGGTGGCTATATCTATGCCTAAAATGATTTTGGGATCATCTCTTGATCTCAATGTGAGGCACCTAAATTAGAGCCATGAGCAAAGAACTTACTTCAGCTTTACAACTCCCGGCTTACCGCGCTTACTTTATATGTGGGTGGTTTTCGACCATCGGCTTTTGGGTTTTCAAAGTTGCCTTGGGTTGGGCCGCTTGGGAGATTACTCAGTCTCCCTTCTGGACGGGACTGATCATTGCCTCCACCTTGGCGCCGACTTTCTTTCTGACGCCGATTTTTGGGGTTTTCGCGGATCGTTGGCGTTTGAAACGCACCATGATGGCGATTACGTCGGGCCAAGGTTTGATCTCACTCGCTTTCGCAGCGGGGAGTTACTGGGGCGA
Source organism: uncultured Alphaproteobacteria bacterium (assembly GCA_905480575.1). Classification (GTDB taxonomy): domain Bacteria; phylum Pseudomonadota; class Alphaproteobacteria; order UBA7985; family CAJQQZ01; genus CAJQQZ01. The sequence continues at coordinate 37,760 of CAJQQZ010000005.1, read as the reverse complement.
GTTATCAATTTCCTTCATGATCGTCTTTAGCCTTTTGCATGGTGTTCTCGTTGCTGCCTACAGCCCCATGCGGTTGTCTGTTATGCCAAGACTAGTGCCGAAGAGCTTGTACTTGAGTGCAGCTGGGCTAGGCGCTCTTGTTTTCAATTTCGCAAGAATTGTCGGCCCACTTGTTGGTGGCGTAATCATCGCTCAGTACGGTGTTGCTTTCTCCTTTTTTGCCTCGGCATTCTGCAGTATTTTTTATGTGCTTTTCTTCACGAGAGTCGTCCTTACGCCAAAAGAAGGTAAGCCTTTGAAAAGGCAATCTCTTGGGCGCGAACTTGTCGATGGGATTGTTTACCTTCTACAGCTTCCGGGGGCCGCAATGATAGTCCTTGTGACCGCTCTCAACGGGTTGCTGGGGCGAAGTTTCTTCGAAATTCTACCCGCCTATGCTGGCGCAGTATTGAACTCAGGCGCGGAAGGCTTGGCAACATTGACCGCAGCATCGGGCGCGGGGGCCGCTTGTCTTGGGATCTATTTGCAGGTTTTTCGCTCAAGTAAACAGGGCTCGCTGTTGGTTATGGCCTTGATTTTAGTGGCGGCTTGTTTTGTGCTTCTGATGTTGGGGGTAACCAACGATATGATCATTGCCTCAATCCTTGCCGCAAGTATGGGCTTTTTAGCCACTTTTATTGGAATTATGGCTCAAACCCAATTGCAAGTGACAACAGATGACAATCACCGCGGTCGAGTTATGTCGATCTGGACTACTGTTTCTTTAGGAGTCCCTGCCATCGGTGCCTTTATTCTCGGTGGCCTTGGTTCCTTGTTTGGTGTTGCAGGTTCGCTCGTCATCTCTGGCATTTTTGGCGTCGTTGTGATGATAGTAGTTTTCCTGAAGCGTGGAGACTTTCATGACCGTCAACATAACTAACCCTGTCGCTGTCCGCGGAGTTTCTGCCTACTTACTGAAGGGGAGAGGGAAGAATACCCACTTTCTACTCATGCGTAGAACGGATAGGAAATCATCATTCTGGGCACAGGTGGCCGGGAAGATCGAAGAGAATGAAACAGCCTGGCAAGCGGCGCTGCGTGAGGTAAAAGAAGAGACGAGTTTAACCCCAGCGAGTTTCTACTCTGCTGATATCTGCGAACAGTTCTATGAAATCGATCGCGACTCAATTTGGTTAAGCCCAGTCTTTGTTGGCTTCATTGATGAAAGTCATGAAGTGGTTTTGAACGAGGAACACGATATCTATGAATGGGTAAGCCTTGAGCAGGCCACAGAACGGCTTATTTTCGCAAGCCAAAGGAATGCCGTTAAAACCATTTGGGAAGAATTCGTTGAACGTGAACCTTCTCATTGGTTGCTAATAGACCAGGAAGCATTGGAAAGAACCTCATGACAAAAATCTTATCCCTTACCGCCCGACCAGTTTTGGTGCCAATGCGCCGCCCTCTGCACACAGCCAGTGGCGCTGTAACCGACGCCCCATTGGTGTTGATAGACATCCAAGGCGACAACGGTCTTGTCGGCAAATCATATGTTTTCTGTTACACGTCAGCGGCCTTGCGTTCCATGACGGCTTTGTTAACCGACTTCGCCGATTGGATAGTTGGTGAAGACCTAAGCCCCTTCATGATTGAGGAAGACATCCAAAAACGCCTTCGTTTGCTGGGAGCTCAAGGGATGACCGGCATGGCCTTATCCGGCATTGATATGGCTCTGTGGGATTTGTTAGCGAAAACACAAGGATTGCCTCTTGCCAAATTGCTCGGCGGAAAGCCGATGGAGTTGCCGGTCTATAACAGCAAAGGTCTCGGCATCATGGGGGCTGAGAAAGCAGCAGCCGAAGCGATAGAGCTGGTTGCCGAGGGGTTCGATGCAATCAAGGTACGTCTCGGATACCCTACCGCAAAGGATGATGTCGCCGTCGTTGCTGCAGTAAGAGCTGCGGTTGGCCCAGATGTCCGCCTTTTCTCAGACTACAATCAAAGCCTCTCCATCACTGAAGCACGGGTTCGAGCGATTGCATTGAAAGACAGCACGCTTGATTGGATTGAGGAGCCGGTAAGATTTGACGATTATAAAGGTCACGCGGAAGTTCGTGCCGTTTCAGAAATCCCCATTCAAACAGGCGAAAACTGTTGGGGTCCTCATGAAGCTGCTAAGGCGTTCGAAGCAGGGGCTTGCGACTATTTTATGCCTGATGTAGGGAAAATCGGAGGCGTGACAGGCTGGATGAGATCCGTTTCTTTAGCTGAAGCCGTGGGGATGCCAATCTCTTCACACCTTTACCCGGAATTCTCTGTCCATCTCTTGTGCGTAACACCGACCAGGCATTGGTTGGAATACGTTGATTGGGCGGAGCCAGTTTTGGCAAACAGGATGCAGATAGAAAACGGCAAAACCCAGCCCTTGGATGGTCCAGGAGCTGGGCTTGAATGGGATGAACAAGCGGTGGAACGCTACAAGTTCACTTAGCTCTATTAACGTTGTGGAACCACCTCGTAACCGGGCTCCTCCGGTTCGTCGTCTAGCATTTCGGCAGGGAAGCCCGCAGCACGAATATCCAAACCGGTTGCTTCCTCTAGACGCTTAATGATGTTTGGTGACCATTCGCGTGGACCATAACGTTCTTGACCGTCTTTGAAGATGTCGAGCAAGACTGGGGCGACTTCCAATGGAACATTGGCGCGTTCCGCAACAGCAGAGAAGAGGCTCATGTCTTTGATGACGAGGTCCATTGTGAAATTGATGTCGCGGCTACCGTTCAAGATCACCTGGCTTTCCGTCTCATGAACAAATGAGTTGCCGGATGAAATTTTGATAGCTTCGAACGATGTATTGAGGTCCATTCCTGCTGCTTTACAGGTGACAAGCGCTTCACAGCAAGTGATGAGATTTGCTGTTGCTAGGTAGTTGGTGACAACTTTCAAAACAGATGCGGATCCGAGGTCTCCAGTATTAAGGATGCGGCGCCCCATTGTGGTTAAGACGGGCAGGGCCTTCTCGAAGGTTGAGCGCTCACAGCCAGCAAAGATCGCAATATTACCCGTAGCAGCTCTGTGACAGCCACCAGACACAGGGCAATCGATGGGCTCTGCGCCTTTGGCTTTTACGAGAGCTCCTAAGCGTTTGACTTCTGCTTCGTCAGTGGTGCTCATTTCCGCCCAGATTTTACCAGCAGAAAGGCCGGCGAGAATTCCGTCTTCCGCTTCCATGACAGCGGCAGAAGCGGCAGGACTTGGCAAACAAGTGATGATCATATCGACGGCTTCTGCCATCTCTTTTGGGCTCTCTGCCCACTTAGCACCTTGATCGAGGAAAGGTTGCGCCGTTTCCTTGCTGAGGTCGCGTACGGTGATGTCGAAACCGTTGCGCAGAAGGCTGCCGGACAACTTGCCGCCTACGTTGCCGAGACCGATAAATCCTACTTTCATTTTGTTCTCCATTAACTGACCCTGTCGGCCTAAAATTTTGTCAACTTTCCCTCTAGGGTTAAGCCGTTTGGAAAGCAAATGAAGATTTTCAGTAGGCGGAATTTTTGTTTCTTTTCTGGTGCTAAATACTTCACCCGTTTATGACGATATCAGTTTTCGATTAATGAAGTGGATGCAAAGATGGACGAATGGGTTCTATATCTCTCCGGTGAAATTCACACAGATTGGCGAGAGCAAATCGAGAAGGGTTTGGAGGAAGCAGATCTTCCTGTTATCTGCACCGCCCCGGTCACCAATCATGAAAACTCCGATGATTGTGGCGTTGCTATCCTTGGTCAGGAAGACAGCGGTTTTTGGAAAGATCACAAGGGAGCCAAGGTTAACGCCATTCGCACGCGTTCTTTGTTGGAACGGGCTGACGTTGTTGTGGTCCGTTTTGGGGACAAATACAAACAATGGAACGCGGCTTTTGACGCTGGCTATGCGGCGGCATTGAATAAGCCACTGATTGTTGTGCATTCTCCAGACCTGACGCATCCACTGAAAGAAGTGAATGGTGCTGCTCTGGCGACCGTTGAGACACCAGAGCAGGTTGTTCAGATTATGCGGTATGTCATCAGTGGTGAGCTTTAACGGCGGATGAACGTCCGCGCTAACGCGATCAATAAAGCACCACACAGCAGATAAAGCCCGTCGATCCAGTAGAGCGAACCACCAAGCATTTGGAAGTAGGTCGAGAAAACGACGGCGGGCATAGCAAAACCAAGCCAGCAAAGAACGGCTAGTTTGACGTTGCCTGCAAGGGCGCTGACGTTGGCCATGTGTGCAATACAGTGGAAACAGCCTGCTGTAACCAGCCATGCGAGGAGAGGAACTATCATTCCTCCTATCTCCATGTCACTTCCGACGTCTTCGGCTTTTAGTCCAGCAGCCGACATCCATTGTGCCTGGAACAGCATACCGTACCAAATCCAGCCGAGGAAGAAAGCGAGCACAGTTCCAACAGCAATTGAGAGATAGGTTTTCATAGTAGTCCTCCTGTGATTTAGCAGGCTAGTCTATCAGGAAAGTTTGAAACTGGCGAGTCGCCTGAAGAATCAGAGGTTTCTGAGTCGTGAGGCACAAAACCGGAATGTTGCGTTAGGTTGCTTTGCAAACGCAGCGATCAGATGCGGGAGGGCAGAAAATCTGTCACCGGCTGCATAAGCTGACGTGGCCTGTTGAATGCTCGCACCGGCGCGTAACCTTTTCAGTCCTTCCTGGCCGTATTTTTGCTCTGTGGATCTTTTCCAACGGTTGATCATAGTATCGTAATGAGGTGCGAGGTCTGGCCAGCCTTGGTGGCCACTTCTTGTGACCTGACTGCCGATCAACGGCGCTTTTGCAAGATGGTTTTCGAACGCAAGACGGAGCAACCAATCCCAATCTTCAAACCGCGTTAGGGTCATATCAAAGAAGCCATGGATTTCAAAGGCCTCTCGGCGTGCCAACAGGGTGGAACCAGCGGCGGCACGACAATAGAGCAGAAGGTCCCAAGCCCAGTCGTTTCTTTCTGCATGAGGGGATCGAACAGAGGTTTTGCCGTTGCTTTCTCGAAAGAGCTGGTAGTCTGTAAATGAAGCCAGAACAGTCGGTTGCTGTTGCATCCAACGCAGATGAGTATCGAGTTTACCAGGCAACCAGATGTCATCGCTATCGAGAAAGGCGATGAGTGGAGCGATGCTTCTTTCGATGGCCAAGTTGCGAGCCGCGGCAGCGCCAGAATTTGCTTGGTTCTTTAGATAGGCAATCCGGCTATCGGCAATTCCTGATACCAGTTCTTCTGTTCGATCTGTTGATCCATCATCAGAAACAATAAGCTCAAAATCACCGAAGTCCTGCGCAAGAACAGAAGCAATCGCTGTCTCTAAACAATGAGCTCTGTTGTAGGTAGGGATGATGACGCTAACGGCTGGCATAGCAAAGACTTATCAGATAGCAGCTGTTAGGGCCAGAGAGCGACTAGCCGTAAAATTTGAGAACTTCGTCACAAATGAAGTTCGCGGTTTCATTGTTCATATAACCGTGCATTGGTAGTGACATAACAACTTGGCTCAAGGCTTCACTGACAGGCACAGAGCCTTCACCCTCACCATATTGACGGTAGGCGTCTTGGAGATGCATCGGGTAGGGATAATAAACCATGGTCGGAATGCCAGCCGACTTCAGATGAGCCTGCAACTCATCACGTTTTTCGACTTTCAGGGTGTATTGTGCCCAGGCAGACCGGGCGCCTTCACGGATAAAAGGAACTTCTGCAACAGGCGATAGACGTTCGTTGTAAAGGGAGGCCAATTTGTTACGGGCTTCCATCTCGTCTTCGAAAACTTTCAGCTTCTCTGAAAGGATAGCCGCCTGCATAGCATCAAGGCGTGAATTCATGCCAATGCGCGCGACCTCATATCGCTCTTTGCCTTGCCCATGGAAACGGAGAGAGCGCAGTAACTCATCCAGTTCACCATCTCGTGTGAACACGGCACCACCATCGCCGTAACAGCCCAGAGGTTTAGCAGGGAAGAAGGAAGTGGAGGTCGCATCAGCGTACTGGCCAATTTTCTTGTTGTTCAAAACACCGCCAATGCCTTGCGCAGCGTCATCCAAGAGCTTGAGATCGTATTCTTCAGCGATGGCTTCGAGAGCCGGCCAATCCGCTGGATTGCCAAACAGGTCGACAGCGATGATCGCCTTCGGGGTCAGCTTGCCTGCAGATTTAACATTCTCAATTTGATTTCTTAAAGCATCCAAATCGATGTTGAAACTAACAGGATCAACATCAACAAAGACCGGCGTAGCGCCAACTAAAACAGCGACCTCTGCCGTGGCTGTGTAGGTGAAGACGGGTAAGAAAACAGCGTCTTCTGGACCAACGCCCCACGCCATAAGCGGCAGGATAAGACCGTCCGTGCCGTTGGCGACAGAAACGGTGGAGTGACACCCCAGGTAGTCAGTCATCTCTTTCTCGAAGTCATCAACGTAAGGACCCAAGATAAACTGACCATGACCCATGACGTCCAACACTGCTTGATCAATTTTTGGCTGCAATAGTTTGTATTGGCTTTTCAAATCGATAAACGGGATTGACATCCGGAGGCTCCAGTTGAGGATTGTTGTTTGAACGGGGATTACCAAGAGGCCGGATTGCTGTAAACTGAATTCCAGACTATATAACGCCTTGTAATAAAATGTGCTTTAAAGCCTACTAAATCGAGCAACGAAATCGGCCTGTTCGCATCGAAAAAAGGGACCATCTAATGACCAATGAGAAGTTTCAACCGATAGCAGGGAATGTATCGCCACGCTTCGCTGGCATGCCAACGTTCATGCGATTGCCTCATGTGCAAATCGAGGAAACTGACGAGGTCGACATAGGCATTATTGGTGTGCCTTGGGATGGCGGGACAACCAATCGCCCTGGCCCTAGGCATGGTCCGAGACAATTGCGTGATTTGTCGACGATGATCCGAACGATGCATCCCGTGTCACGCATTGATCCATTTCAGTTAACGAACGTTGCTGACTTAGGAGATAGCCCGATCAATCCTGTGGATGTGCAAGATGCCCTTAAACGTATAACGGGGTTTTATGATCAGGTTTTATCGCGTGACGTATTGCCAATGACAGCAGGTGGGGATCACCTCGTGTCATTGCCAGTTTTACGGTCGCTGGCAAAGAAACATGGTGCCATGGGCATGATCCATTTCGATGCTCATACGGATCTGTTTGACTCCTATTTCGATGGGTTCAAATACACCCATGGTACGCCTTTCCGACGCGCGATTGAGGAGGGATGTCTTGACCCCAAGAAGGTCGTACAGATTGGCATCCGTGGAACTATGTATGGCACAGATGATGTCGATTTCGCAGAAGAAGTGGGTGTCAGGATCATCCGTATCGAAGAGCTGATGGATCGCGGCGTTGAAGACGTGATGAACGAAGCGCGCAAAATAGTTGGCGACAGTAAAACATACATTTCATTCGATATCGATGGCATTGATCCATCGCAGGCACCGGGGACAGGAACACCAGAGATCGGCGGATTTACTAGCTTCCAGGCTCAGCAAATGGTGAGACTGCTCCAAGGGTTGAACTTAGTTGGCGCTGACTTGGTTGAAGTGTCACCTCCTTTTGATTCCAGCGGTAACACTGCTTGGGTTGGGGCATCGATGATCTTTGAACTGCTTTGTGTATTGGCTGACGCTGTCCACAGCAGGAAGGGTAAATAGGTTATGAAAAGAAGCGGTGCATTATTGATGGTCGATGCTCTTCTAAAGGGTGGAGTCGATACTTGTTTTACCAATCCAGGCACATCAGAAATGCACTTTGTCGCTGCTTTGGATCTAACGCCCGAAATGCGCTCGGTTCTTTGTTTACATGAGACAGTCGCGACTGGTGCAGCAGATGGTTATGCGCGCATGGCAGACAAGCCAGCGGGAACTTTGTTGCATCTGGGGCCTGGGCTGGCCAATGGTCTAGCCAACGTCCACAACGCCCGGCGCGCCAAATCACCCATGGTAAACATCGTTGGAGAGCACGCAACTTACCACCGTCATTTGGACTCACCTTTGACGTCAGATATTGAGGCCATCGCTGGAAGCAACTCGGCCTGGGTTCGGACGACGACTAGATTGGAAAACTTAGGCAAAGACACTGCCGAAGCTATTGCTATTGCAAAGAGCCCTCCCGGTAATATTTCCACATTGATCCTGCCCTCAGATATGGCTTGGACCGATCTGGAAGAAGAGGCCCAAGTATTTAACCCGGCTCAACCCGGCAGAGTATCCGATGATCGAATCGAAAAAGCCGGTAAGAAAGCGAAAGAGCTAGGCGAAAAGTGTCTCTTCGTTTTGTCAGGACTTACGCTTCGAGACGAAGGACTAGATGCAATAAGTCGGATTTCTCAAGCTACGGGTGCCAAGTTTTTAGCACAGGGATCGAACAACAGAATGGAGAGAGGGGCGGGGCGCGTCTTTATCGATCGTGTGCGCTACCCCATTCCCCAAGCGCTTGAGCAGCTCGGTAACTTTGAACAAGTCTTTCTCGTCAATGCCGTTGAACCCGTTGGCTTCTTTGCTTATCCGGGACGTCCAAAACGGCTTTTCCAAGAAGGCTGTAAGATCATGGAACTGGCGGCAGAAGATGAGAACGGTGTTTTGGCGCTGCAATCACTTGCCGACGAAATTGGCGGTGGGCACAAACCGTTGCATGAAGCATATCAACCAACGGAATTACCGACAGGGCAACTCAATCCGGACAACATAGCTCTAACTTTGGCGGCTCTGATGCCAGAGAATGCAATTTTGGCTGATGAATCGATCACGTCCGGCCGCGGTTTCTTCCCATACACTAAGAACACCAAACCCCATACCTGGCTACAAGGGACAGGCGGCGCGATTGGTATCGGCTTTCCAATGGCAACAGGGGCTGCGATTGCTTGTCCGAATAGAACCGTGATTGCGATGCAGGCCGACGGCAGTGGGATGTACTCTTGTCAGGCTTTATGGACGCAGGCCCGCGAGAACCTTGATGTGAAGACCATAATTCTCTCAAACCGTGCTTATGCGATTTTGAAAGGGGAAATGTCGAACCTTGGCTTTGATAACCCGGGACCTCGTGCACGGGATATGCTGACTCTTGATAATCCGACGATCAATTGGCCACAGCTGGCGAACTCGATGGGGGTTGAGGCAGGAAGGGCTGAAACGGCGGAAGATTTAGCCAAACTGATGAAAGCAGCGCTTAATCAAAAAGGCCCGTTCTTGATTGAAGCTTTGCTTTAGTGTTGTGGGCTTCAGCGGCGGTTGAGTTTTGTCGATAGGATCAACGCAGATTCTGTATTGAGAATGCCATCGATCTCCCAAAACCGATCCAGAACCTGGTCGACCGCTTCTGGATTGTCGCCAGAAACGAATGCCACGAAGTCATAGCGTCCACTGACGGAATGTAGAGAATCAACCTCCGTCATTTTTTTGAGCTGTGAGATAACGGCGACTGCTTTGCCGGTCTCCACTTTGATGGTGACCAAAGCTCTGATTTTGTTTCTTAGCTTTTCGTCCGCTAACCGTATGGTGTAACCCTTGATCACGCCGTCGGCCTCAAGCCTATCAAGTCTTGATTGCACAGTAGTGCGTGAAACACCCAATTTCCTAGCCAGATCAGAAACTGGAAGCCGAGCATTAACTTGAAGAAGGTCCAGAATCTTCTGGTCAGTTTCGTTGATCATTTAGCAATTTGTCCAATTTGCATACAATTTGCACAGGTTAAAGCAAATTTCGTAAAGAGTGAAGTCTACAGTCTGTCGAATTCCTGAGCCATTATTGTTTCAAATAGGAGATAAGCAGATGAATGCAGTTTTGAAATTGGTCGACGTAGATTTTGGTGCTCGTGAATTGAGCAGGCCATTGAATTTGATTGACGCCATCAAAGATTATTCTGATGAAATGCCACTGTACTGTTTTGCTCCCTCAGAGTTGCAGGCAACATATCGTCGGTTTGCCGAGTTTTTCCCTGGGCAAGTGACCTATGCTGTTAAAGCCAATCCAGAACCACAGATCATTGAAACTCTTTTGAACGAAGGAATGGCGGCTTTTGACGTCGCATCCCTAAACGAAATTGCTCTTGTCAGAGGTTTTTCAAAAACTGCGGAATTGCATTACAATAATCCTATCCGCAGCAGGCGAGAAAACGACGCCGCGTTTCATCAGCATGAAGTCAGATCGTTCTCTGTGGACTGTATCGGCGAGCTTCGAAAACTGAAAGAAGCAGTAGCTGATCAGGCGCACTTGGTTGAAGCATCCATTCGTTTTCATTTGGACCTTGGCGTGGCCGGGTATGATTTCGGAACCAAGTTCGGTGCGACGCCTGAAGAGGCCATTGCTTTAGTGGCTGAAGCTGAAGCTTTAGGTTTTCGAGTGTCGCTCACTTTTCACCCCGGTTCACAATGCAGGCAAGCCAACGCTTATCGCCAATACATAGAAATGGCCTCGCAGATTTCGAAAGCCGCGGGATGTGAGTTATCAACGTTGAACGTTGGCGGCGGCTTCCCAGTTCAATTCCCTGAAGACAAGGTTGAAGATTTGAAAGTCTACATGGATGAAATCGTAAGTGCAGTGGATGATGCATTCCCCGAACAGAGACCGGATCTGGTCTGTGAACCCGGCCGTGCTATGGTTGCTAATTCTGTTGCTTTGGTCACGAAGGTGAAAGCGATCAAGGGTGACGGACGGCTTTATCTGAACGACGGCGTTTACGGCGGCTTTCAAGAAAGCCATATCATCAAGATGTTACCGCGCTACGAAGTCTTCTCTAAGTCTGGAGAACGGAAGGCAGCAGAAGATCTGGAGTTTACGGTTTTCGGCCCGACCTGTGATTCACTTGACCAATTGCCAGGTAAATTGTCGTTTCCAAACGATCTGCAGGAAGAGGATATTATCGTGTTCTACGATATGGGCGCCTACGGATCATCAACGACGACAAATTTCAACGGATATAGCTCGAAGAAGTATATTCAGGTTTCGAACTTCTGTTAACCGAACAAGGCTAATTGATCCCCAGTTGCCAAGGGCGGCTGGAAAAGATCGGTTCTTAACGGTGGCGTTTTATTGTCCAAACCGTATTTCCTTTTTGCCAACTTGAAGCGGGAGGCCAATAACTCAGCGTATTGGCCTTCACCTTTCATTCGTTTGCCCCATTGGGCATCATAGTCTTTTCCACCTCGTGTATCCTTGATGAGCTTGATAACTTTATCCGCTCTATCCGGGAAATTTTCGTACAGCCACTCCCTAAACAAATGTTTGATTTCAAACGGCATGCGCAAAAGGATGTAACTGGCCCATAATGCTCCGGCATTTTTACTCGCCGACAGAATATCCTCCAATTCATGATCGTTGATTGCAGGGATCATCGGTGATGTAAGGACACCAACCGGTATACCGGCTTCTCGGAGCACTGAAACTGCGGCCAACCTCTTCATTGGTGTGGAGGCACGGGGTTCCATCACTCGCGATAACTTAGCATCCAAAGAAGTGACGGAAATGGCAACGGATACCAATCCCTGTGTGGCCATGTCTGCCAAAATATCGATGTCTCTTAAGATCAAAGCCGACTTAGTCGTTATGGTGACGGGGTGGTTAAATGAGCGCAGAACATCCAACAATTGGCGCATCAGTCGATACTGCCGGTCTATCGGTTGGTAGGGATCAGTGTTGGTCCCAATCGCAATGGGTTGGGGGTGATAGTTCTTCGATCTCAATTCCTTCTCCAAAAGTTGAGGTGCATCGGGTTTTGCAAACAGCTTCGCTTCAAAATCAAGGCCGGGCGATAAGCCGAGAAAGGCATGAGTTGGGCGCGCGAAACAATAAATGCATCCATGCTCACAACCGCGGTAGGGATTGATAGAGCGATCGAAGGGAATATCTGGAGATTGGTTCTTGGTGATAATTGACCTGGGTGTTTCCAAGGTAACTGAGGTTTTGGTGTTGTGTTGTGCAAGGTCTTCCAAACTCGACCAACCATCGTCGCTGACTACACGGTCCTGGTTCTCAAACCGGCCACTTGTGTTGGTAACAGCCCCGCGGCCCCTGCGCATGTCTTTCGCGAAAGCCGAACTACCGTCCTCGAAACCCTTCATAACTCTCTCCTGCTAGGGGGTAAGAGTTATCAAAAATAACAGAACAAAACAAGAACAATTTAATTGATCAGTAAATCACAATCACCGGTTCCGACGATCATAGCGAGTTCGTCTTCGGTTAAATGGTAAGTGCCCCCTTGAATAACACCTAAACCCTGTTTTGGGAGCTCAAGGCAGGAGTGCAGGACAAACACCATTCCTGATTCCAAAGATTGATCAAAGCCTCGTGCTATTTGTAAAGTCTCCAACCATATGGGCGGGTATGCAATGCCGATGCCGTACCCAAAACGCATCATGGCGGCAGATTCCAATCCAAGAGCCTTCAGTGGTAACAGAGAGGCTTCTTCCACTGAGGCAACACTTGCACCAGGTTTGATCGCGCTGATACCGGCGTGTAGAGAGACCAATCCAGCATTGTACAACTCCTTTGCTTCAGGTGAGGGCTCGCCACAAACCAAGGTTTGAAATGCGACAGCATGATAGCGTTGTTCGACACCAGCGAATTCAGCATGCACTAGATCACCGTCTTGGATAATTCTGTTTCTGGGTGTGCCATGACATCCAGCGGAACGGGTTCCACTGGTTAGCTCCGTTGGAATAGCAGGGTAGTCGCTGCCGGATTTACGCAAGGCATAATCAATCTCGGTTCCAAGCGCCATTTCGTTGACGCCAACTTTTGCATGTTTTTGCAGAGCCTTAAGCCCAGCCGAGGCGTAGCTTGCCGCTTTGTTAATGTAGGCGAGTTCTTGTGGGGATTTGATGAGGCGCAGGGCTCCCAGCAGGTTCGTTGCATCAACAAATTCGTAATTTCCAAGTGCATTGCCCAACGCTTGTCCCAGGCTGAAAGGCAAAGCGTAAGATTGTCGTTCAATTCCGATTTTGCCACCAGTTAACCCTTTCTGTTGCAGTAGCTCTTTCACACATGAAGGGTAATCTTCCAACACCATGTTGTAGGTTCTAATGTCTGTTAGCCAGGAAGTTTCAGTCGCTAACGTGAGATCCACATCTCTCAAAATCAACGTGGGCTCATCCTCCCCAGCGGTGAAAACCAAGGCTTGAGGTGAGTTAACGGAAACCCAGGAATCATAACCGCCGAAATAGTAGAGGTGTTCTGGCGCAACTATGACAAATGCATCGAGCGATTCTTGGCGAAGCAGATCTCTTGCTTTGTTGAAGCGCGCCTGAAATTCCTGGTCAGAAAAGGCTGAAAATAGTGCAGACACAATAAACTCCAAATTTTTGGTTTTAACTTGTCGAATAGGTTAGTTCTCAATCGTCCTATAAATACTGAACCGATTTCGAGTTCAGATAAAGTTAATTTAGAGGAGAAGTTTCATGGCTAAATTCGTATTCGCTTATCACGGTGGCCAAATGCCAGAATCGCCTGAAGAAGGCCAAAAGGTCATGGCTGCTTGGGGCGCTTGGATGGAAAGCTTGGGCGCTGCCATTGTCGATCCTGGCAATCCAGTTGGCATGTCGAAGACCGTTACATCGAGCGGTGTAGAAGATAACGGCGGCTCCAACCCGCTTTCTGGCTATACTCTTGTTCAAGCCGATACAATTGAAGCGGCTATCGAGATGGCAAAAGGCTGCCCTGTTCTTGTAGGCGGCCACGGCAGTGTAGAAGTTGCCGAAGCGATGGACATGTAAACGGCTTAAAGTCTTGACCTGAACGGTTTGCTGGTTTCTTGCTTTTGGGGAGATTAATAACCGTTTGGATCAGATTCTATGCCATTGAGTGGTTGGCATTGGTTACCAAAAGATAGGATCAAGCTAACGCCGCTTTTTGACGTGCCGCCGAAGCCGTTACTGAGCCTTAGTTGGTTGGTATCGTCTTGGTGCATAATTTCAAGCAGAATGGTGATGCTTCTACTGTCCATTGTGACCTGGTTTTGGTGGCAGCCCGCGCTTGAGCGATGTCGAACATTCGAATTAGGTTGGATCGCGGAAATTTACCTTCGCAATCTCTTTCTGATGATTGTTGTTGCCGGTGGATTGCACTTACTGCTCTACACATTTAAAAACCAGGGCAAAGAGCGGAAATTTGACTCTAGGGATCTCGCTTGCAACAATGGCGCCTTTTTGTTCAGGAACCAAGTTTGGGACAACATGTTTTGGACCTTAGCTAGTGGTGTCACCATCTGGACTGGCTTTGAGATTCTGATGTTCTGGGGCTTTGCAAATGGTTATGTTTCGTTCTTATCGTGGCAAGAAAACCCGTACTGGTTCGTCGCATTGTTTCTCCTGCAGCCAATCTGGGGCTCACTCCATTTCTATTGGATCCACCGCTTTTTGCATTGGCCGCCGCTCTATCGGCTAGCCCATGGCCTGCATCATCGAAATATCAACATTGGCCCTTGGTCGGGCATGTCCATGCACCCAGTTGAGCATCTTTTGTACCTCAGCACCGGCATGATTCATTGGGTTTTGCTTTCGCACCCGATCCATTTTCTTTTTCATATGCAAGTCAAAGCGTTGGAGGCTGTTACATCCCATTGTGGCTTTGAGACTATTATGGCCAAAGACAAAGAAATTGTTCCTATGGGGGATTTCTTTCACCAGTTGCACCACCGCTATTTTGAATGCAACTATGGAACACTTGAGATGCCTTGGGACCGTTGGTTCGGCTCCTTTCATGACGGCAGCGTTGAAGCCAATGAGCGGATGCGGGAAAGGCGCCAACGGATATTTAGGAAGAAGGATTAGCGGCTTTACACACATATGCGCATGTTTTATGCTCATGAAATTGAAATGAAACATGAACAAAATCTCTCGTAAAAAGAAACCAACTAATCTCTCTCTTGATGTGGAGCTTGTCCGAGAAGCCAAGGCACTCGGCCTTAGTCTTTCTGAGGCTGCTGAAACAGGCCTTCGCCAAGCCGTTAAGAAAGCCAAGGAAGAGGCCTGGCTGAGGGAAAACCAGAGAGCGATAGAAAGTTCTAATCGCTATGTGGAAGAGCATGGTTTACCTCTCGAGAAATATCGTCTTTTTTAGTGGCTAAGTACGATGTCTACCTGAGGCAACCAGGACAAGGATTTTTGCTCGATGTACAGGCCGAGCTGTTCGCTGACTTGAACACACGGGTTGTTGTCCCATTGTTACCTTTAGAAATCGCACCTGCACAAGGGCATCAGCTTAATCCAACCTTCGAAATCGAAGGACAAGGCTATTCGATGGTTTCTCAATACATATCGGCTGTGCCAACGAACCAGTTGAAAGAACGAGTTACCAATCTATCTGATCGGTCTTGGGAGGTTTCGAATGCTCGCGAGATGCTTTTTCAGGGGTTTTAAATTTTGTTAGCTTTCGCTTTGGCAGTGTTCCTTTTGATCATTACCCCCGGGCCGGGGGTGCTTTCGACCGCTGGTGTGGGGGCTGCCTTCGGGCGTGGACCGGGGCTGAGTTACGTGTCTGGGCTTTGTGTCGGGAACTCGGCGGTTGGCTTGGCTGTTGTGACAGGCTTGGCAGCGATCATCTTCTCGGTGCCTCTGGTGCGGACAGTTCTGCTTATTATCTCCGCTTTCTATTTGCTCTACTTAGCCTTCAAGATCGCAACCGCAGGCGCAAAAATCGCATTCATCGAGGCCAAAAGAAGACCTGGGTTCATTGACGGTTTCGTCCTCCAATTCATCAATCCTAAATGTTACGCGGTAAATACAGCACTGTTCTCTGGTTTTGCTTTCTTGCCCGAAGCTCTTGTGACAGAAACGGTGATTAAGTTTCTCATTCTCAATGCTATTTGGATTCCAATCCATTTGGCTTGGTTGTTGGCAGGGATTTCACTCCATCGCCTAGAACTGGCTCCGAAGACGCAATCGACGATTAACGTTTTTATGGCTTTGGCAATGGCCGGGGTTGTCATCCTGGCTCTTCTATCGCTGCTTTTCCCAGATTCTCTTTGATCTTTTGGTGATCATTCTATAAAGCCTGTCGTCCCCCAAAACTGATCTTACTCGGGAGAGTTACAGTGACTTCAACAGGCTACACTAGTGCTTGTGGTTTCGACTTTGGCACGTCTAATTCAGCGTTGGGAGTTTCTAAGGGTACATCAGTAGGCAGTGATGTGAAATTGGTCGAGTTTCCGGATGGAAAACTAACGACACCCACGGCGATTTTCTTTGATGATGATGAGAGAAGAAGTTTTACCGGAGAAGACGCCAAAGAACGCTACATGGCAGGTGACAACGGGCGCTACCTGAGAGCGCTCAAATCCATTCTGGGCACAAGCCTGATGGATGAAAAGACTGTCGTTATGGGGCACAAAGTTCCGTTCAATTTCATTGTTTCTAACTTTATCACAAGAGTGAAGGAACAAGCTGAGCAACAGATGGATCACAGCTTCGAAAATGTTGTTGTTGGGCGACCGGTCTTCTTCTTCGAAGACGATGAAGCAAAAAATGTAAAAGCAGAATCAGCACTCAAGGCTTGTTTTGAAGAAGCAGGTTTCCGCTCAGTGGAATTCCAGTTTGAGCCGCTTGCGGCCGCATTTGATTTCGAAAGAAGCCTGAAGAAAGAAGCCCTAGCATTGATCGTTGATATCGGCGGCGGCACGTCTGATTTTTCGATTGTGCGTTTAGGACCGGAAAGGATGCAAGGCGGAGATCGGACAGAAGATATTCTGGCAAACAATGGTATTCGGATAGGCGGTACAAACTTTGACAGGGAGCTCAGCCTTAATCACGCTCAACCTCTCTTGGGGTATAAATCAACCGTCAAAAAGTTCATGCAGAGCGAGAGCATAGCGATGCCCAAGTGGATCTACTCTGATCTGGCAACGTGGCAGAAAATTGCCTTTCTCTATTCGCCGAGCACGCTGCGAACCGTTAACAAGCTACTCTATCAATCCAACCAACCTGAGCTGATTGAGCGCTTAGTTTCTGTCCTCGAGAATCGAAGCGGTCACGAGTTGGCTTTCGCTGTCGAAACACTGAAGATAGCAGCAAACCAGATGGACAGAGGCGTGCAAGAAATTGACCTTTCATTCATAGAGAAAGGGCTCATGATGGGCCTGTCGTACAATGAAGTTGAGTTTGAACTAGAGAAATTTTCAAGCTCACTTGAAACGACAATGATTGAAACTGTGAAGCTGGCAGGCGTTCAAAAAGATGACATTGATGTGGCCGTATTGGTTGGCGGTTCGGCCCAAATGGGGTTTGTGAAGAAAGCCGTTCAAAGAATGTTCCCAGATGCTGAGCTAACGACTGGAAATTTCTTTGAAGCTATTGCTTATGGCCTAGCGATTGATGCACGATATCGATTTGCCTAAGAAAGCATTGACCTGAGTCTAAAAGCGCGGAAAGATCGAAGCCTAAGAGTTTGTGAAACAAAAGGG
This sequence comes from uncultured Alphaproteobacteria bacterium, assembly GCA_905480575.1. Taxonomy (GTDB): domain Bacteria; phylum Pseudomonadota; class Alphaproteobacteria; order UBA7985; family CAJQQZ01; genus CAJQQZ01. The sequence goes on along the minus strand of CAJQQZ010000005.1, from coordinate 20,333 downwards.
GGCTTTGGTGGACTTAATACTCAAAGGTGGGCGGGTTATTGATCCTGCTTCTGGAACCGACGCAGTTTTAGACGTCGCATTCGAAGACGGATTAGTGGCCGCCATTGCTCCCTCAATCCAACCCAGTGAAGAGTGCCAGATCAAAGATGTAACAGGAAGGATTGTTACGCCTGGCCTGATCGACATGCACACCCACGTTTATTGGGGCGGGACGTCTCTTTCCATTGATGCTGAGGATTTTTGCCGGAAATCCGCTGTAACCACTTGCGTTGACACCGGTTCTGCCGGCCCTGGCAATTTCGCTGGATTCAGAAAGCATGTGATCGAAGAAAGTTTGGTTCGTATTGTCCCTTACCTTCATATCTCCTTTGCTGGGATCTTTGGATTCTCGAAGACCATCATGGTGGGAGAGAGCGAAGACATTCGTTTGATGGCACCTGTTGACGCTGTCCGAGTGGTCGAAGAAAACCGTGATATGATTGCGGGGATCAAGGTTCGCCTTGGCCGTCACGCATCGGGTATCCACGGTATGACGCCGATGACATACGCAGTGCAGGTTGCGGAAGAAGTCGAATTGCCGATGATGGTTCACATCGATGAACCGCCGCCTTCTTATGAAGCTGTGTTGGAAGCAATGCGCCCAGGCGATGTTCTGACTCATGCCTTCAGACCCTTCCCTAATTCACCCGTGAATGGCGTGGGGAAAGTTAAGGATGAGGTGTTGGCTGCCAGAGATCGTGGCGTGCTGTTCGATATTGGACATGGCATGGGATCGTTTGGTTTCGACACAGCGAAGGCAATGCTCGACAACGGCTTTATGCCTGACACTATTTCGTCAGACATTCACAAACTTTGTATTGATGGCCCAGCCTACGACCAGGTGACAACGCTGTCCAAATTTCTTTGCCTCGGTATGGGGCTGAACGAAGTGATCGCGGCCTCTACAGTTAACGCCGGTAAAGCGCTGCAAATGCCTGAACTTGGCGTGCTCGAAGTCGGTGGTATCGGCGATGCATCCATTCTCTCCATTGAGGAAGATGAGTTCCCCTATGAAGATGTTCTTGGTGAAATCTTGGTGGGTGACAAACGCATAGCGGCCAAAGGAGCGGTCGTGAATGGAGAGTGGTGGGATTGTGAAGAAAGCGATTAGACAGGAGATATTTGGACCCGTTCTGCCGGAGCTGGTAGGGGATAACGCTCCATCCGTTCGTTCTGGTGATGATCCTAGTCTATATGGTTCTGCTACTATCGAACCGCTTACTCCGGTGGAAATTCGTAGCTACCAGACCTTCAAGCTAGTCTACACTGTTGGGCGGATAGGTCTTGATGACAACGGAGCAATTGCCGTTGCATTCCGTTGGGTCTCTGACGGGGGTTACCATCAAGCCAATGACCCTAAAGCGCCAAATTATGTGTCCGCCACTTGCAGCGGCACAGGCAGGATTGACCTTTCGTTCAGAAAAGGGTTGCGGCCTTGGGACTTCCTTGTTGTAGCCCAACTCAAAGGTGGTTACCTGGCGGAGGGAGACATTATCTCAATCACCTTCGGTGATACCTCACATGGATCGCCGGGAATGCTAATGCAAACTTTTGCTGAAGGTGGATTTGAATTCAGGGTGATGACTGATGTACAGGCGACCGGAAACTTTCTGCCCCTTGCACAGCAGTTCTCTGTGTCCATTGTCGCCGGACCAGCAGCGTGCTGGAAAGCCGTGCTACCGACTTTGCGTCGTCCGGAAGAGGCGTTTTTCTTTGGGCTGAAGGCCGAAGATGCTTGGGGCAATCCTACGGCTCAGGCAGGCGGAAGCGTGAGACTGGAACCTTCGCTTCCAGTAGCAGGATTACCACTTGAGTTTGGCTACCTGCCAAATGATAGAACGATGCTGTTCGAAAACCTCGCAGTAGCAAAAGAGGGCACCCTCAGAATTAAGGTCTTCGTCGATGATGTAGAGGTGACGGAAGCAGGACCCTTAGTTGTTCAAACTGGCGCTGGTTTGAGTTTATGGGGCGACCTTCATGGTCAAACTGGAGAAACCGTGGGTATCAACACGATAGAAGGCTATTTCGATTTCGCACGCAACAAAGCCTTTCTCGACGTTTCTGCCCATCAGGGAAACGACTTTCAAATCAAGGCAACCTTTTGGGATCATCTGAATAAAATTACGGCAGATTGCAATGAGCCAGGGCGTTTCACGACGTTTCCTGGATACGAGTGGTCCGGTAACACTGCTATTGGTGGTGACCACAATGTTTTCTTCAGAGAAGAAGGAAGGGCTATTCGTCGTTGCTCACATGCTCTCCTCGAAGACAGAAGTGAGATGGGCAGTGATGCGACAACACTCACGGATTTGTATTCTTCGTTGAAAGACGAGGATGCCGTTGTTTACGCGCATGTAGGGGGACGGTTTGCTGACATCTCCTTTGACCATGATCCAGATTTAGAAACGGCTGTAGAAGTTCACTCGGCTTGGGGCACATTTGAATGGATACTAACGGACGGTTTCCCTCTTGGACGACGCGTTGGTGTTGTTTGCAATTCAGATGGCCACAAGGGACGCCCTGGCGCCAGCTACCCTGGCGCGTCTTCTTTTGGTTCTTACGGAGGCCTTACCTGCTTTTTGACGTCAGAGAACAGTCGAGACGCTATATTCGAAGCTCAGAGGCGTCGGCATCATTACGGCACTACTGGGTGCCGGATGCATCTATCTGTTGAAGCCAAGTTTACGGAACCCGCTGTGGTCTTTGAACGTAATCCTGCTTCTCAGCCAGATTGTGCGCGCAAAACAACCAAATCCGCAATCATGGGCGACATTGTCCAAGCAGGGCAAGAGCAAGTCACGATTTCTGTGTCGGTTTTAGCGCATGCTGGGGTGCAAAGGATCGAACTTCGCAATGGTTCAGAAGTGTTAGAAACCATTCGAACTTACGCCAAGAATGATTTGGGGAATCGTATTCGATGCCTGTGGAGCGGAGCAGAGTATAGGGGGCGCGGCCGAGAAACTTTCTGGCGAGGTCAGGTTCAATTCAAAAGAGCCAAAATTGGCAGATTTGAACCAATAAATCATTGGAATCCTGAAAGGCTTTTTGAGCAAACCGGCGAAAGCACAATTGTTTTTGACACGCTAACCACGGGCAATTTCATGGGGTTTGATGCTTGGATCGATGCAGAAGACAACAGCGAAATCGATATCGCAACAAGCCTGGTCAATGAAAACGTCAGCATCGATAAGGTCGGTTTAGAGGACCTCGTGTTCGATGCTGGTGGCCTAGAGAGAAAGATCAGCCTTTTTCGCCTACCCGAGGAAAATTTACGAAGGGAAATCAGCTTCGAACGCACCGTTGCGCTTGAAAAAGGCAGAGACAGTCCTCTTTGGGTTTGCGTGACTACGGAAGATGGTTATCAAGCTTGGTCCAGCCCGATTTATGTTTTTGATTAGAGTAGAAAATGAATTCAGTAATTGAACTTTTGAAATCCCACCGCTCCATCCGCAAGTTTACGGATAAGAAAATTTCGCAGGAACTTCTATCCGATTTGATCCAAGCGGGTCAGGCCGCTGCCACGTCCAGTTTTTTGCAGGGCGTCACGGTCATTCGCGTAACAGACGGGGAGAAAAAGGCCGCTTTTGTAGACATATCAGGGGGGCAAAAATACGTCGCAACCGCTGCTGAGTTTCTTGTTTTTTGTGCAGATCTAGATCGCTCTTCAAGGTGTTGCGAGTGGCACGATGCTAAAGCGACGGTGGGCTTCACTGAGCAGTTTATTATTGCGACTGTTGATGTCGGCCTTTTCGCTCAGAATGTGGTTGTGGCGGCTGAATCTGAAGGCCTTGGCATTTGTTACATCGGCGGTATTCGTAACAACCCTGCAAGAGCGGCGGAGTTGTTGGAATTGCCAAACAATGTTTATCCGGTCTTTGGTCTTTGCCTGGGATACCCAGATCAAGATCCCGAAGTGAAACCGAGGTTGCCCGTTCCTGTCGTTCTGAAAGAAAATTCATATGACGATGGTCAGGATAGGGCTCTGATTGATGCTTATGATCAGGACGTTCGACAATACTACCGAACACGCACGGGTGGAAAGAAGGAAATGAGTTGGAGCGAACAGATGTCAGGTCTACTCGGCAAGGAATCTCGCCCTCACATGCGTGCATTCCTCAAAGATCAAGGCTTTGACATGAAGTAGCTAGGCGCTACCTTATTACTCACACAAAGAAACATAATTGTCGGAACCAACTATGCCAGCTATTCAATCTGTTCATGCCCAGCTCTTTCGCCTGCCTTTGGAAGAGGTACTTTTTGATGCCAAACACGGCAGTCACACACATTTCGAGCTGGTGACGGCCACGATACGGCTTGACGATGGGACAGAAGGTACAGGCTACACCTATACTGGCGGAAAAGGTGGCCAATCCATCCTAGCCATGATCGAGCATGACTTGGCACCGTTCCTTGTCGGTCAAGATCCCGCGAATGTAGAAGCCTTGTATGAGGAGATGCAGTGGCACATCCACTATGTTGGTCGGGGAGGCATTGCTTCATTTGCAATCTCCGCCGTGGATATTGCGCTTTGGGATATTCGCGGTAAAACCTTAGGCGAACCATTATGGAAGATGGCAGGCGGCGCTGCCAAATCCTGTAAAGCCTATTGTGGCGGCATTGATTTGAACTTCTCTATCGAGAAGCTAAAGGCCTCTGTCCAAGGCTATTTGAACCGCGGTTTCAATGGGGTGAAAATCAAGATCGGCCAACCAACTTTGGCAGAAGATGTTGAGCGTATCGCAGCGATCAGAGATCTGATCGGCCCGGACATCGCATTCATGGTCGATGCTAACTATTCTATGTCTGTTGACCAAGCTATCGAAGCGTCAGAGGCTTTTAAACCCTTTGATCTGTTGTGGTTCGAAGAGCCAACAATTCCCGATGATTATCTCGGGTACGCTAAGATCACTGAAGCCACAGGTATGCCGTTGGCAATGGGTGAGAACCTACACACCATTCATGAGTTTGAGTATGCATTTGAGCAGGCAAAGCTGGCGTGGATCCAGCCCGACTCCTCTAACTGTGGCGGGATAACGGGCTGGTTACAGGTTGCAGAAATGTCCAGGAAATATGGACTGCCAGTTTGTAGTCACGGCATGCAGGAGCTGCATGTTGGATTGGTCTCTGGGCAATCAAACGCGGGCTGGATAGAAGTGCATTCCTTCCCGATTGATGAATACACCACCAGGCCACTGGTTGTTGAAAATCATCTTGCTATTGCTTCAGATGAACCGGGTACCGGTGTCACGTTCAATTGGCAGTTGATGAAGGACAAGCACGACCCTGTCTGATGTTCCGAGAGCCTAACGGAATAAAAGAACAGGCACGAGTGAAAAGCGGATCATCTCGGTTGTCGTTGAGCCGATTATAAGGTTTCTGATGCGTGAGTGGCCATATGCGCCCATGACCAAAAGGTCGTAACCTCTTTGTTCTACCTCACGTGCGATGATGATGTCGGCTTGGCCCTGCAAGATTTGTGTTGTTGCTGTTAGACCAGCGTCTCTCAGTTTTGTGACTGCGACGTCGAGTGCAAGTTGATTTTCAGAGGTCTCTGACCCTACGGTCAGAAGGGTGAATTCTAGACCTTGAGCAACTGGGCTTCCGGAAATGTAGTCTATAGCTTTGAGAGCGGATACCCCTCCGTCGAATGCGATGAGAACTTTTTGGATGGGTTTGAAGGCTCGGGCGGCGACTAGAATTGGCTCGGAACTGGCGCGAACGACGCGCTCTAGATTGGAACCCAAATGCAATTGCGCCAGGTCTGCGTCTTCGCCCCTCTTACCGATGACGATGATATCTGCTTCGTCTTCAAGGGCTTGAACCGTTTCAACAACTTCGCCGTGGCGGAGACGTGCGTTGACGTCCCTGACACCAGCCTTTGCTAAACGTTCACTGGCATCGTCTAGGAGTGCGCGGCCTTTCTGCTGAGATAGTTTGGCTTTTTTTGCGTCAACTTCTGCCAGCTCTTCTAGCAGCGAGGTTCGAGCACCTAAGCCAATAGAGCCGCTTAAATCACGAGGGGCGGACTCGCGGTCCAGAACATGGACCAAATCTACTGCCGCATCAGAACGTGTCGCTAGCCAAGCCGCATGGTCACAAACTGAGTCAGCGTAAGAGGAACTGTCAACAAATGCTATGATGTTTTTCATAATCGTGATCTTCTTTAGTGGGCCATCAAACGTTTTAGCGCGTCAGGCTTGTCATGGATGCCGAGCTTATCAACGATGGTTTCGCTGGCTTTGTTTAAACCAACGATCTTTACTTCTGCACCTTCACGACGGAATTTCAAAACCACCATATCCAAAGCCGTTACCGACGAGATGTCCCAGATATGAGCGCGGCTAACGTCAATGGTAACAAGTTCAAGTGCTTCCTTGAAATCAAAGGCTTCGTTGAAGTCGTTTACCGTAGCATAGAACAGTTGCCCCTCAAAAGAGTAGGTACGGCGTTTGCCATCTTCCGAAAGGCTGGTCTGAACGGCGAATTCTTTCGCGATCCGCCATGCGAAGAAGATGCCCGAGAAAAGCACACCTACTAAAACACCCAGAGCCAAATTATGCGTCCAAACAACAACAATAACTGTCGAGAGCATAACGATGGAGGAGCTTTTCGGGTGATCGCGAAGATTTTTGATGGAGGACCAGCTGAATGTGCCAATCGAAACCATAATCATAATGGCTACTAGGGCAGCCATTGGGATTTGTTTAACCCAGTCGCCGAGGAAGACAATTAAAATTAGAAGCATCACACCAGCAGCAAAGGTCGAAAGGCGCCCGCGCCCGCCGGATTTGACGTTAATCATAGACTGGCCGATCATTGCACAACCTGCCATGCCGCCGATAAAGCCAGTCGCGGTGTTCGCTAGGCCTTGGCCTATACACTCTTGGTTTTTGTTACTTTTTGTATCGGTCAATTCGTCGACGATCGAGGCTGTCATCAAGGACTCAAGCAAACCAACTGCTGCGACAGCAGCCGAGTAGGGAAGGATGATCCAGAGTGTTTCCAGGTTCAAAGGAATTTGCGGGATAAGGAAAACCGGTAATGTCGAAGGTAGCTCGCCCATATCACCGACCGTTCTAATGTCCAGTCCGAGATAGATCGAGAGTGAGGTCAAAACAACAATACAAATGAGGGGCGAGGGAATTGCCTTGGTAAAACGAGGCAAGATGTAGATGATCGCTAACCCTGCGGCCACCATGATGTAAGTCAGGTTAGAGACACCGATCAACTCGGGTAATTGGGCGAGAAAAATGAGGATTGCCAAGGCGTTAACAAAACCCGTCATCACCGACCGCGAGACGAAACGCATGACGTAGCCAAGCCTCAAAAAGCCAGCTGCAATCTGCAGCAATCCGGCCAAGACAGTGGCCGCCAGCAAATACTGTAGCCCATGATCCTTCACCAACGTCACCATAAGGACGGCGGTTGCAGCCGTCGCTGCTGAGATCATACCAGGACGTCCCCCTGTAATCGCCGTAATCACAGCGATAGAGAATGACGCGTAGAGGCCGATTTTGGGATCGACACCAGCAATGATTGAGAAGGCAATCGCTTCGGGTATCAACGCTAATGCGACCACCAAACCAGAGAGCAAATCTCCACGAACGTTACCAAACCACTCAAGGCGCATCCGAGGTAAAAAGTCAGAATTCAAAGGTTCTCTCCAGTGGCAAGCCTCAAACGACCACGCAAGTCCGTGTTCTCTCTAACTGGAAAGAAATTCGTGCGGGGAGCGCGGGGGATTTACGATCTCATGCCTTTAGCATTGGATCATTTATACTGAGGGCGTGATCTATCTTGTTGTTGGGCGCGACACAACCCATCCTAAACGCATGAGTGACATGCATTTTGTCGCGACGAATGTGGGCGCAAACTTCAGAGGTCTACAAGTGTGCAGTCTCAGGAACTGAGGTTTTCACTTTGCCTGTGGCAAAGAACGACGCTAGATTCTCGACCACGAGATCCCCCATCGCCTGGCGGGTTTCAACGGTTGCGCTACCGACGTGCGGTGTCAGAGTAACGTTTTCTAGAGCTCGAAGCGAAGCCGGTACATGAGGCTCGGTTGCGAAAACATCCAGTCCGGCAGCACCCAAGCGACCGTCCTGGAGAGCGACTATCATGGCCTCTTCATCCACAACAGAACCGCGTGACACATTGATCAAAATGCCTTCTGGCCCCAAGGCGTTAATGACGTCTTTGTTAACGAGTTTGGCCGTCGCCGGCCCACCAGGTGTGATGACGACTAGGTAGTCGACATCCGCAGCCATCTTTGTAAGGTTGTCATAGTATGCATAATCGACGTCAGTTTTCTGATTGCGAGAATGATAAACGACAGGACAGTCGAAAGCCTTCAGTTTGCTTGCTAATGATTCTCCAATACGACCCAGTCCAAGGATACCGACCTTCTTCTCATCCAATGAACGGGTTAAAGGGTAGTTACCCTTCGATGCCCAATCGCCGCTGCGCACATAAGCGTCTTGTTTTAGGAGCTTGTGGCAGGTAGCCAGCATTAACATGATGGCAGTATTCGCGACATTGGCGCTCAAAACCCCGGGTGTATGCCCAACCGGAATGCCACGTTCTGCACAATCAGTAACGTCGATCGCGTCGTATCCTACACCATAACAAGAAATGACCTTGAGGTTTGGCAACTGGTTTAGGATTTCAGGTTTAACACCGAGATGCCCGTCGGTGGCGACCGCTTCGATGGTTTCGGTTCTTGCTGCCAATTGATCCATGCCAACAACGTTGAAGGTCTCACTGAATTGCTCCATCATTCGAGGAGTGGCATCGCTGATCAACAGTAAGTCGCGTTTCATGGGCAGGGTCTTTCTTAGTCGTGGTGGATCTAAAGTCTAGGAATTAAAGACAATCTGAACTTTCATCGATTTGCCTTTGTCGCTTGCCGCTTCAAAGGCCTCAACGGCTTGTTCGATGGGATATGTTCCGGTGAGAAGAGGCGTCAAGTCAACGGCTCTTGAATTGATGAGATCAACGGCCTCTCCAAACTCTTCATGAAATCGGAAAGAGCCCTTCATTTCGATTTCTTTGGCAACAATCACATTCTGGGGGATTGAAATATCACCGCCAAGACCAAGCTGTACCAAAGTCCCACGCGGTTTGATCATCTCTAAACCAGAGCGCAAAGCTTGCTCGTTTCCAGAAGCTTCAAAGAGGACATCAAAGTATCCCTTGTCCTGTTTGAAACTCTCAATCATTTCCGCCTGATGTGCTGAATTGATGGTCTGGTCGGCGCCGATCTCTTTTGCTTTCTTAAGGACCGCGTCCAGAATGTCGACGGCAACAATCTCTTCAGCGCCTTTTGTTTTAGCCGCGATGATGGTGAGCGCTCCTATCGGGCCGCAACCCATGACGAGAACTCGTTTGCCTTTCAGGGAACCTGCGCGATTGACCGCGTGCAACGTGACAGCGAAGGGCTCCGCAAAAGCCGCTTCCTGAATGGAAACCTCTTCATCGATCTTGTGGCATTGCCAATCGTGAGCAATCAGGCTTTCGCTGAAGGCACCCTGGATGTGGGGCATCGGCATAGCGCTGCCGTAGAAACGCATGTTGAGGCAGTGGTTAAATTGCAGTTTTGCGCAGTATTCACAATCAAAGCATGGACGGCTTGGGGAAACAGCAACTTTGTCACCAACGGATAAGCTCGCACCCTCACCAACTGTTTTGACAACACCTGCAACTTCGTGACCCAAAATCATTGGTTCGCGAACACGGATCGCGCCAAAACCACCATTGCTATAATAGTGCAGGTCAGACCCACAAATTCCGCCAGCTTTTAGCTCGATTTCGACTTCACTCTTTCCAGGAGAAAGGACCGGTCTATCTTCAATGCGCAAGTCTTTAGCGCCATGGATAACTATTGCTTTCATAACGAAACCTATTTAGGCCCTCATCAATATCTCGAACATCTATCCGCTGGGATAGAGCAGAAATAGGCAGACAAACCAAATGAAAAAATCTCTTTTTGATCTGAGTGGAAAACTTGCACTGATAACTGGCTCTAGTCAGGGGATTGGGTTTGCTCTTGCGAAAGGTTTGGGGGAGTATGGTGCGAAAATTGTTCTGAACGGGCGAGATCAGTCAAAAGCAGAAGCTGCACAAAAAGCATTACAGGCAGATGGTATTGAGGTCGAACTGGCGATTTTTGACGTTACTGATGCACAGGCGGTCAATCAAGGCGTTGCCACGATTGAAAACTCAATCGGTGCAATTGATATTTTGATAAACAATGCGGGTATGCAGTTCCGCACACCGTTAGAGGATTTCCCCGACGACAAGTGGGATCTGTTGCTTCGCACCAATATTACTAGTGCTTATTTGACGGGTAAGGCCGTCGCTAATGCTATGCTTTCACGTGGTGCGGGCAAAATCATCAACATTGCTTCGGTTCAAAGTGAATTGGCACGGCCAGGAATCGCACCCTACACAGCGACCAAAGGCGCTATTCGTAACTTGACAAAAGGTATGGCAACGGATTGGGCCAGTCGTGGGATTCAGGTTAACGCCATTGCTCCAGGTTACTTCAAGACTCCGCTCAATCAAGCGCTTGTCGACGATCCCGAGTTTTCTGCTTGGTTAGAGAAGAGAACACCAGCTGGTCGTTGGGGAGACGTCGAAGAACTGGTTGGTGCAGCCGTCTTCTTGTCCGGTGACGGTTCTTCGTTTGTCAGCGGCCATACGCTCTATGTGGATGGCGGCATTACGGCTTCCATTTAGGGACCAGGGTTGTGATCGCAGTTGTTGTAATGGGGGTCTGTGGGTGCGGGAAGTCGACCTTGGCAACTAAACTGGCTGAAACCCTAGGCGGTTCCTTCATCGAAGGGGATGAGTTGCATTCAGATCAGAATGTTGCAAAAATGGCTTCAGGGCAGCCGCTCAATGACGAAGATCGCTGGCCTTGGTTGGCCGAGATCGGCAGGACCCTTTCAAAAGATGTCGACCAACGTGGGCGGTCCTTTGCGGCCTGTTCTGCCCTAAAAAAGAGTTACCGTGATCATATTCGCCAAAGCTGTGAGCACGCCGTTATCTTCCTCTACTTGAAGGGCGAGAAAAGCTTGATTGAACACAGAATGAGCCAAAGAAAAAATCACTACATGCCGACCTCCTTGATCGAAAGTCAGTTTGCAATCCTGGAGGAACCGCAGGATGAAGAACAGGTCATACCCATTTCCATAGATCAAACACCTGATGCCATTGCTAAAGATGCACTGTGTCTCCTGGAAAGATTGAGATAATGGCGGAACAAACGGATGTTGGTTTGATCGGGTTGGCTGTTATGGGGTCGAACCTGGCACTCAACATAGCGGAAAAAGGCTACAGAATCGCAGTTTATGATCGTGAAGTGGAAGTGACGGATGCTTTTGTAGCAAATTCAGGGACGCTCTCTTCACAGATTTTCTCTGCTTCAGATCTAAAGTCGCTGGTCGCTATGATCAAAAGACCTCGGTCAATCATCCTGCTGATCAAAGCAGGCTCTCCTGTTGATCAAGTGATAGAAACCCTGGCACCCTTGTTAGAGGAGGGGGATACTATCGTTGATGGCGGAAATACTGAATTCAATGATACCGTTAGGCGTTCAAACAAGCTGAAAGAAAAGGGCATTCATTTCGTCGGACTCGGATTGTCCGGAGGAGAAGAGGGCGCACGTGACGGCCCATCGCTCATGTTTGGTGGCTCGGAGCATTCATGGCAACAGATAGGACCACTCTTGCAGGAGGTCGCAGTCAAATACAATGATCAGCCCTGTTGTGCCTACATGGGACCGGATGGGGCTGGCAACTTCGTAAAGACGATTCACAACGGCATTGAATACGCCGATATGCAGATGATTGCCGAGATCTATGGCATTATGAAGGATGGCTTTGGGAGAGGCGCCAAAGAGATGGCTCCGGTTTTCACCCGCTGGAACGAAGGCGAATTGAGCTCCTATCTGATTGAGATTACAGCAAAAGTACTGAGCGTTGATGACGACGAAACATCTGCGCCATTGGTTGATGTGATTTTGGATAAAGCTGGACAAAAGGGAACAGGGCGCTGGGCGGTGATTGAAGCACAAAAACTGGGCGTTGGCGCGACGACCATAGAAGCAGCAGTTGCCGCACGGTCTCTGTCAGCCGACAGGGAAGGGCGACTGAAAACTGCCGAATGTTTTGAGTTTGATTTTAATGAAGCACGAACTCAACTCTCGAATACCGTTAGTGATGAGGATCTCGAGCAGGCGCTTTTGCTTGGAAAGATTGCGGCCTATGCGCAAGGTTTTTCTATTCTTGAAGCCGCAAGAGCCGAGCATCAGTGGCCGTTACCTATGAAAGAAATCGCGGAGGTTTGGCGCGCTGGGTGCATTATTCGCTCGGTGTTCTTATCGCGAATTGCCTCTGTTTATGCGACTGAGAGAGCGGAAACGAATCTGCTGACGGCCGCATATTTCGCTGATTTGATAAATAATGGGCACCAAGCCCTGAGAAAAGTTGTTAGCCATGCTGTTCTGTGCGGCATTCCAGTGCCTGCTCTGGCTTCAGCCTTGAGCTACATAGATGGTGCGGCGCAAGCTAAATCAACTGCGAATCTTATCCAAGCTCAGCGAGATTGTTTTGGCGCACATACCTACAAAAGGCTGGATAAAGAAGGCAGTTATCACACCAGTTGGTTGAAGTAAGCCATGAGATTGTTGTGAAGATGCTCTTTGATGAGTTTGCAACAAAGTTCAGTGTCGCGGTTAATAGCAGATTTCAAGATAGCCTCATGCTCATCTAATGTTTCTGGTCGAAACCCCATGCTGTCCGGGTCTCTCAATAGTTGGTGCTGGCGGAAGCGATCATAAAAGGTTCTGTGGAGCTGTCGCAGCATTTTGGAACCACAAACGGACAGTAGAGTGTCATGAAACTCCCATTCCGCTTGGCTCCAGACATCGATAAAAGGCGAGACATCGTTGACAGCTGTTGCGCGGCTTTCAATATGAGCAAGCTTGTGGTGTGCGGCCGCAAAACGCGCCTCCCAATCGATGTCTCCGTTTTCGATTGAGAGCCTAGCGCCTTCTTGTTCAATGAGTGTCCTAAGGGAAGTGATTTCTTCAAGGGTGTTTTGTGTCGAGACGGGAACTTTGAAGCCGCGTTGCTCCTCGAAAGAAACGAATCCGTCACAAGATAGGCGAAACAACACTTCCCGCATGGTGCTTGCTGCGCAATCGTAATTTTTGCGAAGAATTTCCGGCTTGAGTTTTGATCCGGCTTCGAATCGTCCCGTTATCAAACCGTTTCTTACCGTTTGGTAGATATCGGTTGAAGACATCCGGTTTTCTGCAGTTTCCATAAGAAATCTCTCATTGATCGCCAAGCATGGGTATAAAATTTCGTGAAAAACACTCATAAACGAAATTAAAAAATAAATCGAATTTTTTCTTGATCGAAGTGCGACCGAATGGCTATCGTGATGCCAATCTTCAGGTACTGGAGATGCTCCGACAAAAATGTTTCTTTCTTTTTGAAAGGAACAGGGGTTGTCTTTTTGGCAAAGGGCTTATTTCACCAATGCCGATTTAGGCGTTCACTAAGGGCGTCAAAGAGGTCCCTTGGGACCATTTATTAAGAGCCAAAGGCTCAAACAAAAAGAGCTTTAAGGGAGGAACCTATGCTCAAATCTACTCTTATGAAGGGTGCAGCACTCGTAGCTGCACTTGGCTTTGCAGCTTCTGCATCTGCTACAGACCTTCGCATTCAAACACACTTCTCACAGGAAACGCTTTCTGGGCAGTTAGCAGCTGAGTTCATCAACGACATCACAACAATGTCAAACGGTGAAATCAACGTTGAAATGTTCTACGCTTCTGCTGTTGTTAAGTCTGCGGAGACATTCGATGCGGCTGCAACAGGCATTCTCGACTGTGACATGACTGGTGGTGCTTATCAGACTGGTAAGAACCCTGCGTTCCAGTTTGCTGGCGATTTGATGGGTGGTTACACCAATCCTTACCAGCAGTTGGCATGGATGCTTCACGGCGATGGTTATGCCAAGTTGAATGAGCTTTACAACGCTCACAACATGGAATTCGTTGGCTGGTGGATCCCTGGTCCTGAATCACTTTCTTCAACTGCACCAATTCGCAACGTGGAAGACTTCAAAAACTGGAAGTTCCGATCACCTCCTGGCATGGCAACTTTGGTTTTCGCAAACCTTGGCGCTTCTCCAATCGTGATGGATTTCAACGAGATCTTTACAGCTCTTGAAACTGGTATCATCGACGGTGCTGACGCTGCTAACCTGACGAACAACGTTGGCCTCGGTCTTTATGACATTGCAGAGCACACAAACTTCCCAGGTTTCCACTCAATGCCTGCTGATCACCTTGCTTGCCGCAAGGACGTTTGGGACGGCATGCCAGCGCACCACCAGGCAATCATGAAGGTTGCTATGCAGGCGCTTGCTCTTCGTAATGCAACAGCAAACGAAGTTAAGAATGCTCAAACTGCGAAAGACCTTCGCGCTAAAGGCATTAACTTGTACGAATGGGCTCCAGAAGAGCTTGCTAAGTACCGTGCTGCTGTGAAGGCTGGTTGGACTGAGTTTGCTACAACTCCAGAATCAAAAGCACTTCTACAAAGCCACATCGACTTCTTGGTTGCACTCGGTGCAATGCAGTAAGCGAAGCTTTGCTTTTGACTAAGTTTAACGCCAGGATCAAATAGGTCCTGGCGTTTTGCTAAAAAATGCCTTTCATGCGGGCATAAAAGTGCGTGACAAAAAGTTTGTGATTTCGCTTAATAGCGAACAAAGAAAATAAAAAAATGGGGGCTGACCAAGGTCTGATTGAGGTCAACTAATACTCATCAGTACAGGATTAGGACGCTTACCAACGACAAGTCTCTAACGGGAGGAAAACCTTGGAAAAAGAATCAGTCGGCGGCCTTTGGGAGTGGGTACTTCCTTTTGCCTTCTTCGTTTGTATTGGTTGGGCCGTTTGGCACACACCTGCGTACATCCTCGATTTCATTCCTCCTGCAAGCCAAAGTCTTCTTGCCCAGATGGGCGAACTGCATACGCGCAAAGACGTCACGCCCGGGTGGCCTGGTCTGTTTGGTGGACATGCAGACATCATCGATTGGATCGCATTGATCTTGATGCCGATCATTTTTGTCATCGGTTGTATGACAGTCCGCTGCGCAGCGATGGAATTTGAGAACTGGCGAGCGATTGATAGAATAGCTTTGTTCTTTGGTCGGATCACCATGGTTCTCATCATCTCAATGACTTTGGTTATGTTGTACGAAGTTTTCCTCCGTTACATGATTGAGGCTCCGACGCTCTGGGCAAATGAGTTGACGCTGTGGATTGCCGGTTACGTTTTCCTCTGCTCTGGCCTTTATGCAATGCAACAGCGTTGCCACATCAGAATTTTTCTATTGTACGATATTGTTCCCCGCTGGATGCAGCGCACCTTCGACGTAATCTCGGTAACATTGCTGACGATCTTTGCTTTCTTCCTGGTCTTTGGAAGTTACAAGCAAGTCTTCATCGTGAAGTTCTACAAATGGGAAATGTTTGGCACTGCCTTTGATCCGCCGATCCCAGCGACTGTGCAGCCGATGATTCTTATTATCGTGGTTCTTATTGCCTTTCAAGCCGTGATAAATTTGATCTCAGACTGGAATCTTGAACCTACTGTTCACACGGCTGCTGATGACATTGATCAGGAAGAGCTGGAAGCGATCAAACGTAGTGTAGGAGCAAAATAATGGACGTCGGTACTATTTCAATTGTGCTGGTCTTCGGACTGGTTTTTCTCCTCGCGATCGGTATGCCCTTGGGGTTCGCTTCAGCCATCCTTGCTGTTGTTGTGATGGTTATGAAGTTCGAGCCTAACCTTTTCCTCGATCCTTTGTCTTTTGGGGAAGGGATGTTAACCGGGCGACCGGGTAGCGGCGCGCTCTACATATTAACGCAAAAAATATTCGATCTCTTAACTGAATACGTACTCATATCGGTGCCCTTATTCATATTCATGGCTGCCCTGCTGGAGCGCTCGGGCGTTGCAAAGCAGATGTATGACTCGCTTGATTACTGGCTTGGTCGGGTGAGAGGCGGTATCGCCCTTGTAACCTCGCTGATGGCAGTGATTATGGCGGCGATGTCAGGTATTATTGGTGGTGAAGTTGTTCTTCTTGGCTTGATCGCTTTGCCTCAGATGTTGCGCCTAGGGTACAACCAAAACCTCGCGATTGGCACGATCTGCGCCTCCGGCTCACTCGGCACGATGATCCCGCCCTCAATCGTTTTGATCATCTATGGTTTGATCACAGAAACTTCCATTAAGGCTTTGTTCACAGGAGCCTTTATTCCTGGTGCCATGCTGGCTTCCTTCATCATGATTTACATCGTGATCAGAACCAATCTCAACCCATCGTTGGCACCTTTGCGTGAATTGAAGCCAGGCGAAGTGACTGGACTAGCCAAGCTTTCAATGTTTGGTGCGTTCCTTTCTATCCTAACGGTTGGTGCGTCGGCATTGCTTTTGTTAAGGGTGCTTTATCTAACTGTAACAGGCCGAAACTCTACACCTGATGCACTGGCCGACCCAATTGGTATTGGCATGATCTACCATATCCCATACTTCATTGGAATTATCGTAGTTGGTCTCGCCCTCATTTACTTCGCCTTTGGTAAAGAACGCTCAAAGAATGGTTGGGAGCACGGTAAAGGCCTTGTTCCTCCTCTTACCGTTATCGGTATCGTGCTGGGTTCGATCTACGGCGGTGTGACTGGTATTACAGAAGCTGCGGGAATGGGCGCTGCCGCGGTTTTCGTGATCGCTGCTGTTCGTGGCGAAGCATCCGTTAGGCTTGTTTGGGACAGCTTGATGAGAACCCTGAAGTCGACCGGAACCATCATTTGGGTAACCGTCGGTGCAGCCTCTTTGGCTGGTGCATATACTTTGGCTGGTGGCCCTAACTACATCGCTCAGTTGATCGTCGGGGCAGAAATGCCGACGATGTTGGTTTTGCTGACTATGATGCTGATCCTTTTGTTCATGGGCGCCTTCATGGATTGGGTTGGTATTGTGTTGTTGATTATCCCTGTGTTCCTGCCGATCGTGAAGAAGTTGCCAATTGAAGAGATTGGCTTCATAGGGACGCTCGAGCCTCGTTATATTTCTATCTGGTTCGGTGTTTTGTTCTGTATGAACATGCAAGTCTCATTCCTGTCGCCACCATTCGGACCGGCAGCTTTCTATCTGAAATCAGTGGCACCGCCGCATATCTCTTTGACTGACATTTTCCGTGGCTTCCTGCCGTTCATAGGTGTTCAGCTTTTAGCGCTATCTGTCTTGTTGATGTGGCCTTCAATTGTAACTCTCTTGTTGAAGTAGGAAATTTGTTGCCTTGGAAAGCCTGACCAAAAGGCAGATCGATTTCTACAACGAACAAGGGTACTTGGTTCTTGAGAACCAGGTTCCCTTATCGACCATTGAAGCTATTCGCTCGGAAATTTCTGGTTTTAAGCGAGAAGCGAAGGGTATGACAGAGTCTAACGAGTGTCTCGATCTTGAGGATAGTCATACGCCGGAAGAACCCCGTATTCGCCGTATCAAGTTGCCTCACACCCAATCAGATGTTGTTAAAGATCTGATGCTTTCAGACTGTATTCTGGCCCCTGTCCGTGATCTGATTGGTCCGAACCTTCGGCTTCACACGACTAAACTCAATATGAAATCGGCTGGTTATGGTGCTGTCATTGAATGGCACCAAGATTTTGCCTTTTACCCGCATACAAACGACGATGTTTTGGCTGTCGGTGTGATCATCGACGATATGGGCTCAGAGAACGGCCCACTCATGGTTATGCCGGGATCTCATAGAGGACCGATCTATGACCATCATATTGACGGGGTATTTGCTGGAGCGATGAACTTAGCTACCAATGGTTTGAGCTTGGATGACGCCGTTGAATTGAACGGTCCGGCTGGTTCTATCTCTATCCATCACGGTCGTATTGCACACGGTTCCGCCCCCAATACCTCTGATCGGGACCGACGTTTGCTGTTTTATGAAGTCATGGCGGCGGATGCTTTCCCCGTCATGGGATCGATGACACGCTTTGATTCAATTGAGGAATATGACGAGCGTATGCTTTGTGGTGAAACCACGCGGACACCTCGGCTGACTTCTGTTCCGGTCCGTATACCTCAACCACAACCAGATCGAAATCGTTCGATCTATGAAATTCAGTCACAAGTCAAAAACTCCGCCTTTTCAGATGACCGTTGCTAACAAAAGGAAATCTACATGACAAAACCGACCATTGGTTTCATTGGTCTGGGCCTAATGGGTTCGGCAATGGTGCAACGCTTACTGGATCAGGGTTACTCATTAACAGTGATGGCAAACCGCTCTAGAGGCAACGTCGATAAAGCCGTTGCCAGAGGCGCTACAGAGGTTTCTACAGCTTGCGAGTTGGCCGCTGCCAGCGATATAGTAATGCTTTGCATGGATACATCTGTGTCTGTGGAAGGGCGTATGAACGGCGCTGATGGCGTGATAGCAGGTCTGAACAAGGATGCCGTTGTGATTGACTTTGGTACGTCGCTACCTGCATCAACACGGAAATTGGGTGAGGCCGTTAGTGAAGCCGGAGGTGTTTATTTGGATGCCCCATTAGGACGCACACCTGCGCATGCCGCAGACGGATTGTTGAACATCATGTGTTCTGGTGACCAAGGGGCTTTTGCTAAGGTGAAATCCACCCTCGAAGATCTCGGTGAGAATGTCTTCCACCTAGGCGCTCTGGGATCGGGGCATACGATTAAACTGATTAACAACTTCTTTGGCATGACGGTCGCTAATGCAATGGCTGAAGCTTTTGCGATGGCAGAGAAAGCTGGTGTAGACAGACAACAGCTCTATGACGTTATGTCAGCAGGGCCGCTTCATTCCGGTATGATGGATTTTGTTAAAGGCTATGCTGTTGATGGCGATGCATCGAAACTGGAATTCTCAATCCGTAACGCCCGCAAAGATGTTGGTTACTATTCAACGATGGCTGACGATGCTGGTGTCACCAGTTTGATGTCTAACGGACCTAAGCAAGCCATGGGATTGGCGCTTGCCGACGGACGTGGTGATCAAATGGTCTCCCAAATGGTGGATTACTTCGCCGATCTTTTCGCCGACGAAAAATCTTAAAGCCAATCGCTGTGAGTGGGCTGTCAATTAAAGCAAACGAGGACCGCCCACTTCTCGGCATCGGGTTGATGCTGATTGCCTACCTGGCCTTCTCTCTCATTGATACAAGTGCGAAATGGTTGGTGTTGGCAGGGATGGCATCCTTACAGGCCGCATTTATGCGCTATGTTGGGCATTTTCTGATTTCGTTGGGAATGATGGTAAGACAAGGAGTTAATCCTACCGTCTTTCGATCAAATCACTTTTGGCTGGTGATATTGCGAGCCTTTTTTCTCGCGGCATCCACAGCTCTCAATTTTATCTCAGTTCGCTATCTACCGCTGACATTAACTGCAACGATCCTTTTTTCTGCTCCCATAATCGTTTGTGCCCTTTCTGGTCCACTGTTGAACGAACGGGTGGGGATCTGGCGCTGGTCGGCAATCCTCATTGGTTTTGTCGGCATCGTGGTGGCCATGCGCCCGTTTGCGGGCGGTTTTCATTGGTCGATGCTTTTGTCGTTAGCCGCTGCTTGTTCTTTCTCGTGTTACGTGCTTCTGACAAGGAAACTTGCGGGAAAAGTCCCTGTTGATAATCTCCAGTTCTACACAGGATTGATCGGCACTTTAGCCCTCGCTCCCTTTGCTCTGGCGGAGTGGCAAAATCCCTCTACGTCTCTTGATTGGGTGATTATGCTGGTGATTGGCATTTGGGGATGGGCAGGGCACGAATTGCTCACCAGAGCGCACGGCTATGCGCCAGCAACAACACTTTCGCCGTTCAGCTATACTTTCGTACTTTTCTTGACGATCTGGAGCTTCCTGGTTTTCGACCAGTTGCCAGGACAATGGACAATCCTGGGCGGCGCGATCATTATTCTAGCTGGTTTGGTGATTTGGTTTAGAGAAAGAAATCAAGCTCTTGCGAAGTAGCTCATGACTGGAGCATACATAAAGGGCATTTTGCCAACTAAGAACTAGTGCCTCGTTTGGCTGATTCTCTAGATGTGTTCTAGGGAGAAAATGGTGCTGGCTGGGGGACTCGAACTCCCGACCTGATGATTACAAATCAACTGCTCTACCAACTGAGCTAAGCCAGCACAAAAACCGAACTGCGGTCTTT
>CAJQQZ010000004.1 GCA_905480575.1 uncultured Alphaproteobacteria bacterium | reverse complement strand
CCTGAGAAGAATTGGAGCAAGAACTTTTACCGAAGTCTTCAAGGCAATTGGAGATATCTGCTACATGTTCGAACCAGATGAATGTTTCAACTATTTCAAAGCCGCTGGATATCAATCAAATTAAAACCGAAATGCTTTAGTGTGCCATCAGTCACGGTCCAGTCGTACTGGAAGTAAGCAACTGCGTGTTCTTTATCGTCTTGGCTCAAAAAAACATCGATCGGCGTGATAACATTGTTGGTGGTAGCTCCGGACAGTTGATCGAAGAAGCTGGCAGCCTTGTTGAGGCCGATGAAAGGAGATTGTACTTCCCCGGCGTCAGAAAAGAGCCCCTTAATCGTGACGTAATCACCCTCATCTAAGGCTTTCATATAGGTGCGTAGTACTTTTTCGTAAGCGTGCATTTTTAGCTTTCTCTTTCAAACTTCTCCACTTCTTCCATCAGCAATGGCACAGCTAGGTTGCAAGCGTGAATCCCCATGACGGTGGTGAGTTGGATGGTCTCCATGATTTCTTCTTTCGAGGCTCCGGCCTTAAGCGCGTTTTGCATGTGGCGCCGAACGCCTGGGCCATACAAATGTGTTGTCGCCGCGTTGATCGCAATCATGATCAGCTCTTTGTATTTCTGCGGTAGGGGGCCGGTCTTGTGCGGGACTGAGCGGAAATTCAAGTAGGCTTCAACGAAGTCGGGATCTATTTCCTGGATTTGGCTCCAGATTGGGTTCCAGTCGCCCTTGGCTTGGTGCTCATCGATGTTGGGGTATTTCTTTTCTTCTGACATGAACTCAACCTCCTCTGTGCTTGAATGAGTCACGGCGGAAGGAGTAGAGCGCTGCTGGGTCTACAGCGATGTCGACAACGGCTGGTTTACCGCAAGCAATGGCTGCTTCGACCGCGTCTGCGACGTCTGACAGTTTGTCTGCTTTGAAGCCGCGAGCACCGTACAACTCCGCCACCTGATCATAGGGTGGATTTACGATATCGGCACCAATATAGCGGCCATTGAAGAAGTCGCGTTGGTAGGCTTTTTCGGCACCCCAACACTGGTTGTTCATCACCAAAGTGACGGTGTTGATGTTATGCTGGACAGCGGTGCTGAGTTCAGAGATTGTCATGCCAAAACCTCCATCACCCATGAGGGAGATCACTTGTTTGTCGGGGCGCGCGAGTTTGATGCCAAGACCAGCTGCAAAAGAAAACCCAACGAGGCCGAAGTCTAAGGGCGTGAAGAGCGCTGGTGGCTCCCAATAAGTCATAGCATCCGTGGCCTGAAGGCAGAGTGTGCCAGCATCCATGGTAAAGGCAGAGTTCTTGGGCAGGACCGAGCGCAGTTCCTTGAACAAGCCAGAGGGTTGTATCGGTGCTTCTGTCATGATTGCGTCTGCATCGCGTTTGGCGAGGTAGGCGGTGCGTTCTTGCTTATAAGTATCTGTCCAGGCTTCAACTTCGGCTTTCGCGGCTTGTTCTTTGACGGCGGCTGTCAGTTTAACAGCCGTCGACACACAGTCCGCCCAGATGCCCAAAGTCACAGGGAAATAGCGACCGATTGCTGTTGATTCCAATTCGACCTGGATGATGGCGGCATCCTTGTTGATGTTGTCATAAGTGTAGAATGTTGAGTTAAAGCCAAGGCGTGTCCCGAGCGCTAAAATGACGTCGGCTTCCTTGGCTAAGCGTGAGGCGACGGGATTCCCGCGCGGCCCCATTTGGCCCGCGTTAAGCGGATGGCCAAAGGGCAGGGCGTCGCCGTGACCAGGTGCCATAATGATCGGTGTGTTTAGAGCTTCTGCCAACGCCAAGGCTTGAAGGTGGCCTCCTAAATTCTTGATGCCACCACCAATAACGATAACAGGTTTGGAGGCACCGCGTAGCATTGCAGCAGCTTGCTCGATTGCGTCGCCTGATGCTTCTGGGAGAGACTGGTTGCGGTAGGTTTCCGGTGCTTGCAAGTCCTCAAACTCAGCTGTGTCAGATAGGACGTCACGCGGCAGGTTGATCTGCACGGGACCACGACGAGGGGCCATGGCAACGCGAAAGGCTTCACGGAACATTTCTGGCACACGGTCGACTTGTGTCACTGTCCAGGTCTTCTTGGTGACGGGTTTAAACAGCGATTGCTGGTCAACCTCCTGGAAGGCGTCGCGGTAGACATGGGCAGAAGACAAAGCACCGGCAATCGAAACCACTGGAGAGAAAGCAGCCGAAGCCTGCGCCAGGCCGGTGACAAGATTGGTGGCACCTGGGCCGTTTTGACCAGCAAGAATGACACCCGGTTTGCCGGAAGCTCGTGCATAACCATCGGCCATATGTGTGCCGGTGCGCTCATCACGGATGCCAATGAAATTGATTTCCTCAGCGTCATAGAGCGCATCGAACATCTCCATAGTGGCAGAGCCGATCAGACCAAAAACGTGTTCAACGTTCTCAGCTTTCAGGGATTCAACGGCGGCCTGGCCACCTGACATTTTTGCCATGTTTACTTCCTTTAATTGGAAAGGTTGTTCAAGAATTTCAAAGTTGGTCCGACGAACAACGCAGGCTGTTCCATCAAACCCATGTGTTGGAGAGCAGGCACAATGATTGTCTCTGCGCCCGCTATTTCAGAAGCGATGGCGTGAGACATAGCGGGGGTGCTGCCGCTATCGTTTTCACATGTCATCACCAAAGTTGGATGCGTGATTGGCGGTTTGGGCCGGATGAGTTCTTTGACGCCGTGCGCCAGAACTTGCCGACATTGGGTATAGCTTTCGATCTCATTGGCAAGCACCCAATCACGCACCATTTGGATCTCTTTCGGGTGGCTGACTATGTAATCCGCCGTAAACCAACGCTCGATCGTTGCGTCGAGCGTCGCTCCTGGCCCACCAGCACCGGTGTCGGCAGCGCGTTTTTCTACCGTTGCCTGGCCTTCCGGACTACGCTCATGAGGTGAATTGTGGATGATCAAAGACAAGACTAGATCTGGACGATCCATAGCCAAACGACGATTGATCATGCCACCCAGAGAAAAACCAGATATGTGTGCTGACGCAATATCGAGTTCATTCAACAGTCCTGCCAATTGCTCTGAAAACAAACTTAGCGAAGGCCTGGATGGCGGTTGCACGGTCTCGCCGTGGCCAAAGAGGTCGTATGTCAGAACACGATAGCTGGCGGCCAAGGGCTCTATATGATCGGTCCAGACTTTGCGGTTTAATCCTAAGCCGTGAATGAGAACAAGGGTTGGGTTGTTTGGTGAGCCGGTTAACTCATACGCTGTACCGCTTGAGCTCAACTGTGACATGTCATGCGGCCTCGTGCTGGTTTGTTTCATGCATGCGCGCCATCACGGAAGCTTCTGCCGATTGCAAATACTCTAGTGTCGCAGCTCTCGCGGCCCACTGGTCACGGGTGGCGAGGGCTTCTTTTGAACGTTTCATTTCCACCTATGACCTTATTCTTCTACTATAGGGATTAGAACTTGCGAATTCAGGAGCTGTCGCAACACATCTCCATCATTTACCAGCTGAGCAAGCTGTTCTGATTCGAAGTAGACTTGTCCGGTTAAAAGGGTGGCGGTTTCATGTGAGCAAACAAAACTCGTTCCATCCGCAAAAAGGTCGGCTTGGCCATCACTTTGTTTGATGAATGACAGCCGCGATTGACTGTTTCGTTCCCAACCGCCCTCTTCTGCCAAAAGAACGCGGCTCAAATCCTGATCTTCTTGGACGATCTGTTCGGATGCAGATGTATCATCGTTTTCGTTTGATTTTCGCTCAGTTAGAACTTTCCCAATAATTTGCTCGAAGCTTCTGGCATCAGGGTTCACATGTTCGTCCCAGATCTCACGAAAGCGAGTGAGCGCTTCGTTGGATATTTCACCGGGCTCAGATTGCAAGTTAAAGCCTGGATCAACATAGCGCAAATCATCAGAAAGAGTCTTGGTCAGTGCCTGTGCAATATCAGCCACGATTTCATTGTGGGCTGGCGCGCGGAAGCCGACTGACCAGGTCATGCATTCGTCATCCAACGAGACCCCGTGGTGAGGGGCGCCAGGTGGCAAATAGAGCATGTCACCTGGCTCTAAGATCCAAGTGTTCTCCGGTTCAAAGTTAGCAAGAATTCTGATGTCTTGATCTGGAATGTAGGAGAGATCGGCATTCGGATCTTCGCTGATTGACCATTCGCGGCGACCTACTGCCTGAAACAAGAAGACGTCATAGTTGTCAACATGGGCTCCCACAGAAGCGCCAGCGGGAGCATATGAAATCATGAGATCGTCGATGCGCCAGGAAGGGATGAACGAGAAAGGCTCCAGATAGGCCCGGAATTCCGGTAGTACTTTATCAACATCAGTAACGAGCATCGACCAGTCTTCAGCGGGCAGTTTCTCTAGTTCATCTTCTTCAAAGGGTCCGTGATGGCAGTGCCAGCTGCCGTCTTCGCCTTTTACGATAATGCGAGAGGAAACATCTTCATCAAGAGCCAGGCCTGCCAATTCATCGGGTGTGATTGGATTTTCAAATTCTGGTAAGGCCGCACGAAACAGCAGGGCTTTCTTTTGCCAATAGTCTCTGACGAAAATTTCGGCGGTAATACCGTCGGGCCATGCCAGTTTCATGTCTCGGTCCTTAATCAGGATGTGATGATTGTTTGGAGCTCATAGAAGTCCATGGCGTCTTGGGTAAAGGTAAAACTGCCACTCTGCACTATTTCTTGCGCCGCCTTGGCGATTGACCCATACGCGAGCTGAGCGGGAGCGCCGCCAAGGGATATTCGTTTCACACCCGCTTTCGCCAGTTCTTCGACTTTGTATGGCGTGCCTGCTTGTTCCATGACCACATTGACCGGTGCAGAAAGCGAGGAACAGACCGTTGTGATATCTTCGAGTGTGCGCAGGGCAGGGGCATAGAGGACTTCGGCTCCTACAGCCTCAAAAGCAATCAGGCGATCAATGACATCGTCAATGTTTGAGCGTTCCCAAAGCAAGTTTTCACACCGTGCGGTTAGGACAAAGCCGCCTGCAACGGCACTGGTTGCTTCAACGGCCGCGGCTATTCTTTCTACGGCCAGTGATTTGTCATAAATTGGATCGTCTGGGTCGCCGGTATGGTCTTCAATTGAGCCGCCAGCAAGGCCGACTTCGGCGGCTGCAACGATAGTATCGTAGACGGCCTGGGGATCATCGCCGAAACCTTTTTCCAAGTCGGCTGAGACAGGGAGGTCTGTTGCTTCAACAAGGGTTTTGCAATGGGCTAGAACCAGTCCTGGATTCACATCGCCGTCCACAAGGCCGAGAGAAAAAGCCATGCCAGTAGAGGTGGTTGCCAAAGCTTTGAATCCGGAATTTTCAAAAATTCGAATGGACCCAACATCCCAGGGGTTGGGTATGACAAAAATGCTGTCGGCTTGGTGTAAAGATCTGAAGCTTTTTACTTTATCGGCACGAGTCTTTGTCATGATGTTTTCCTGATGGCTAAAATCCCCGCGACGGCGATCAGAGCCATGCCGACAAGCGTCCAAACGTCTGGAATTTCAGCAAAGAAGATAATCCCCCAAAGGGCGATGAAAGCCAGGTAGCAATAATCGAACGTGGCCACAGTAGCTGAAGGGCCAGTCTGGTAGGCAAAAGCTCCTAACACTGACCCCAGAACAGCCGCCAATGCCAATCCCCACATCGCCAACCAGGATGTAGAGTTCATGGTGGTCCAGTCACCAAACAAGAACGCATTTCCGGTCAGCTCTTGAGCTTCAGGAAACACCAGAGGCAAAAGAAAAGTGCCCAACAACCCTAAACCAACGAGCGAAACATGGAGGGAGAGCCCCAAGATGAGCGGACTTTCATCATGGCACTTGGTACGAGTGAGAAGCATTGCAATGGCATAGAAGAGAGCGGATATGAGTGGCAACAAAGCAGCCCAGTTAAAGTCCTCACCGCTGGGGCGCAGTATGACTATCACGCCTAAGAAACCAACGCCAATCGCCAACCATGCGATTGGTGATACTTTTTCGCCGACAAACAACCAAGCGAGGAGCGTTATGAACAGTGGCAAAGTGTAATAAACCGCACCGGCAACCGCGAGGTCAATAAAGGGAAGGGCCACATAGTAGGCAACCCACATCAAGGAGAGAAGCAGGCTGCGGACTGTGATCCAAAACCAAGCTTTGGGCATCAAAGACGTTGATTTGGCGCGAAGCCTGATAAAGATGATCAGGGCGGGGATTGCGATCAGGCTCCTCAAAACGAAAAGCTGCCAAAGGGGAAACGAAAGGCTTAGCCCTTTGATTAAAGCATCACCCAAAGATAAAGCGAAGACTGTAAAAATGATGGTGATGACCGCCAGCTTCACGTTGTCTGCCTTTGGGTGGCGCAATTCGGTCATAAGATCTCGCTAGCGGTAGTAGTCCTGATAGATATCCCTAACTGATTTTCCGCTTTGATACAAAAAGAAGAATTTGAAATGCCGAAGGCTCCGCTTAAACCAACCATCCTTTTTATATTTTTCAGCCGAAGTAACAGCCCTAGCCGAAAGTAGGCGAAGCCTCTCTCTGCCGAGCTTTCGAACAATGTCTACGTCTTCCATCAGCGGCAAGTGGGGGTCAAACCCACCAATTTCTTGATAGAGCTGGTTCGAAATGAAAAGCCCTTGATCTCCGTAAGGCAAGCCGAACAATCGAGTCCTGAAGTTTGCCCATCCGGCAACCAAACGGGCACCAAAACTTGGCGCGTTGAATGCTAGTCGAAAAACAGCCGCCCTGTGAGGTGTGCTGTCGACGTGTTTTGCTAATGCTTGCTGCCAACCATCGACTAGCTGGGTGTCACTGTGCAGAAAGAGAATCCATTCGCCGGCAGCTTGAGCGGCACCTGCCGCCAATTGTGCGCCTCTACCTGGTTGAGAACACAGATGGGTTAAGGAGTAGCGCCGCGCTAACGCCTTAACTTCATCCTTTTCGCTGGCATCCGAGACGATAACTTCTGAAAAGAAGCTATCGCTGCCAGTAACAAAACTCAAAAAACATGCCTCGAAATCAGCTGGATTGTCCTTGGTAAGAGTGATCAGGCTGATTGAGGGCAAAGCTAGTTAACCTTTGGGATAACCAATGGATTTCAGGTTCTCAGTGATTTCATCCAGGATAGCGGGATCGTCAATTGTTGCGGGTGCTTTGTATGGTTTTCCATCGGCAATAGAACGCATTGTCCCGCGCAGGATTTTCCCAGACCTCGTTTTAGGCAGTCGTTTCACCTGGCAGGAGGTTTTGAAAGCTGCGACTGGGCCAATTTTTTCCCTGACCAAGGCCACAAGCTCTTTGCTGACCTGCTCTTCGCTCAGCGCAGATCCTGCGTTCAAGACATAGAAGCCAAGTGGCATTTGCCCTTTCAGGTCATCTTCGGCGCCGATGACCGCGCATTCAGCGACTTCAGGATGGCTGGCTAGGACCTCCTCCATGGCTCCCGTCGATAGACGATGACCGGCGACATTGATGATGTCGTCCGTGCGAGCCATGACATAGACATACCCATCTTCGTCGATGTAGCCCGCATCTCCTGTCATGTAGTACCCAGGGAACGGTTTGAGGTAAGAGTTCAGATAACGCTCTTCGGCGTTCCAAATCGTTGGCAGCGTACCAG
Source organism: uncultured Alphaproteobacteria bacterium (assembly GCA_905480575.1). Taxonomy (GTDB): domain Bacteria; phylum Pseudomonadota; class Alphaproteobacteria; order UBA7985; family CAJQQZ01; genus CAJQQZ01. The sequence continues at coordinate 3,166 of CAJQQZ010000004.1, read as the reverse complement.
GCGGCAAAGGCAGTTCGCCACAGATATTGCCAACCGTGCCGGGTTCTACTTCTTTGCCGTCTGCATCTAGGACCTTCAAATTCCAGCCAGGGACATGCATCGTCGGAGAACCGATCTTTACTGGCAATTCTTCGATGCCGAGGCAGTTACATGCAATGGACCAGCCGGTTTCGGTTTGCCACCAATGGTCAATGACAGGAACTCCAAGGACGCGCTGGGTCCACTCGAGCGTATCGGGATCACAGCGTTCACCGGCTACAAACTGGCTCTTTTGGTGTGAAAGATCATAATCCTTGGCGAGGTTACCTTCTGGGTCTTGCTGCTTAATGGCACGGATTGCTGTCGGGGCCGTGAACATGCATTTGACCTTGTGCTCAGCCATGACGCGCCAAAATGCGCCTGCGTCGGGCGTTCCCACAGGCTTGCCTTCATACATGACGGAGGTGCAGCCGGCGAGGAGCGGGGCGTAAACAATGTACGAATGCCCAACAACCCAACCAACGTCAGAGGCTGCCCAAAAAACATCGCCTGGATCACAATCGTAAAGCGCCTTCATCGACCAGTTGAGAGCCACAGCATGGCCGCCATTATCGCGGACAATTCCCTTTGGTTGGCCAGTTGTGCCAGAGGTGTAGAGGACGTAGAGAGGGTCCGTCGCTTTGACGGTAACACAGTCGTGTGGTTCCGCTTTTGCGACGGCTTCATGCCAATCGACGTCACGGCCAGCAATCATCGTAGCTTCGCATTGTGGACGCTGGAAAACGATACACCCATCTGGCTTATGATCAGCGATTTCAATCGCTTGGTCCAGGAGAGGCTTGTATTCCACAATCCGGCCTGGTTCGATCCCGCAAGAAGCAGAGATAATATACTTGGCGGAGGCGTCGTCGATTCTCGTTGCTAATTCGTTTGCTGCAAAACCACCAAAGACAACAGAATGAACAGCGCCCAGTCGTGCGCACGCCAGCATAGCGATCAATGCCTCAGGAATCATCGGCATGTAAATGATGACACGATCACCTTTTCCGACACCTTGATTGGCGAGCGCACCAGCGAAAGTGGCAACCAGATTGAGGAGTTCTGAGTAAGAGTAAGTTCGCTTTGTATCAGTAACGGGGCTGTCATAAATGAGAGCGGCTTGTTCACCCTTACCGCGTTCGACGTGACGATCCAGCGCGTTGTAGCAGGTGTTTAGTTCGCCGCCGGTAAACCAACGGTACAAGGGCGCGTTGGTGTCATCGAGAACCTTGTCCCATTTTTTAACCCAATCGATGCCTTCGGCTACTTCAGCCCAGAAACCTTCTCGGTCTTCAATTGAACGCTTGTGAACTTCGGCGAACTTTCCAGTCATGACTTGCTCCCTAGCCGTAAATTGTCTCATTACGACTAGTTTTTAGCAAACTGCCTTACAAATGCAAAATGGAGAAAGGGGTTTCAATGACGCAGGACTGACGTGGTCAGTTAGATGAGACCGCCGCAATCCATTCGCTGGACGTTACAAATTGGCAACCTTTGGCCTTCAGGTCCTCAATGATACCTGGCAGTGCTTTTACCGTTCCTGGAACGATCGAATGCAACAAGACGACGGAACCGGGGGTGTATCGTGCATTAACGCGAGAACGAATGGTGGCAGCATCCCGTTTGCGCCAATCTTCGGGGTCGTTGGTCCAAAGGAATGTATCTAATCCGGCCTGGCGCGCTAAGCTGACGGTTTTCTTATTGAAAGAGCCATAAGGAGGGCGGAAAACTGTGGGGTAAATGCCTAGGTTGTTGAACACATCATTGGCTCTTTTGAGATCAGCTGCCTGTCCTGCTCCATTCTTCTTTTTGTAGTCATCGTGATCCCAAGAATGATGAGCAATTTCATGACCCCTGGCTGCAATTTCTTTAGTCAGTTCGGGCTGTCTTTTGACGCTCTTTGCTATGAGGAAGAAGGTTGCACGAATGCCGTGTTGGTCAAGAATCGAGAGGATCTGTGGGTCCAATGTCTTGTGCGGACCATCGTCAAAAGTGAGGGCACAGGGGTTTCTTCCTTCGTCGACAAGAGACTTCGGCGTTTTAACGATTTTTCGCGACGGTAAAACCCATGAGCTGAATTTCTTCGGCGTTTTCTTCGACGTCGTTGTCGAGGCCTTTTGGATAACCGGCTGACTGACGGTCGAAGAATCGGCCGGAAGGTAGGTCAAATCTTGTTGGTTCTGACTAAATTGCCCTCCGCCTTGAATGACGGGTTGACCATTCTGATACGTTAGAACTCGGTTGGGATCAGCTTGCTGGAGACGTGAACCCTGCGAACTAACCAAGTTGCTTGTCGTGGGTGCCGCTGGCACGGGAGCACTGGCTAGTTGTTGACCAGACTGCACCGATTCAACAGGTGTTTCGACAACAGTTGGTTCAACGACGCGCGTGGTTACAATTGGCTTTGTGACGGCACAGGCCGTCAGGCCCGCGAGTAAAAACAATGCGAGGCAACTCTTAAGAGGTGCGCTCATTTTATTTAGAGAAAGATCACAAATCACTTACAACGATCAGATAGATAAAATTTATCAAATTGAATCCGCCCCCTTATAGCACGCCGGTTCAACTTCGCCAACTCCCTTTGGTAAGGGAGAAACCCTTACCGCCTTAGGGTTTTCTTACTTTTTGCGCTTTTTGTAGAGGGCAGCACTGATGGAAATTTTAATGCGGTCAGAGACGAAGGGCGCCCAGCGATTTAGGCCGAACTCTGATCGAAGGATTGTTGTGCTAGCCTTAAAACCCAACCAGTCTCCCTTGTAAGCAGCGTGAAACCACTTGAGGGCGTGTTCGCCCTTGTGAACCAATTTCACATCCAAAACTGTTGCCTTAGTCACACCTTGGATTGTCAAGTCACCAACCACCTGAGCGGTTTTTGCTCCTGTTCGGATAACTTCTTTCCCAATGAAATGGATCTCTGGATAGACCTTGGGATCGAAAAAGTTCTTGCTCGCAATATTGCCGTCTAAAGCTTGAACGCCTGTCGTGACGCTGGCAACATTTATGGTCACTTCGACTTTGGTATCTTGGATCTTCTTTTCATCAAACAGAAAGGACCCTTCAAATTTAGGGAATTTCGCGGTTAGATCTGACACTCCGCCATGATTCCAGGTAGCCAGGATATCGGTGTGCATCTTATCGAAGAGATAGA
>CAJQQZ010000003.1 GCA_905480575.1 uncultured Alphaproteobacteria bacterium | reverse complement strand
ATTGAGCCGCGACGTGCTTTCAGGGGAACTGAAATCTTCACAATGGGGATGGCGTTCCAGATTATGATATCTCGGCCAATCATGCCATACTCAGGCACCTAATCGTCCTGTATATGGCTTTTTTCAACAGCCCCACTGTCATCGTAACTCAAAACGTTTTCCCTGTTCTAACCAGATATTCTTTGTAGGCGGGATGAAGCTCTTCAATCTCTACATCAGAAGGAGGCCACTCAAGTTGATGGCTTTCAATCCACTGAATCCGGTCTGAGGGAGCAAAAACGTTTTCGAAGAAATCACGCACAATGGGAATTGTCTTCTCTACAGGCAGAAAACATCCATAGGGCCGAATGTGCTCTAATCCAATGGTAACAAAGCGATCCAATTCATTTGGGTCGTTTATTGCATAAAAACGACGTCGTTTATTTATTTTTGGCTGCCAATTTTCCCAGATTACGACTGTCTCTCGATTGGGACAAACGTCAAGCTCTAGGGAATAGACTTCTCCATCGACTTTCGCGCTTAACGCTAGAAAATCCTCTTTAAACTGTTCAAAGTTAAACACATCTTCTCTAAAAGCATGATCAAAAATTTCATAATCAACTATTTTGTTAGCTATTCCAGCTGTGATTTCCATTTGATTTCCTTATAAATTATTAAGGAAACAGGTACGGTGACAGGTTTACATTTTTGCACGATTGCAAAACAAACCACTGTTTCAGTTAGAACAAAACCAAATGATGATGGCTGGAATAACCCAAAAAATCACCCCAACCATCATCAATATCCCAAACAGCATCCAGTTGTCTAAAAAACCACCAATGTCTAATCCTGCCAAACGGCAAGGATAGGGCCCAGCGGCGGAGACTTCACATCCAAAAAACTCCGCAACCTCAACCAATGCAAAGAATGGCAAGAAAATCAGGATTGGCCAAAATATCACAATAGGAATAACAAATCGCCACATTAGTTGACCGCTCCCAAATCCCTCTAATTCCGCAACGGCTTCCCGGTCTCCAGCATATGTTGCACCCTTGCCAAGGTTGCATCCGTCCCGGCCAGATCCATAAACGCCTTGCGCTCCATCATGATCAGGTCATCCTCGCTCAGCATATCAGTGATGTCGTTGTCGCCACCTGAGAGGACCCAGGCCAGGCGTTCTGACACCACCAAGTCGTGCGGTGTGGCCAGGCCTTTGCCAGCGAATTCTTTGGTGGTGTTGTCGAGCAGAGCCTTGACACCGATGCCTGGCAAGCGGATTTCTTCCTGCTTTTCAGGGGCTTGATAACCGTCGACTAGAGCCAGCGCGCGTTTTTTGGCATCGAACAACAGGCGGTCTTTGTTCATCGTGATGCCGTCTTTGTGGCTGACGAACAGCAGGTCTTGGGCTTCGCGAGCCGACGTCGAAACCTTGGCTGTGCCGATGGTCTGGAAGGTTTGCACCACGGGTGGCACCGGGCCACCAGGGCGGCGCTTGTTGTTGATCCAGCGCAGCAACAGCTCCTTGCACCCGCCCCAACCCGGAATGAAGCCAACGCCGACCTCGACCAAGCCGATGTAGGATTCAGAGTGTGCCTGAATTGACGCGCAATGGAGCAGCACTTCACAGCCACCGCCCAGCGCCATGCCGGATGGTGCGCCGACTGTTGGGAAGTTCGCGAACTTGAGCGCGGCGTAGGTTTCTTGGCCCGTGCGAACCGTGGCCTCAACCGTGTCGAGGTCCTTGTCCACCAAAGCGCCGACCGCTTGCGCCAGATTAACACCGGCGGAGAAGTTGCCGCCTTCGTTATAGATGACCAGCGCTTTATGCTCGCTGCTGCCCTCGATATGCGTGCGCGCATCGTTGATCATGCCCATGATGTCGGCATCGATGGCGTTCATCTTGGTGTGGAATTCCAGACAGAGCGCGCCGTCTCCGATATCCCAGACAGAAGCAGATGGGTTGGTCATCAATGGCTTGGCATCGCGCTTGATATCCGCGAGCAGGAGAACGCCCTCGCCGCGTGTGACTTCGTGATAGGCACCGTCATAACCGAAGTAGAACAGCTTGCTGCCTTCTTCCTTGTAGAAAGTGCCGTTGCCAACCATGGTCAGCAGTGTCGGTACTTCTTTGCCGTCGGCCTTGAGTTTGTCAGCAAACCAAGCCGCACCCAGCTCGTCGATCATTTCGAACGGGCCTTGCTTCCAGGCGTAGCCCAGGCGCATGGCCTCATCGATGGCGACGATGTCACCGGCGATTTCTTCCGCCACTTGCACGGCGTAGAGCAGACCGCGGGAAAGAATGTACCAAGCATAGTCAGAGCCCTTGTCACCGGTCTCAACCAAGGCCTTCAACGACTTGGTTTTGAGCGATGCCAGATCAGGCTTGATCGTAGAGCGGTACTCGTGGGTTTTCAGATCGCGTGTTTCCATGACACGCTTGCCACCGGCTTTGTTCATGCGGTAGAAACCGCCTTTGCCCTTGCGACCGGTGTAGCCATCGGCGATCATTTTATCGATATAGGGCTGGTCCCGATTGACCTTCAGGAACAAATCGCCTTGACCAACGTTGTCCGCCAACGATTTATTCACCAACGGCATCAGATCAATACCGACGAGGTCGAAGAGGCCGAAAGTGGCTGTCTTGGGAAGCCCAAAAGGACGCCCGGAAACAGCATCGGCTTCCTCAACTGTCAAATCAAGATCAAAGGCTCCATTACAAGCAGCCAGCAGCCACATGTTGCCGATGCGGTTGGCGATGAAGCCCGGCGTGTCATTACAACCAACAACGCCTTTGCCGAGTGTCACGTCACAGAACTGACGTAGGGTTTCAGCAACAGATGCCTCAGTCGCTTTGCCTTCAACCAATTCCAGCAAACGCATGTAGCGTGGTGGGTTGAAGAAGTGCGTGACCGCGAAACGCTTCTTACGCGCCGCCGACATATCTTCCGTGAGGATCGAAAGCGGAATGGTCGATGTGTTCGACGTGATGATGGCGTCGGCCTTACAGACCTTGTCCAGCTTGCCATAGAGATCGCGCTTGATCGCTGGGTTCTCAATGATGACTTCAACAACCCAATCAACATCCGCCAGCAGGTCGAGGTGATCCTCTGTGTTGCCGGTGGTGATCAGCTTAGCGTTGGATTTGTGCATGAAAGGCGCGGGCTTGGTTTTGAGCATGCGTGCAACCGCACCCTCCGCCAAAGCATTGCGGTTCTTGCCCTCTTTTGGCACGATGTCCAAAAGAACCACTGGGATGCCAGCGTTTGCGACCTGACCAGCAATACCACTGCCCATCACGCCTGAGCCGATGACGGCTACCTTCTTGATTTCATTCATGATTTTTTACACAGCCTCAAGAACGGTTGCGATACCTTGGCCACCACCAATGCACTGCGTCGAGACAGCGAACTGAGCGCCTTCACGCTTGAGAAGAGACGCCGCTTTGCCTGTGATACGAGCACCCGTCGCACCGAGAGGATGACCGATCGCCATGCCACCGCCGTCGAGGTTCACCTTGTTCACATCGATTTTCAGATCACGCATAGAGGCAATGGCCTGGCTGGCGAAGGCTTCATTGATCTCGAACAGGTCAATATCATCAATAGTCAGGCCAGCACGAGACAGCGCTTTCTTCGTAGCACCGATCGGGCCGAGACCCATGACATCTGGCGCACAGCCAGAGATCGCACAAGAGCGGATACGTGCCAGGATCGGCAACCCATTCGCCTTGGCATAATCTTCTGAGCAAACCAGCGTTGCCGCTGCTCCGTCCGTCAGTGGTGACGAGGTCGCTGCTGTCACTGTACCGTCGGCTTTAAAGACTGGCTTTAGACCGGCGAGGCCTTCTGCATTGGTGCCAGGGCGGATACAACCATCTTGATCGACCACACCGTCTTTGGTCTCAATCGCCATGATTTCATCTGCCATCTTGCCACTTTCACACGCTTGCGCGGCTTTCGCATGACTGAGAACCGCAAGTTCTTCCTGCTCTGCCCTTGAAATCGAATAATTTTTCGCAACGTTTTCCGCTGTGTCACCCATAGAGATATAGGCATGAGGCTCAACCGCCAGCACATCTGGATCAAGCGATGGATTGAAACCACCCATTTGCACACGAGACATGGATTCAACACCGGCACAAATGAAGGCATCGCCCGCGCCCATAGCAATGGCACCAGCGGCAGAATGAACGGACTGCATGGAGGAACCACAGAAACGGTTCAACGTCATGCCACCAACGTTGCGACCAAGGCCCGAAGCGAAGACAACCAAACGCGCCATGTTAAAGCCCTGCTCGGCCTCTGGGAAAGAACAACCAAGGATCAAGTCCTCAATGTCGTCTTTGTTAACACCCGATTTGTCGAGCACGCCTTTGACCGCGGTCGCGGCCAATTCCATTGGGCGAACGGTTTTGAGGTTACCTTTATAGGCGAAATGGAATGGCGTGCGGGCGTAGCCAGCAATCACTGCTGAAGTCATGGGTTCGTTTTCCTTGGTTTATATCTATTCGGTGTTTGGGTTCTATTTAGTCGCCGCGAGGTGTTCGGCAACCAATTCTTTTTTGAGTATCTTTCCAATGGGTGATTTCGGCAGCTCATCATAAAGCTGGAACACCTTTGGTAATTCGATTTTCGACAAATGACTCTCGAGGCCTTTGTTGAGTTCATCAAGGGTCATCGTTTGCCCTTCTTTCAAAACAACACAAGCTTTCACTGTTTGGCCGCGGTACTCATCCGGCACGCCGATAACGGCGACCTCTAGGATCTTGTCATTAAGATAAACGGCTTCCTCGACATGGCGCGGGTAAATTTTGTAGCCGCCGGCAATGATCATCTCTTTCAGACGGTCAACAATAAAGGTGAAGCCGTCTTCATCCATATAACCGACGTCACCAGTGTGGAATATACCACCACGCAGATCATGAGCGTTGGCTTCTGGTTTATTCCAGTAGCCCTGCATGACCTGAGGACCGGAAATGCAGATCTCGCCCTTCTCACCCAACGGCATAAAGGTTTCTCCGTCTTCGATTGAAACGATGTCAATGCGCGTGCCGGGCAAAGGTTGTCCAATAGAGCCAGATTTGATCATACCGTGAGGTGGATTCACTGTGGCGACTGGCGAAGTTTCACTCAGGCCATAGCCCTCGACAAGTTTACAACTCGCGATCTCTTCAAACTTACGCTTGACCTCAACCGGCAGAGCCGCGCCACCAGAAACACAGTATTTAAGATGGGACAGGTCGTACTTAGCCGTCAAAGGTGAATTGTTAATCGCGTTATATATCGTCGGCACACCAAGGAAGAGCGTCGCCTTAGAGTTCTGGATCGTTTTCAAACAGTCCTTCAACTCGAACCGAGGCAGCATGAATATCTTCGTGCCATTCATAATCGACCAATTGAGACAACCAGTCATGGCAAAAACGTGGAAGAACGGTAAGACAGCAACAACCGATTGCTTGCCTGGCTCAAGATCCGCAAACCAGGCATTCACCTGGATGCAATTGGCGTAGATGTTGGCATGGGACAGTGACGCGCCTTTTGGAACACCTGTGGTACCCCCTGTGTACTGGAGAACGGCGATGCCATCGAGGTCCAGCTCGGGCTTAGTGTAAGCTCCATCGTTCGCAATCAAAGCATCCCATTGCAACACTCGGTCATCTGACGGAACCCTGGCGAGCTCTTTGCCCTTGAACAGACCAAACAAGAAACTCTTCAATGCAGGAAGCGCGGGCTTGAAGGGACAGACCAAAACCTTCTTGATCTGGGTATCCTCGAGACGTGCGTAGACTTTATCAAACAGCATGCTGAGATCGAGAGTCGCAACGATGTCAACTTCGGCGTCCTCAATCAAATGCTTGATTTCATGGTCGGCATAGAGCGGGTTCATATTAACCACTGTCGCGCCAGTCTTCAGGATACCAAAATAGAGGAACGGGTAGTAAGGGCAGTTGGGGAGTAACAGGCCAACGCGTGTATCAGAGCCAATCCCCTGGGCCTGCAATCCTTTAGCAACTTGATCAGAAGCTTTGCCTAGATCATTGAAGCTCCAAGTTTTACCGAGGAAATCCATGGCATCTTTTGATCCATGCTCTGCGACGGCACCATCCACTAAATCAACCAGGGATTTCGGCACTATTTCCATGCCCCAATCGACATTTTCCGGGTAGGAATCCAGCCAAGGGGCCAACTGATCTGACGTTGCCTGTTTAGCGGCCATTTATGCTCTCCTATATGATCAAGCTTGTTTGTTGCACTTCTTATGAAAGAGACTAGCTTTTATTGAGGAAGTCGGCAACTCAACAAGGGAAGTGAGAGCTCACTTCGATATGTTCGCCAACTCAATAAGCACCAAAATGACTAAATGGGCTGTGTATAACTCGTTGATTCGCCTCAAGCCTCTGGCCTTGCACTGTACGTAAACCACGCGATTCGCGTGGTTTACGTACAGTGCAAGGCCAGAGTCACTGATGCATAAATGTCACGCCTATTCGCTCAAGTTTTATCTTTACTTGACACCTGCGGGTGCGACAGTTAATCATCGAACAGATAACAGTTAGGTGACTAGCTGTTGATTCTATTGAGATTTTTGAGTTAGACTTTAATAAAGTTTGTAAATCAATTTATTTCGGACGGCAGGCTTTCACGGTGCACCTATTTAGCGCACTATCAATTTGATAGAAAGTTGAGCCCGTAGATAGTAACTTACGCTGGCTTCCGAAATTTGGGCGTTTTAAGGGACTTAGAAGATTATGAATCCGACCAAGCTACTTCTGGCCAGTAGTTGTGCATTATTGCTAGTGTCAGGCTGCAATCAATTACACGGTGTTGACGACGGTGCGACAGTTGAACCTGTCCAAGTTCAGTCGCGCGATGCCGTATCAGTTAGAGCGCGTGCGCCTATCGCCCCTGCTAATCCTGCACCTGCTGCGCCAACTACACCATTCAATACAAGCAGCAGCGCTAGCGCCTTGTCCTCGGTCCCACCGAACGCAAAACCCGGCGAATGTTGGGCGCGCGTAACGATCGTTGGTAAGACGCAATCTGTTGCTGAACAGGTTTTGGTTAAGCCAGCCGGGCAAGAAGTTAAAATTCTTCCAGCCCAGTACGGCACCGTGACAGACACGATTGTTGTAAAGGAAGCTGAAGAAAAACTCATCACTGTTCCTGCGACTTACAGAACAGTGCAACAGGAAATCATCGTTCGTCCTGAAGCTAGAAAAGTTATTCCAGTTCCGGCCAAGTACGATACCGTTCAAGAACAAGTCATGATCAGCCCTGCCAAACAGGTTTGGAAAAAGGGTAAAGGCCCGATCAGCCGTGTTGACCTAGCGACAGGCGAAATCATGTGCCTTGTTGAGGTTCCTGCCAAATACAAGAGCGTTAAGAAGCGCGTTTTGGTTCAGCCAGCAACAACAAGAACAGAAGTCATTCCTGCTGTTAAGAAAGTTATCAGCAAGCGAGTTATCGACCAACCAGCGCGCGTTGAACGCCAGGTTATCCCTGCGGTGACTAAGCAAGTTGAAAAACGCGTCATCACAACACCAGCCAAAGAACAGATTGTGAAAATCGATCCGGTTTACAGCACAGTCACGAGACAGGTTGTTGTTGAGCCAGAACGCACAGTTTGGAAATCAATCCTGTGTGAAACCAACACGACACCGGCCTTGTTGAAGCGTGTTCAGGGTGCTCTGCTCGCTAGAGGTTACAACCCTGGCCCGATTGATGGTCGTTTTGGTTCTAGAACACAAGCCGCGATCGACCGTTTCCAGGTTGCAAACGGCCAAAAAGCTGACGGTATCACAATGGATACACTACGCCAGCTCGGTGTGATCTAACTATTGCGAATTAGTCTCACTGACTAACCGAACGAATAAAGGGCTCAGAAATTTCTGAGCCCTTTTTCTTTGATCTGTCGTCGTTTCAGGAGATGGGTTGATCAGCCAGCCTGCCCGCGAATTTTGATTTCAACACGTCTGTTGATTGAACGTCCAGCTTCTGTCGCATTGGAGGCTTTGGGCTGGTTATATGCATAGCCTATAATCGACATACGATTGTAACTCACCCCTCTCGACGTCAGGAGAGAAGCGACTGCTTGTGCGCGGCGCTCTGAAAGGGATTGGTTGAGAGACATGCCACCAGTGTTATCGGTGTGCCCTTCTACTGTAACGATAGATTTATCGTATTTGCGTAGAATATCTCCAACGGAGTAGATTGGCCCGTAAAACTGCGGGCTAACAGTGCTTGAATTTACCGCGAAGGTCACATCACCGGGCATTATGAGATTAATTTGGTCCCCGACTCTTTCGACCTGAACATCTGTTGTCGCCAAGCTTTGCCTCAACTCTTTTTCTTGCTGATCCAAATAGTGACCAACGCCTGCGCCCGCCAAAGCACCAACGCCAGCACCGATCAATGTAGCCTCAGTATCTCCACCAACCAACTGACCGACACCAGCACCCGCCAAGGCACCCAGCGCAGCGCCAGAACCTGTATTGTTCATCTCTCCAGTTTGAGAACAGCTTGCCAAAACCAGCAAACTACTGGCGAATAAAAAGGAATTACGCATTTCTGTACCCCGAAAGTTAATCTTGTTCTTTTGCAATTTAAGAAAAACACTTTGGCTAATTTTAGGCAATACCTAGAATTAGTACTATTTGTTTCCCTTTTTCTGGTGCCGACAAGCAGTTTGCGCACTTCAGCCATGCAAAAAACGCAGAGCTGGCGTTCCTAAATTGCGATTGCGGTTCACGAAATTTTCTGCTTTGTTACTGTTCGTGATTCGTCCAACTGGAAATCCACCTACCCTTTCGACTGAAAATGGGAAAAGGATACCTGTCTAGCATGGCTATGACTCCGCTGAAGCGCCCTAAGATCGCCTGCATTGGTGCAGCCCATTGGGATAGGCTTGCCTCTCTCACCTCTCCCTTGAAAATGCACCAGTTGAATTCGGTTTCAACACAACGTGTCCCCAGTGGTGCCAGTTTAAACACAGCTATGGACCTCTCCATATTGGGCTTCCCGGTTAAGCTGCTTTCGGTTTTGGGCAACGATCAAGAAGCAAAAGAGTTGCTTCGCTCCCTCAATCAATCGGGTGTTGATACCGAAGAAATGGAGTTGCTCGATAACGCTGGAACAGGTTGGTCGACCACGCTGGTTTGCGATGATGGCAACATTCAATTTGGCCTAGCCGATCTATCTCTCTATCAGGCATTGAGTAAGCGGTGGCTTGAACCACACCTTTCTAATTTGGATGACTGGCCTTACTGGATTGTCGACAATCACGTGCAAAGCGACAGTTTGGAAGCCCTTTGTGAGCAAGCTCCAAAAGTTGGGGCGAAACTCTTCGCCGCCGCAGACTCCGCTGCACTCGTGAAAAACTTCAGGCCGTTTCTAGGTGCAATGGACGGATTGTTCCTTAATCGCATAGAGGCAGAAATTTTTCTCGATTGTGAGCTAACATCTCTGGCATCTGCCAGCAATGCAGTATCTGATTTGCTAAAGGCTGGTGCGAAGCTGGCGGTTATAACATTGGGCGCTGAAGGCTTGGTTTACGGAGTTCGGGGTAGAGACGAGGTTCGCCATATGGCAACACCCCCCGCAAACGTGGTAAATGTTAGTGGAGCGGGTGACGCGCTCACAGCTGGCACTGTTGCCTCGATTGCGCTTGGCAATGAAATCGACTGTGCAATTGTTCACGGTATTGAGGCGGCAAAAGCCTCCGTCGAAACTTTCGCCAATGTTAACCCTGCTATGACGCCTCAATTGGTTGATGAGTTTTTTGCCAACCCTGCGGCTGCTTAGAACGATCTCATAATCCAAGCATTCAAAGCGATCCCCTTTTTAGTGATCCTTATGATCATGAACAGTTGTTCTTGACAGCAACGCTGTGTCACAGCATGAAGTCGCGAAATTCCCCTAGCCCTAGGCCATTCAATGCCCCCGTCTAAGCCCATACTTAGTATTCAAAACGCCACTTTGACTTTTGGCGGTCGCCCTCTCTTCAAGGACGTTGAAATACTGATTTCGAAACGCGAACGCCTGTGTATCGTAGGACGCAACGGGGCTGGCAAATCGACCTTGCTCAAAATCTTGGCAAGGGAAGTCAAACCGGACGACGGTCAATACTTCCTCCAACCTGGGTGCCGCATTTCCTATCTGCACCAGGAACCTGACTTCTCGGGCTTCGAGACGCTGAAAGACTTCGTTGTCGATGGCCTGCCTTCTGATCAGGTACATGAGACTTACCGCGCGGAAATCGCCCTAGAAAACGTGAAGCTTGACCCTGCTAAGACCGTTGACTCTTTGTCAGGTGGTGAAGGACGTCGCGCCGCCTTAGCACGCACCCTCGCCTCCGAACCTGATGTATTGTTGCTGGACGAGCCAACCAACCACCTGGACGTCGATACGATTGAATGGCTAGAAGAAGAGCTTAAGGCCTATCCCGGCGCCATTGTCGTTATCAGCCACGATCGTGCCTTCCTCAAAAGCCTAACAAAAGCTGTCTGCTGGCTCGACCGTGGCAAAACCCGCCGCCTGGAGAAAGGTTTCGGCGACTTCGAAGTCTGGTCAAATACTGTTCTAGAGAAAGATGCCGAAGACCAACGCAAACTCGACAAGCTGATTGCCGAAGAAACCAGATGGTCAAGAGAAGGCATTACGGCTCGCCGTGCCCGTAACGAAGGCCGCATTCGACGCTTGCACAAATTGAGGGCCGAGAGAGCGGATCAGATGGATAGAGTTGGCTCCGTCAAACTGGAAGCTGACGCTGGTAGGACCTCTGGCAAAATGGTCATCGAAGCCAAATCGATCTCCAAAAGCTATGGCGAGCGAACCATACTCAAGGACTTCTCTGTTAAGATCGCACGCGGCGACCGCGTTGGCATCGTTGGTCCAAACGGGGCCGGAAAGTCTACTTTACTATCTTTGTTAACCGGTGCAATCGAGCCCGACACAGGCTCGGTACGTCAAGGCACCAACCTCGACATCACATTCCTTGATCAAAAACGCAGCAGCCTGAACGACAACATGACCCTTTGGGACACGCTCGCAGATTCAGGCGGCGACCAAATCATGGTTCAAGGTACACCGCGCCATGTCGTTACCTACCTCAAGGAATTTTTGTTCGACGAGAAACAAGCGAGATCACCGGTTTCTATGTTGTCAGGGGGAGAGCGAAACCGACTGACCCTCGCGAAATCATTGGCATTGCCGTCCAACTTCTTAATTCTCGATGAGCCGACAAATGATTTGGACATCGAGACATTGGATTTGTTGCAAGAAATGCTGTCGGAATACCCAGGAACGGTCCTGCTGGTGAGCCACGACCGTGATTTTCTCGACCGGCTTGTCACCTCTACGATCTTTCTGGCGGGCGACGGCACTGCTGTTGAGTATGCGGGCGGCTATAGTGATGCCATGGTTCAGCGCGCAAAATCTCAACAGGACCAGCCGGCGAAGATCAAAGAAAAACCCAAACCTACAGCCTCAACGCCACCCCCGGCCAAGCCAAAGTCCTCATTAAAGAAATCCAAACTCACCTACGCACAGGAACTGGCACGAAAGTCACTGCCGGACACAATGGCAAAGCTTGAACAAGAGATCGAAAACCTTGGCAAAGAATTGGCGGATCCTTCGCTCTTTACGAAGAAACCAGACCATTTTGCCAAGTTGAGTGCACAGTTGACCAGCAAACAATCTGAGCTAGAAGAAAGTGAAGAGCTTTGGTTAGAACTTGAGATGATCGTGGAAGAAGCAGAAAACGCCTAACACAGTCCAATAGGCTCTGGCTTTTGCGTCGACAAGCTCTATCTTTCCCTCCATACTATGGGGTAGGAGCAAGTTATGACGATTACAGATCAAATCAAAGAGATATTCAGCGGCGGACACACCGACGATTCCGCTGGCAATCCCGATCTTGTTAAGAAGGCCATTGTTCAAGCCATGGCATCCGAGGCGAAATCTGATGGTGATCTGGACGTCTCAGAGCTTTCCTCAATCGCTGGCCTTTACAAACGCATTACTGGAGAGACAATTGAAGCCAGTGAAATCTCCACCCTCGTCAGTGAAAATGCACAATCCAACTTCGACCTCGTCCGTCATCTTCAAACCATAAGATCTGAACTGCGCCCTAAGGACAAAAGACAGATCGTTGAAGCGGCCTACCGTGTTGCCGTAGCCGACGGTGACATTCAGGAAGATGAGGAGAAAACCCTGGGCTTTGTCGCCATGGCCCTAGGGTTGAGCGAACAAGAGTTCCGAGATCTTAGTCGAGAACTAGAGAGTTAGTTCCGTTCGCAAAATGAAAGCCTCTCGGACTTTCGTACCTGGTGAGCACCAACGCCAGGGCACAAACCAACAGCCACTTTCGGGCAGCAAACTCTAGCGACTTGTAATCTGGCCACTTTTCCCCTATCTCCGCGCCATGTCAAACCTGAACACAGAAATCGAGCGACGTCGCACTTTTGCGATTATCTCTCACCCCGACGCGGGTAAAACAACTCTCACCGAAAAACTGTTGCTTTTTGGTGGTGCGATTAAACTTGCTGGCGAAGTGAAGGCGCGCGGCGCGGCCAGACGAGCCACTTCTGACTGGATGAAGGTGGAAAAAGAGCGCGGTATTTCTGTGACCTCCTCCGTCATGACTTTCGATTACCAGGACTGTACCTTCAATCTGTTGGACACACCCGGTCACGGCGACTTCTCTGAAGATACCTACCGCACACTTACAGCCGTTGATTCTGCCGTCATGGTCATCGATGCCGCTAAAGGTATCGAAGCCCAAACACGCAAACTGTTCGAAGTTTGCCGCTTGCGCGACATGCCAATTGTCACCTTCGTCAACAAGCTGGACCGTGATGCGCGTGACACATTCGAAATCTTGGATGAGATTGAGCAAACCCTGGCACTCGATGTCGTGCCAGCCAGTTGGCCGATTGGTATGGGCCGCGGTTTCAAAGGCTGCTATGATCTCTTCAATGATCGATTGATCCTGCTCGAAACAGAGAAGAAGGGCGAGCTCCCGTCTCTTGGCACACCCTGTGAGGGTTTGGATGACCCTAAGCTGGATGAATTGCTGCCCGCCCACGCCGTCGCTCAATTGCGAGAAGAAGTTGAGATGGCGCGCGAGCTCTGCCCTGCTTTTGATCAACAGGCCTACCTCGATGGCACATTGACGCCCGTTTATTTCGGCTCCGCTTTGAACACCTTCGGTGTGAGAGAAATCCTAGAAGGCATTGGCAAGATGGCACCAAGCCCCCTGCCACAGCCCGCCAAGGAACGCTCCATCGAGCCGCTTGAAAAGAAGATGACGGGCTTCGTTTTCAAAATTCAAGCCAACATGGACCCCAAACACAGGGATCGCATCGCCTTTTTCCGGATCGCTTCTGGTCAGTTCAAGAAGGGCATGAAGCTGAAGCATGTGCGCAGTGCTAAAACTCTGTCTGTTCATAATGCTCAGCTCTTTTTGGCCCAGGATCGTGCGACAGCCGAAGAAGCTTTTGCTGGCGATATCATCGGTATTCCCAACCACGGCAATCTGCGCATTGGTGACACCCTCACTGAAGGTGAAACTCTGCATATCACAGGCATCCCTAGCTTTGCGCCGGAACTGCTGCAATCTGTGCGCCCGATCGATCCTTTGAAGGCCAAGCATTTGGGCCGAGCCTTGGAACAGTTGGCCGAAGAAGGAGCTGCGCGTGTTATCAAACGACTGATCGGTTCTGACTGGATCGTTGGTGTCGTTGGCGCCTTGCAGTTTGACGTGTTGGCGGACCGTATTCGCACTGAATATTCGATCCCTGTCAAATTTGAGCCTTCTTCCCTGATGACAGCCCGATGGATTGAAGGTGACACGCCCACCGACGTGAAGAAATTCCTCGATAAGAACCAAGGAGATATCGGTGAAGATCATACCGGCTCGCCTGTTTTCCTTGCCCGCAACGGTTGGCATTTGAACAAGGCTCAGGATGACTTCCCTGAATTGCGTTTCCTCGCCACTAAAGAACAGACGTTTTGAGTAGCGTGGAAGAACGTATCCCCACTCATATCTGGGTCATGGCTCAGGTCAGGACGGCCTTCAACGAGGGTCGTCCCACGATGGTTCTGCAGAAGGGTGAGGCTAACTCTGGGATAGTCCTAGTGAAGATTTCTCGCCTTGACCGAACATGCCGCTTGCTAATCCAACAAAGAGACATTGAGGGCACACTTGGTTGGATTTCTGTCTTCAAAGAAGATGAGGTCAGCGAGCAACAAGCCGATGAATACATCAGCCGTGCGGGAGAAAGAGACCCCGACCTCTGGATTGTCGAAAGTGAAGATCCACAGGGGAGAAACCCTTTTGAGGGCCCAGAACACAAAATTGGCCCACAAAAGCTCTGGTGATTTCTGAGCCGCCAACGTACGATGTGCTCAACGAACACAATAGCTGACCTGGAATATTCATGAGATCTTATTGGCGCATTATTGTTGTCTGTTTCTGCCTGCCAATCTTTGCGGCTCAGCCTCAAGTCGGTTCTGCCCAAAATCTGACGCAGAGTGATCTGGATATCATCAGCACCCTGATCGCGTTACAGCAAAGTTCTGAGGAATTGAAAAGCCGATTGTAGCAGGAAAGCCGTCAGCTCCAAGATATCTCCGCGCAGAGCCAAGCTCTTTTTGCTGAAGACGGCGGCCCGGATGGCTTGGTCAGTAAGAGCGCCGAAGCCCTCCTTTATCAAAGTAATGCTGAGGCTTTGAAAAGCTCAACCGACAAATTGCTCGCTTCTATATCCAGTGACGAGCAACTAGAGCCCAGCATCCAGCGTCAACTCGATATGGTGTTGGAACAATAAGCCGCTATCTCCGGCTTGATTGCCGACAACAAAGCGCTCAGGAAAGCGGTTTACCAGCGGATGGCGGCTCCTGTTCGGGAGAAGCAGGGCCTGATCAATCAGATCAAACAGATCGAGCAAAACAACAAAAGCCTTGATCAACGAATAGAAGCACTGCGCCAGGAAATCTCCAAAGAAGCAGCGGAACATGCAGCTAATCTCGAGCGTTTGAACGCAGAACATCTGAAGGAGAAAGGGCTTCTCATCCAAAATAGTGACGCCGCAATCGAGAAAATCCGAGCGGCCCATGACGACGAAAAAGCAAAGCTCCGGGGCCAAATCATAGAACTGGACTCTCAGATTAACTCTATGAAACGAGATGCGGCTCGTCTCAATAACGAAATGGCACGACATCGAAACGAGAATGCAGATCTTAGCCAGGCGCTGAGAACTTGTTACAGGACCAACACTCAGTTGAAGGGCGATCTTAAAACTGCACAAGCAGAGCTCGATTCAGCGACACAACAACTGGTATCAAAAGACCGCTCTATTTCTGAGCTAAAACAGAGAGTTGACGAATTCACCGCCGAATTGGCGCAAGCGAAACGAGAAAAGCAACAAGTTGCCACAGAGTTGAAACAGTGTCTTGCACGCAAGGCCAAAGAACCAGAAATCGCCTTTGCTGATCGTATGAACAAAATGCTGATCGAACGACTAAGTTGAATTAGTTCCGACTTAATCTGACATAGTAGTCCTTCCAGCTAGCTGGAAGGACTACGTTCGGCTCTTGAAGGAGCCAGCCGTTTCCGGTTTTGATGTAGGTGCAAACCAAAAACATCAAACAAAGGAAACTACGATGT
>CAJQQZ010000002.1 GCA_905480575.1 uncultured Alphaproteobacteria bacterium | reverse complement strand
GCAGCTTCTTTAACTCTTCAATATCCAGATCATCAATAGGAGCAAGCAATTGTGTCATCAACGAAGAGACTCGCACAATTCGTGCCCCTTGTGAATCTCTCTACGGAAAAAAATTACCCGGACTTTTGCCGATGTTACCTTTGAGTTCAGCATGCCCTTGATACGTCTTGCCATCTTCAGGGTTAAAGAGGTCACCAGACCACTTGTTTGTGCCTGAAGGCATCGCGCCGCAAGTCAACACCGTGCCGTTGTCAGAACCTGAAGTAACTTTAAGCCCTAATCCGCCACCACAAGAATAAGCTTTGATGAAGGTTCCCTTGGCGGTCTTCCACATTCCATTAGGGCTCGCCGCACTGACCGGAGCTGCTAGTAAAGCAACAGACAATAGAAGGGTTCCAACACCTGTAGTCAAAATTGATTTTTTCATTTTCTACTCCCAATTTTTTTTTAAACAATGCCATAAGAACTC
The DNA here is from genome assembly GCA_905480575.1 of uncultured Alphaproteobacteria bacterium. Lineage (GTDB taxonomy): Bacteria > Pseudomonadota > Alphaproteobacteria > UBA7985 > CAJQQZ01 > CAJQQZ01. The sequence goes on along the minus strand of CAJQQZ010000002.1, from coordinate 32,217 downwards.
GGCAATTCAAAGGCGAAAACAATCCAATTGTACAGCTGATCAACTTTAGAAAGCACAATATTCCTTTATCCTTGATGGACTTATTTTTTCACCATTGCCTTTTGGAGGATCCACAACGACTTACCGAATTCATTTGTCAGGTCGAATCTGCCTGTGGTAATCGAGGCGCCTGAATTTACTTTCCTTCTCGACAGAGCATTTCAATGACAGTTGTTACACGTTTCGCACCTTCGCCTACCGGTTTCCTTCATATTGGAGGTGTCCGTACCGCACTCTTTAACTGGCTCTATGCCAAGCATCACGGTGGTGTTTACCGACTGCGCATTGAAGACACAGACAAGAAACGCTCAACTCAAGAAGCAATTGACGCCATCATTGAAGGTCTCGACTGGATTGGATTACCACCGGACGAGGAGATTGTATTCCAGTCACAAAGGCAGTCCCGCCATGCCGAAGTCGCGCAGGAACTTCTTGATAAGGGAATGGCCTACCGCTGTTACTGCTCTCCTGAAGAACTGACCGAAATGCGGGAGCTTGCCAAAGCTGAGGGCCGTCCAATGCGTTATGACGGACGTTGGAGAGACCGTGGTGAAGATGAGGCTCCTGCAGGCATTGATCCTGTGGTTCGTTTCAAGGCCCCTCAGGAAGGGTCGACAACACTTGATGATCAAGTTCAGGGGTCGGTTACTGTTCAAAACAGCGAAATGGACGACCTTGTTTTGCTGAGAGCGGACGGCAGCCCCACCTATATGCTGTCCGTGATTGTCGATGATCACGACATGGGCGTCACTCATGTGATCAGGGGCGATGACCATCTGACCAACGCATTCAGGCAATCACAGATGATTAGAGCCTTGGGTTGGCCTGTGCCAGTCTATGCTCACATTCCCCTGATTCATGGTCAAGATGGCGCAAAACTGTCTAAACGTCATGGGGCGTTGGGAGTGGAAGCCTACCGTGACGATGGCTTCTTGCCGGAAGCCCTCAAAAACTACCTCCTTCGCCTGGGTTGGTCCCATGGAGACGAAGAAATCATCTCAATCAAACAAGCCATTGAATGGTTCGACCTGGATTCTGTCGGCAAGGGCCCGTCACGCTTCGATGTAGCGAAGTTACAAAGCGTTAATGCTCACTATATTCAAGAATTGGACAATGATCGCGCCGCACGTCTTGTCCTGCCATTACTTGCTGAAAAAGGTCTACCTCACGGTGAAGCAGAAGGCTTATTACTGAGTAAAGCAATGCCAGGATTGAAACCAAGGGCAAAAACGCTTTTGGAGTTAGCCGATGCGGCTGTCTTCTACGTCCATCCAATTCCTTTACCGTTGGATGCGAAGGCAGGCAAAGCGCTCAATGAAGATGGAAAAAAATGCTTGGACCAATTGAAAGTGATTTTGTCTGAACTAAGTGACTGGACGGAAGAGCAAATCGATTCGTCATTGCGTTCTTTCGCCGAATCTCAAGAACTAAAGCTTGGACAAGTATTCCAACCCTTGCGAGCTGCCTTAACAGGGACCATGAATTCTCCTTCTGTCACTGAAGTAGCATACACACTGGGTCAAGAGATGGTGATAGAACGCATAAATTCCTGTCTTACTGACTAAATCCGACAATATAAGACAAAAGGACGTCGAGTATTTGCTATTTCAGACGTTTGCAACTATGTTGCGCGCAATTCGCAGCAGAGACTTTTTTCAACCAATGAGGGGTAGATTGGAACGCATATATGTCAGATAAGCCAAGTAAAACTTATACACTAACAAATAACGAAACTGGCGAAACTTACGAATTACCAGTTCTCTCAGGTACCACCGGTCCGGATGTCATCGATATTCGAAAACTCTACGCTCAAGCCGACGTTTTCACCTATGACCCAGGCTTTACGTCTACAGCATCTTGTGATTCCGAAATCACCTACATCGACGGTGACAAGGGCGTGCTTTTGCATGGTGGTTACCCAATCGAGCAGTTGGCTGAAAATAGCGATTTCATGGAAGTATGTTACCTTCTATTGAACGGTGAATTACCAACAAAAGATCAGAAAGATGAGTTCGTCGACATCATCACTCACCACACGATGATTCACGACCAAATGCAGTTTCTTTTCCGTGGCTTCCGCAGAGACGCACACCCGATGGCTATCATGGTTGGGGTTGTCGGCGCTTTGTCAGCTTTCTATCATGATCAGACCGATATCTCGGACCCTGAGCGCCGCATGATTGCTGCGCGTCAGATGATCGCCAAGATGCCTACAATCGCAGCCTGGGCTTACAAGTATTCCAAGGGCCAACCTTTTGTTTACCCAAAGAATGACCTGTCTTTCTCCGCAAACTTCCTGCAAATGATGTTTGCCGTTCCTTGCGAAGAATACGTCGTTAATCCTGTGCTTGAGAAGGCTATGGATCTTATCTTCATTCTTCATGCCGATCACGAACAGAACGCTTCGACATCAACGGTGAGAATTTCCGGTTCTTCCGGTGCAAACCCATTCGCCTGTATTTCTGCTGGCATTGCTTGCCTGTGGGGACCTGCTCACGGTGGTGCCAACGAAGCTGTCTTGAAAATGCTGGATGAAATCGGTGACGTTAGCCGCGTTGACGAATTCATTGCTCGCGCAAAGGACAAAGACGATCCATTCCGTTTGATGGGCTTTGGACACCGTGTCTACAAGAACTTCGATCCTCGTGCTAAGTTGTTGGCGAAGGCTGCTCACGAAGTGCTGGCCGATTTGGGTGTTAATAATCCTCAGTTGGAACTTGCGATGGCTCTAGAGAAGATCGCCCTTGAAGACGAATACTTCGTTGCTCGCAAGCTTTACCCCAACGTTGATTTCTATTCAGGCATCATCTTGAAGGCTATGGGCTTCCCAACATCTATGTTCACCGTGTTGTTCGCAGTTGCCAGAACGGTTGGTTGGATTTCTCAGTGGAAAGAAATGATCGAAGATCCTGTCCACAAGATCAGTCGCCCACGCCAGCTTTATCTTGGCTCTACACCGCGTGACTTTGTGGAAATCGACAAGAGATAGAATTCTACATATTCTTCATCAAGAAAGCCTGGGTTCTACCCGGGCTTTTTTTTGCGCTGCAATTGGTTTGCTGTTTTCTCCCTTATAGGATCTTTTCGCTAAACCAATCATGACTAGAGTTGTGTTTAGAAACCGAGGAATAATCTAGATGCATCCAAATCCGATTTACAAACAAGAGCCCAAAGAACAAAATATTGAATTCGCGAGAGAACGGAGTTTCGGGATTCTATCGTTAAATGCAGCGACAGGGCCTCTTATTAGTCACGTCCCCTTCCTGCTTTCAGAGGATGGGACCTACCTGGAAGCTCATCTTCAGCGAAACAACCCCATTCTATCTTTGCTCGATGAAGAGCGGGATGCAGTCATCGCTGTCTCCGGTGGTGATTGCTATATTTCCCCTGATTGGTATGGGGTAGAGAATCAAGTGCCGACTTGGAATTATGTCGCTGTGCATTTGAGAGGCAAGCTTAAAAAGTTACCAACCGGCGAATTGCGGGGAGTGCTTGAACGCTTAAGCGCATCGATGGAAGAACGTTTGAGACCCAAAAAGCCCTGGACCATCGACAAGATGGACCAGCGTGCTTTTGACAGGATGGCAATCCAGATCGTGCCAATCGCCATGAAGGTTGAGGATATCCAGGGAACTTGGAAATTGTCACAAAACAAAACCCCGGCCGCAAGAGCCGGGGCAGTAACAGGTGCCAATCAAGCTCAATTAGGCTCGGAAATTTCGAGCCTCACTAAACTAATGGCAAGCCAACTTGACTAGATTATGCCGCTTCAGGCTTATGGAGAGATACAACAATGAGAACAGCGATACCGTTCGCCCAATAATACATGGCATCTAGACCCGCAAATTTCAGGATAAGCGGAGCGACAATAAATGTTAGCCCGACCAACAAATCTACCGTCAGGTGAAATTTATAGGAAAGAACCTTTATCACCCCTAAATGATGATCTGTCAGCACAGTTAGAATAAGTGCTGCAATGCCTGTGGCAACAGAAAGCCAAAGAGCAAGCGGGTTAGACTGGCCAAGGCCAAGCACGAATGGCAAAGCAAACAGTGCTATAGCAACGGGGTAATCAAGATAAGCGTGGATTTCTTTAGTGACAAAGCGAACAGACATGAACATTTCCTTAGGCATGATAAATTAACTCATTTGAGCTGATCTCACTTTAGGACTGTTTATGTGGAGTCTACATTTCCCACAGTTCATATTTTTATACCTATCGTACAAAAACTCGTATCATTCATGCGTTTTGCAACAGGTTTTCAACCTGTTCGTCCAGGGCTCTTGCTATTTTGTCTCGAACACACCCGGCAAGGACACCTCGAGTAATTCCAAATCTTCTGAACAGGCACTATAGGAAGTACTCATTCCAGGTGGGATGACGAATGCATCTCCTGGCTCTAGCGGCTTAGCCTCCTGGCTCTCTCCTTCGAGCGTCATTGTGCCTTCCATAACAAACGTGAACAAAATGTCAGTGTTATGCTTGGTCGTTACCGTTGGTCCACCGGAATACTTTGCAACTTGAACCGAAGCGACGCCTTGGGTAGCGTCATTGATGCCTGTCTCACGATGAGAAAAGCCCTCTATCCGCCAAGGTTTCCAAACTGCCTCCGCAACTTTGTGATGGCAGAATTTTTGCCCTGAGAAATCACGATCAGGATTATAATTACCGTTGGGTAGCTCCATATCATGATCAATCGTCGTGATATGCTCCGCTGGCACACCAATCTCAATCACTTGAAGGTTTTCCGACGATTCAAGAACCCGATGGCGAATTTGTGGCGGCTGGATGACACAGTCACCTGCTCCCAGAATAAACTCTGGCCCTTGATCCTCATAAACCAGTCTAACCCAACCTTTGTAACAGTAAATCAACTGAAAACCGACAGTATGATAGTGCACCATGTCTGGGACAGGGCCCGCATCGGGAATGCGGATGTGCGAGGCGATTATCGAGCCACCAAGGCGGTCTGGTATCAGATCACGGTAATGCATACCCGCTCGTCCAATCACCCATGGCGCCTGATCCTTTAGGCGGCGAACCACGAACGAGTGTTGCGTTACTGGACTTTCTAAGGGAGGATCCAGTTCCCGTATCTCGATCTTCGATCCATTGGGAGCAACGAGATCAATTTCGCCTTCCGCAAACTCTTGAGGATCATCGGTTAAGATTCGAATGGTTCCAGGCTGTTCAGACGCTTCTCTATCGAGCCTCAACCTCAGCCCATGGCCAGAGATAACAGCAACACTGGGGTCATCAGCTGGAAAGATCTCGTCTAGTCTGAACCCAAGTTTCTTTGTGAAGAAAGGCAAGTCGTCCTTCAGATCCTTGGTTGGGACCCTAAACTCAGCCCTAACCTCAGGCATGTGAGTAGATCCTTTGTGGCGGAATGTGCAGGCGGCAAGTTTCACCAACTTCAATTTCACCTGTTTTTTCAACCCAGGCCGTCACACCGCGTAGGTTTTGCGCTGAGGGAGCAAAGAGCTTTCCGCACCCAGGATGAAATTCCTCCATGACGTCGCCAGGGTATCGGCACGGTCCGTTTTCCATATCGATTGTCAGCACCACGCCACCTTCAAAAATAAGTCGTGACGACGGCGGTACCAATGTGAAGTCAGGAATGCCCGAAACCAGAAGATTGCACCCAACCCATTGAGGTTTGACTTCCGGAATACCCATACGCTCCGCAACGATCGCCAGCTCTTCCACGGAAAGGATAGATATCTGACGCACATTGCGGATTTCCGTCCCTTCAGGAAATTGCGCTTTCACACGAACGCAAGAAGCTCTGGTTTCACCATAATGATTATCACCCACAAATCCTGCATAGTCTGCTACCACTTTCTTAACACTGTCCGTCGCCAAGGATACATCCGGTGATCCGTTGACCAGCAAAGCCTCAGCTTTACCGTAAATCTTCGTGCGCTTAAGAATTGACACTACCACTTCTCCTCTTGGGGCAATCCGTCGGCAATCTCGTAATATTCGCCTTTGGTTGCCATACAAATATGTTTTTTGGTCTTCAGTCCAGTTGCGTCGTCCAGGCTTCCGGCTGCGATCGACATGTCTTCTCGGTCATCCATTTTCCAGAACACCGACGAACCACAGCTTTGACAAAAGCCCCGCTGTGCCCATTCTGAAGACCGGAACCATTTCAAGCCTCTGTCTTCACGCAGGGTGATCTTGTCATGCGGAGCACTCGTGGCCGCCCAAAAGTGACCCGATGTTTTCCGGCATTGCGTACAATGGCAAGCCATAATTTCTCTCATTTCGCCTTCGACTTCAAAAGCGACATCTCCACACAGGCACGATCCCTTTTTCATAAGCTCACACTTTCTATGACTTTACAGACATTTAGCTCATTCGAGCCGTTAACACTTTCAAACCCGCCAGGGCAAAAGCCACAGCAAACACCCCTTCAAACCACCGGCGGAGCTTCGTATACCCTGCTACCATAGCAGGACTAGAAAACAACAAAGCATAGCCAACAAAAATAAGGCTGCTTTGAATGCCAACCGCACAAATCACGATCGCTAGATCCATTGCCGAAGACCCAACTGGGACACCAATTGAAAACAAAGAACCAAAGAAGAAGATAGCTTTCGGATTGGTCAGATGCAACGCCAGCCCTTTGGCATAGGATGCTGGTAGTGTAGATGCCACTGAGTAATTGGATTTGGAAACTTCTGCCGTCATGGCCGAACGTGCAGATTTGTAAGCCAGAAACAACAAGTAACAGGCACCAAAATATCTAAGCACTTCGAACGCCCAAGCATTGGCCAGCATCACGGCCCCTAAGCCAAATGCAGCCGCTATCGACCATATCCAAGATCCCGTTGTGATCCCCAAAGCCAAAGCAACGCCAAAGCGTCTTCCTCCGTTCATCGAAGTGCCAGCGATAGCGAGGTTTGACGGTCCCGGGCTGCCAGCCCCAATCAAGGCCGCAGCTAGAATAATAAAGAGATTAATCTCACCGATCATTTCTTAACCTCCTTTGATGGACTGCGCTTTTAAACTTCGATGACCAAACCATCGTAGGCTGGCCGGACATTTGCGGGCAATTCTGCACACAGAGTATCATAATCCATCAGATTGGACATATGGGTAAGGTAAGTCATTTTTGGCTTAAGTCTATCGACCCAAGACAAAGCCATGTCTAAGTGCGCATGGCTAGGATGAGGCTCATACCGGACGGCATCAACAATCCAGGTTTTTATGCCTTCCAAGTGTTGAAAATGATCTTCGGTGAAATTGACAGCATCAGTGGAATAGGCAAAGTCACCAATCCGCAGTCCGAGCGAATGGATCGCGCCATGAGGCTGTTCAAACCATTGCACCTCCAAATCACCGATCACAAAAGGATTGTCGTGCCCCATGCGGTCGTCAAGCAATGCCGGGTAAAACTTACTTTTTGTGGTGGAGACGAAGGCGTAACCAAACTTGGCCTGTACAGAGGCAAGAGCAGCGGCATCAGTATACAGTGGAATTGCACCTCTGCCCTGTTCATACATTTGGAAACGCAGATCATCAATGCCGTGCGTATGGTCAGCGTGGTCATGGGTATAGATCACAGCGTCAATACGTTCGGTGGGCCAAAGCGTCAACTGCTCATGAATATCAGGACCAGTGTCGACTAAAATTGTTGTTGTTTCGCTTTGGATCAGGATCGAAGGCCGCCTGCGGCGGTTCTTGGGATTACTCGGTTCGCAAACGCCCCAATTGCCGCCAATTTGTGGAACACCGCTAGAAGTGCCAGAGCCCAAGACTGTGATTTTCAAATTTTGCGCCACTAAAGCTCCCCTGAAGGTACCTTCGAGAACAAACGGAAGAAATTCTCCCCCGTTTGATTTAGCAGAGTTTGGTAATCCATTCCCCTCAGCTCGGCAAGAAATGCAGCTGTATGAGCTACATATGAAGGCTCGTTGCTTTTACCGCGTTTTGGGACAGGGGCCAAATAAGGCGAATCTGTTTCAACAAGCATTCGGTCAGCCGGAATTACTTTGGCAACTTCATGAATGTTTGTGGCGGACTTAAACGTCAAAATTCCTGAGAACGAAATATAATGCCCCATCGCTAAACAGGCATCCGCTAGCTTCTGGCTGGCGGTGAAGCAATGGATCACGCATGGAAAAGCGCCCGCTTCGTGCCCTTCTTTCAAGATTGCTATAGTGTCATCGTCTGCATCACGGGTGTGAACGATCAACGGCAAACCGGTTTCACGAGCGGCCTCGATATGGACACGGAAACTTTCAGCCTGACGATCGCGAGGCGCTTTGTCGTAGAAATAGTCTAAGCCAGATTCACCGATACCCACGACCTTTGGATGCTTGGCTTGTTCCAGTAGAAACTCCGGTTCACTCAAGCCTTCTTCCCCAGCATTGTGAGGATGCACACCAACAGAGCAGAAAACATCCGAATAGGCTTCTGCAATCGCACGAACACCGTCGAACTGTGATGGCCTTGTCCCTATCGTTACAATACGGCCAACCCCTGCGCGCCTTGCCCGTTCAACAAATTCATCGCGGTTATCGGCGAAATCCAGAAAGTCCAAATGACAATGTGAATCGACCAACATTTGACTTAAGAATCCTGCTCAACATAACGCGGGAACACACCCGCTGGTTTTGGCAATTCGGTTCCCGCCTTCATCCCGTCTGACCAATTGTCGAAACTACGTTGCTCTTCAGCAACCGATAAAAGGTCCAAAATCTTTGCGGTTGATTCAGGCATATAGGGTTGCAGCACGAGCGCAAGTTTGCGGTAAACATCCGTCAAAACAAACAAGACCGTTTCCATCCGTTTGAAATCGGTCTTGCGCAAAGCCCAGGGTGCTTGCTCATCGACGTAGATATTGGCGTCGGACACAGAGCGCCAAATACGTTCCAGCGCGCGACTAAAGCCTTGCACATCCAACTCTGAACGCACGTCACTCAAAAGAGCGTCGACAGAGGCTTGAAGTTTCTCATCCTCAGCACTGAGTTCGCCAGACTCAGGAATTTTGCCTTCGCAGTTCTTTGTGATCATCGACAGGCCACGTTGAACCAAATTCCCCAAAGCATTGGCGAGGTCAGAATTCATCCTCGTCACCATTGCTTCGTGAGCAAAATCACCGTCATTGCCGAATGGCACTTCGCGCAAAAGGAAATAGCGTGTTTGATCCAGGCCATAACGTTCAACAAGATCGTATGGACTGATCACGTTGCCAAGTGATTTTGAAATCTTTTGGCCTTCATTGGTCCACCAACCATGTGCAAAAACGCGCTTGGGTGTGGGCAGATCCGCCGCCATTAGGAAGGCGGGCCAATAGATCGTATGGAACCGCAAAATGTCTTTGCCAACCATGTGTAAATCTGCTGGCCAGAACTTCTTATAGCTATCCTTCTCTTCATCGGGATAACCAACTGCCGTGATATAGTTTGTCAACGCATCCAACCACACATACATGATATGCTTATCGTCGTTGGGAACAGGCACACCCCAATTGAACGTCGTACGGCTGACGGAAAGATCCATAAGACCGCCCTTGATAAAGGATATCACCTCGTTTCGACGTGACTTTGGCAGAATGAAATCTGGGTCGGCATCATAGAGCGCCAACAAACGATCACCCCAGGCAGACAGCTTAAAGAAATAGGATGGCTCTTCCACCCAAGCAACCTCGACACCCATTGGGCCGCGCATCACGCCGTCCTCGTCTTTGGTGACTTCTTTTTCCGTATAGAAAGCTTCATCACGAACGGCATACCACCCTGAATAAGAACCGAGGTAGATCTCACCCTTTTCCAGCAATCTTTCCCACAAAGCCTGACAAGCATCATAATGGCGCTGCTCTGTTGTTCTGATAAAATCATCGTTACTGAAGTTCATAGCAACAGCAAGATCTCTGAACGATTGTGAGACCTCATCCGTGAACACCTTGGGATCAATGCCCTTCTTTTCCGCCGAGGCTTCTACCTTCTGACCGTGTTCGTCAGTACCGGTCAAAAAGTGGACATCATAGCCGTCCAACCGCTTAAAGCGTGCCATGACATCACAGGCCAAAGAGGTATAAGCATGACCGATATGAGGAATATCGTTCACGTAGTAAATCGGCGTCGTGATGTAGTATGACTTAGCGTCGTTGGACATTATTTTTCTCTTGGTGTCGTCATCAATCTCACCCGCGGTTTTGCAGCACTTTTTCCAACTGGAACCAGGCTGTTACCCAGGTTTGATTTTTGTCGATGTTGAGCCGGTCGGCATCATTGAAAAGCTTGCGCGTCTTTTCCCACAGCGCCAACCATTGATCAAGTTTTGTCCCCGTTAAAAATCCCGGGTCAGCTTTTTGAGAAGCTAGAGACTTGGCGCACCGCCCTATCCAGTCTAACTGCGCATCGGTTAACAACTCCCAGGTTTGCTCTCGCCCTGTCTTGGCGACATCACTTGCCAATGCGTGGACCTCAGGCCAGGACACTCTCGGCATTTCAGACATCAGTTTTTGCCAAAGCTCAAAAGCAGCCTCGCTGTTGGATTGATTCAGCCGGACCAATTGCCCAGCAGAGGTGGAGAGATCAGAAAAACCTTCACTATTAAAGTTCATGTCCAAACGGCCTTCTTCTTTCAAACTGTTCATAATAGACAGTGTTTCAGTCGAAGAGAGCGGCTTAAAATTCTTGATAATGCAGCGAGAGCGGAGGGTCTGCAGAACGCGTCCCAAAACAGATGCGACAAGTATGACAGTCGTGTTGACTGGCGGTTCCTCCAGCGACTTCAACAAAGCGTTAGCAGCATTCCTATTCAGACGGTCGGCACCGTCGACAATAACAACACGTCGCTTGCTGAGCGATGGTGTCAAATGCAAGAAATTGCCAACTTTGCGGATCTGCTCCACGACAATTTCTGGACGGAGCCGCTTTGTTGTCGCGTTTACTTCTCGCTCCACAACGAGCAGATCAGGATGTGCTTTGCTAGCAACGAGCCGAAAGCAGTTTGAACCGGGATCAATTTCCCGCAACTGAGATGATGCAGGTTCGTCCCCAAACATACCGATTGTATCAACGACTGGATCATCGAGCAGATCCCGAGCGAGGCGATAAGCCAACGTCGCTTTGCCAACGCCTTGCGGTCCAGCAAACAACAAGGCTTGCGGTACCCGCTTGTCCACTATATTTTTTGCAAGTGATGCTTCGATGTCAGCATGTCCGGTGAAAGACTGGCTCCACTGCGGCTCTATTGAGGTTTGTGGTTCAGAAGAAGTTTCTTCCGCCATATCAGTGCAAACCTACGGCCTTCAAAACTTCTCTTTGAATGGCTTCTACCGATTGGCTGGCGTCAATTGTTACAATGCGCTCAGGCTCACGGCGCGCCAATTCTTTAAACCCATCGTGAAGTCTTTGGTGAAAAGTGAGATCAAACGACTCAAACCGTCCTTCGCTCTCAAGGCCTCTCTCAACAGTCCGCTCTAAACCGAGTGCGGGATCAATATCGAAGAAAATTGTTTTGGAAGGTCCAAAGTCACCAATCACCATTTCCCTAAGCCGCTGCAAGTCGCCAGTCGGCAACCCGCCGGCATAACCCTGATAAGCAAAAGTTGAATCAAAGAACCTGTCGCAAAGCACCCATGATCCCCTTGCAAGAGCTGGCTTGATGACTTTTTCAACATGATCACGCCGAGCCGCCCAAACCAACAAAGTTTCGCTCCAAGCATCCCAACGCCCTTTGTCACCATTGACGATCAATTCTCGAATTTCTTCCGCACCTTCGCTGCCGCCCGGTTCACGGGTGATGCCAACGGGAATTTCTCTGACCATCAGCTCCTGATAAAGAAGTTTAATCTGGGTGGACTTTCCACTTCCCTCACCACCTTCGAAGGTAATGAATAGCGGTTTTTCAACAGCGGACATCAATCCCCTACCCCGAACAAGGAATACTGAACACCATTGAGAACAGAGCCAATTTTTCCGTTGGCCTGCACAGATTCTCCCGCAAGCATCGGAACGCGCAGGGGTTGAATGCCAGGTGCCACAACTAAGATTTCACCGACTTGCTGCCCTGCAGTCACAGGAGCAGGTATCGGACCATTGTAGGAGAGTTGCGCTCTCATGTTTTCTCTAGCATTGAGAGGCAACGTTACCGTCATGCCGTTGGCTACAATCAGGGGGACATGGTTTTTCAAACCATTCCAAACAGGCGCGTACTCAACAACCTGGCCTGGTCTGAACAGAGAATAGTTAGAGAAAGTGCGTAGCGCCCAATCCATCAAACGTTCACTCTCAGAGGCTCTTGTCGCCTTGGAGTTCATTCCATTAAGGACAAGGACAACCCGCCGATTGTCACGTACACCGGAAGCCGCCAGACCGTACCCACCAACTTTGGTATGTCCCGTTTTGATGCCGTCAACACCAAGTTTCCGTTTCAGAAGAGGGTTGCGGTTCAACTGTCTGACCTTCGAGAACGTGAATTCTGTTTCACTGAACATCCGATAGTAAGTTGGATGATCCTCGATCAAACGCACTGACAAGGTTGCTATATCCCTTGCAGTTGAATAATGGTTCTCATCCGGCCACCCGCTTGAATTACGGAAACTGCTGTTATTCATGCCAATTTGCTGAGCTGTATAGTTCATTAGCCCAGCGAAATCCTCTTCCCGACCACTGATACATTCCGCCAATGCAATCGCCGCGTCATTGCCCGATTGAATAATCACGCCTCTCAAAAGGTTTTCGACCGTTACGAAAGTGCCTTCGCCGACGAACATTTTGGAACCACCTTTAGCCCAAGCCTTTTTACTGATTTTGCATTGTGTCCCCAAAGAGACAACGCCAGCCTGCACCTGATTAAACGCCACATAAGCCGTCATGATCTTAGTCATTGACGAAGGTGCCATGCGGTTGTCTGGGTTCTTCTCAAACAACACTGTCCCGGTTCCCACATCCAAGACGAGGGCTTCTTTAGCCACCGTTGATAAGGAGTGCGCAAGAGGCACAGCCAAGAAAGACAAACCAAAAAACAGAATGACTGGCGAGAAAGATTGTGTGATTTTTCTAATCATCGAATTCATAGGACTATTATTTTAAAGACTTGAAGAAGTTATCGCTTGATGATGCGGGCATCGTAACTGCCAGCACCAATAACGCGGCCCAACATCAGCTGAGCTTCTTTTTGAGTTCCCATCGGCCCAACCATCACACGCTGAACGGATTTCCCATTCACGTTCGCTTGCTCAACACCTACTTTACCCAGCGATGCCAACCGTGATCTGAGCTGCTCCGCATTGCCTGGGTCTGAAAAGGAACCTGCATGAATGAAGAATCCGTTGCCGGATACGCCAGATGGAGTTGCCTGTGGTGTCGCTGGCTGTGGCGTAACTGGTGTCGGCGTTCCAACAACAGTAGGTGTCGAGGTCACAGTCGAGTTTGGGATTAAAGACAAAGGCTTGGTGCTTGGAACAGAGGACGGCGCAGAATAAGTTTGTGTTCTGTTTGTAGTCCCCGTTGAAGAAAGTTTAGTTGCCGTATAACTGCGATCTCTAATCGGTGTGTTCGCAGAAACGAGCGGCTGATAGGTTGGTGTTGTAGCTCCAGCCGATAATTGACCAACGGCACCACCAGCTCTGCCAGCCACTTGTCGGGTGCGTTGTTCATCCACGTCAATTCTCACACGGGCAGAAGCTTTGTCGGCAAACCCCAAAGTCGCAGCAGCTGCCTGCGACAAATCAATAAGGCGGTTAGAGATAAACGGCCCTCTGTCATTGATCCGCACGAAAGTGCTCAAATTATTCTCTAGATTGGTCACTTTGACGACGGTTGAGAACGGCAAGGTTCGATGAGCCGCCGTCATTTTAGTCGGATCGAAGCTTTCACCGTTTGTTGTAACATTACCCTCTAGCCCGACACCGTACCAAGAAGCGTTGCCTTCTTCGGTGTAAGCGAGATTTTCAACAGGCTGATAGCTCACGCCGTTGATTGTATAGTGGTCGCCAAGACGGTAGGCACCGAACTTGTGGCCATTCTGGCGAAGTTCGCTGTCGAAAGCAGCGTTGGTTTCAACAGTGCCAGCGCCCTCTTCAACTGGTTCGCAAGCCGACAACAGCAGACCTGCCGCCACCATTGCAAAGGAGCAGAGTTTCAATTTTCGTGCGAAATTTGAGCGGATCATGTCCTCTCCCAATATCATCCAGCCAAAAAGCGATTCTTCTTGTTTTGCCCAACTTATATAGAATTTTGGCTTTTTTGGGAATCGAAATCGGAATCGATTAAGCTGCAAGCTTCGCTAAGTTGCGGATAACTCTCTGTGTAGCCGTTGACCGGTCATCTTCATTTCCAAAACTGCGACGATAGAAGAGTTTTTGATCAGGTCGAGCTGTCAGCACTTTGCCGTTCTTTTGGATCCATCCCATCAACTTTTCTGGTTTAGGGAACTTGTTATGCCTAAATGTGATGACCGCGCCTTTAGGTCCAACTTCGACTTTCTCGACATTGGCTTTGCGACAATAGGCTTTGATCTGCACTACCTGGAGCAGATTCTCCACTTCAGCAGGCAGTTTGCCAAAGCGGTCAATCAGCTCTGCAGCAAAAGCGTCAATATCGCCCTTGCTATCCAAACCACCGAGACGACGATAAAGCCCCAGGCGAACGGACAAATCAGTCACGTAGTTGTCTGGGATCATGACCGTAATCCCCAGATTGATTTGCGGTGACCAGGAATCCTCAAGGGCTTTTAGTTTTTCGTCTGGAGCCATGTTGTGATTGTTCACGGCCTCTTCCAGCAACTGCTGATAAAGCTCAATACCCACTTCGCGAACATGGCCGGATTGTTCTTCGCCAACTAAGTTGCCCGCACCACGAATATCCAAGTCATGACTAGCCAGAGAGAAACCAGCGCCAAGTCCATCGAGCGTTTGCATAACTTCCAGGCGTCTACGTGCATTGTCAGTTAAGCGACGGTTCGGACTAAGTGTGAGGTAGGCGTATCCGCGAAGTTTAGAACGCCCTACTCTGCCGCGTAACTGGTAAAGGCCCGACAACCCAAACATATCCGCTTTATAAATAACCAGCGTGTTTACGGTTGGAATATCGAGGCCAGATTCAACAATGTTGGTGGAAAGCAAAATATCGTACTTACGGTCATAGAAGTCCGTCATGACCTCTTCCAATGCACCAGGCGTCAGCTGACCATGAGCCACACAAATTTTGAGTTCCGGGGCTATAGTACCCAGACGTTCTTGCAGTTGCTCTAGATCTCTCAGTCTTGGGCAAACAACGAATGATTGTCCGCCGCGGAAATGCTCTCGCATCAAAGCTTCACGAACGATCATGGCATCCCAAGGCATGACGAAAGTCCTGACCGACAGGCGATCAACCGGCGGTGTTGAGATGAGGCTCAATTCCTTCACGCCCGACAAGGCCAACTGCAGTGTTCTCGGGATCGGCGTTGCTGTTAACGTCAAGACATGGATGGTTTCGCGTAGTTCCTTCAACCGTTCCTTTTGTTTCACGCCAAAGCGTTGCTCTTCATCAATGATCAACAAACCAAGGCGGTCAAAATCAACGGCACCTGAAAGCAGTGCGTGAGTCCCGATGATGATATCGACTTTACCGCCTTTGGCTTCTGCTTTCGTCAGGTTCTGGTCCTTTTGAGAAACCAATCGAGAAAGCTGCGCAATCCGCACCGGAAAACCGTCAAACCGTTCCATGAAATTATTAAAGTGTTGACGCGCTAACAATGTCGTTGGCACTACAACAGCAACTTGCCAACCTGACAAGGCCGCAACGAAAGCGGCCCTCAGGGCTATTTCTGTTTTCCCGAAACCAACGTCGCCACAAACCAAGCGGTCCATTGGCCTATCTTCCAACATATCTTGGATTGTCTCATCGATAGCACGGATCTGGTCTTCAGTTTCCGCGAAAGGAAACTTAGCGCAAAACTCAGCATACCCGGCATCGGGGTCTTGCATCTCTGGCGCTTTTTTCAGATGCCTTGCTGCCGCAATCTTCATGAGATCAGCTGCGATTGCCCGAAGGTTCTTTTTAACTTGGCTCTTACGTGCCTGCCAGTTCCCAGCCCCCAGCCTGTCTAATTGCGCGCCTTCTTCATTGCCGTACCGTGACAAGAGATCGATATTTTCAATCGGCAAGAACAGCTTGTCTTCACCGTGATAAACCAGCTTTAAAACGTCGTGCGCCGCACCGCCTATCTCCAGGACTTCCAAACCTTCATAACGGCCGATCCCATGGTCCATATGAACAACCAAATCACCGATTTCGATTGAAGATACTTCTTTCAGAAAGTTATCAGCTTTGCGACGGCGGCTTTGCGGGCGAACCATGCGCTCGCCAAGGATGTCCTGTTCGGTGACAAAGATCAACTTGTCAGTTCGAAAGCCGCGCTCTTGCTGCAAGACTGTGAAAGCAATGGCCTTCTTCCGTAACTCGCTTAGCTCTGGGGCCGTCTTAACTTCCGGTGCATCGGGCAGGCCATTTTCAGTTAACAAGTTGATGAGCCTGGTTTTGCTACCTTCAGACAAAGCAGACACGACAACACGGCGCCCCTCGGCCTGCGCAGCCCGCATATCGACAACCACTTGTCGGTAGAATGATATGTCGGGATTTTGCCGCGCTTCAGAGAAGTCTAACCCAATGCGGATGTTAGGATCTGCGATCTCGCGTCCCACAGCTGCAGGCACAGCATAGGAGGTAATCTGCCAGATTTGGTGACTGTTCCCTAGAGCGTCCCAATCATCTTCCGTGAAATAGAGCAGATCGGATGGGATAGGTTTATAGCTGTCTTCGAAACTCGCACTTTCTTGCTGCATAAAAGTCTTACGGGCATCATAGAAATCAGCGATAGCTTCAAGGCGTGTCGTCTTAGCGTCACCTGCTTGCTGATCCAAAACTAACGCTGCACCTGGCACATAGTCATGGAGGCAGGTCATTTTCGGGTAGAACAACGGCAACCAATGCTCGATACCCGCATAGTGACGACCGGCAGAAACAGACTCATAAAGCGGGTCTTCTTTGCGGCTGATGCCAAACATTTCACGGTATCTGGTTCGAAAGCGTTCTCGACTTTCGTCGTCTCGTGGATATTCGGCCACGGGTGATAGGGTGACCGATTTTTCTTCCCGCACCGTTCTCTGGGACAAGGGATCAAAAACACGGATGGTATCTAACTCATCACCAAAGAAGTCCAAGCGGTAAGGCCTACTGTGCCCCGCCGGAAAGATATCAACGATCCCGCCCCTAACGGCATAATCTCCGGCATCTACAACGGTGGAAGACCGGAGATACCCATGACCTTCCAAAAACGCGACCAGCTCCTCTGTTTTGATAACATCCCCACAAGCGAGCTTCTTCAGAGCGCCCTTAAAGGTGTCTTTAGTCGGTAGCTTTTGAGTAAAGGCATTAACTGTCGTGAAGAGAACAAAAGGTTTCTTGAAAAGCTTATCACCGCGATTGGCAAGCAGCGTCAGCGTAGCAATACGTTGAGCGGCGATTTCGCGATTTGGGCTAACACGGTCATAGGGCAAGCAATCCCATGCAGGAAACCACTGGGTTCGCACTTCGGGCCGCAAGAAGGCCAGCGTTTTCATGATACGAAATGCGCGAGCATCGTCTCTTGCAACGAAAATCAGCGGCCCACCGTCCAGCTGGGTGACCAATTGATCAACAACTGCAGCTTCCCCGCCATCGGGCACTCTTGTTAACAGTACTGCGCCACTGGCTAAGCTTTGGTCTTCAAGATCCAATTCAGTCATTGTGATTATTGCTCGTTGTAAGTTGGATCAAAGCGATAGTCCGCCAACCAATCTCTAAGGAACGTTGGTAAATTCGGTGGCAGCGTTGAACTGTCAGTCAACCACACCATCAGATCCGGTTCAGGCTCTTGCATGAACGCAGAGAAATCGTTCAATTGATCTTCATTCATTGCAGGCAAATGGCGGTCGGCAAACTGTCCCAAAAGATGGTCCAATTCTTTTGTACCTCGGTGCCAGGCCCGCCAACGAAGTTTTTTTCTGATACTGTTCAATGGATCATTCATCGGGTAGTGATATAGGCATCGATTCTCTTTTTGTCAGTGCTAATCGACTATGCGGCCCGATAAATTAACACCTCTTTTTGCAGACAGCGCTAACCTGAAGGGCGTAGGCCCACGCGTGGCCAAACTCCTGGAGAACCTTTGTGGTTCCCGGATCGTTGATTTGATCTTCCATCTGCCCACGTCTGCAATCGACAGATATAATGCACCAGACCTGAATGAAGCCATATCTGGTACTATCGTTACACTGACGATCACCATTGTAAAACACCGCCCGGCGCCATCAAAAAAGGCGCCTTATCGGATCGACTGTCAGAGTGATCAGGGGTTTTTGAGCTTGGTTTTCTTCCACGCACCAAGAGATTGGCTGAACAAGAATTACCCCGAAGGCGGAACGCGTGTAATATCCGGTAAGCTGGAAGCCTTTCGTGACGGCTGGCAGATCTCCCACCCCGATTATGTCGTAACGGAAGACAACGTTTGGCAAATCCCAAAGATTGAACCGGTCTACCCACTAACGGGCGGCCTCTCGCTGAAGCAATTGCTCCGTTTCATTAGCGAGTCCGTTAAAAGAGCGCCTGCGTTAGAGGAGTGGATCGATTCTTCCCTATTACAGAAACAAGAATGGCCCAGCTGGCAAAAAGCCGTTCAGGCTGCTCACAAACCCGAATCACCGGCTGATGCCACCCCTCTTTCATCTGCTCGTCAGCGTTTGGGGTATGATGAACTGTTGGCGGGACAACTTGCCCTTTCCCTGGTCAGGACACGTCAAAACAAACGCCCAGGCCGAGTGATCAAGACCGACAATGTCCTGGAAGATAAAATCAGGGCACTGCTGCCCTTTCATCTCACGGCCTCGCAGGAGTTAAGCCTGCACGAGATCAAAACTGACATGGCAAGCCCGCAACGAATGATGCGGATGTTACAGGGGGATGTTGGCAGTGGTAAAACAGTTATCGCCCTCTTAACCATGTTGCATGCCGTTGAGATCGGTTCTCAAGCAGCCATCATGGCCCCGACTGAAATTCTCGCACGCCAGCATCTGGAAGGCATGGAAGATCTCGGCGCTTCAATCGGCGTGAAGGTGCTCCTTCTCACAGGACGGGACAAAGGCAAGGCCAGAAAAGAAAAACTCGCGGCAATCGCCGATGGTTCCGCTCAAATTATCATCGGCACGCACGCGCTCTTTCAGGAAAGTGTTGAATTCAAAGACTTAGCTGTCGTTGTCATCGATGAACAACATCGCTTCGGTGTTCACCAAAGGTTAGCGCTTAGTGCCAAAGGTGACGGGCTCGACATGCTGGTTATGACAGCAACACCAATTCCGCGGACCTTAACGATGACCGTCTACGGCGACCTGGATTGCTCTAGAATTACAGAGAAACCGCCAGGTCGATTGCCTGTCACTACGATCACCAAACCCCTTACCCAGCTTGGGGAAATCGCTGAAGCTGTCATCAGGGCTGTAGAAAAAGGCAGTAAAGTTTACTGGGTTTGTCCGCTCGTGACAGATTCAGAGAAAATCGATCTCGCTGCTGCAGAAAACCGCCACAACACGCTCGTTAAAGCCTTCGAGAACTATGGAATGGCCGGAAAAGTCGGTCTGGTTCATGGGAAGATGAAAGGCGCCGAGAAAGATGCTGCGATGGAGAGCTTTATCTCTGGTGACGTCGATGTTCTGGTCGCAACAACTGTGATTGAGGTTGGCGTTAACGTGCCTGCGGCTACCGTCATGGTCATTGAGCACGCTGAGCGGTTTGGTCTCGCTCAGTTACACCAGTTGAGAGGTCGCATTGGCAGAGGCTCAGGGCAGTCGACCTGTATCTTGCTTTATCAAGGCCCTCTTGGTGAAGTATCCCGTTCTCGTATCGCCATTATGCGCGAAACCGAGGATGGTTTTAGGATCGCAGAGGAAGATCTAAAACTTCGCGGTGGCGGTGAAGTCCTTGGCACCAAACAAAGCGGATTGCCCGAATTCAAGGTCGTCGACGTCGCTGCGCACACTAAGCTGCTGCAAGTCGCCCACGACGATGCCCGATTACTTTTGGAGTTAGATCCAGGGTTAACGTCACCCAGAGGCCAAGCAGCGCGCACTTTGCTGTACTTATTCGAGAAAGATACCGCAATTAGGTACCTTGAGGGTTAAATCGTCTTAATCGTCTTAGCGGACAGCAATCGACATGGTTCGCTTAATGGACCGATAGCCCAGTGCCTCATAGAGGCCAATGGCATCTCTGTTAGCGTCGTAGACTTCTAGTTCGACTTCACTCAAGCCTTGTTCTGATGCCCAATCTTGGACGTGCTGTACGAGCCCACGGCCAATGCCAGAACGGCGATGCTCAGGCGAAACAGCCATCATTTCGATCACGGCATACTGTCTTTCCTGATGACGCAGTGACTGCTTAACTCTTTGAATTGATGCATGAACAAAACCGGAAACGGTTCCATCGACTTCGGCTGCCGCTATAATGTGATCTTCATCATCCAAGGCGAACTGCCATTCCTTAGGATCGATCAATGCCGCATCCGCAACGACAAAAACAGTTGGGTGAGCGACTTCGCGAACACGGTACAGCTGACGTGCCAAAGCTTCCACAGCTGTATAATCGTTCGCTTGGGCGAGACGAAGATCAAACGATGTTTTTTCCACAGTTAACAACCATCTCAAAAGGCAATGAAGACTCGAACTTTGTCTCTGCATGAACAAACAAAGTCAAGTGACAAATCAAGAGGTGTTATTTTTTTACTGAAGAAGACCGGCGATCAGGTCATCCAGATCTGAGTCCATTTTGTTGGACCATTGATCGATGAAAAACTTCCGTGCGCTCGCTGTTTTGCTCTCACACCAAACAGAGAATGCAGCACCCTGGCGATCTAACAACCAAGTTTCAATTTCCTCTACGACCGAATCAAAATCCATCTGTTGGGCGACTATATCGGCTTCACCAAGCGAACGACGGAGAAGCCTGTAGCCTTGCTGTGTGTGCCAGGAATCACCACCACAATATTCCAGAACTTTTTGGAGATATATCGCTTCTTTGATCGGAATTTCAGAATTAGCATAGCTGGCAGGAGCAACGGCCGAGGCAAGACAAGCTCCGACAAACGCTGATTTTGCGTGTTTTCTCATTTGGGAAAGTCGCACGCGATTCCCACTCCCAGCCTTAGGTCGACAAAGAGAGAGTGTTCCCAGATTATCTCTAGGTCACACTCTCTCTTCATCTGGTGATATCAGGCCACTTCCCAGCCATAGGTCGAGACACTGACTTTTTAGTCTTTTTTTGTGACGCAGTCTTATGCTGCTGTCTACGTCCAACATAAAAGCAATAAGGGTGCCAACTACTCAAAATAAATATGACTCCATGTTTTTGAGGAGTCGTTGGATTCATTGGTTTTTTTTAGCTTAAATCGGTTACTTTAATTGATATGCAAAAAAAGAAATCTCGCATTTTGATCATGTGAAAGTGAATCGTAAACCCAGGAGTCCTGCTATAGTTTGCTACCAAAATGAGGAGATGAAGATGGTTAGACTCCTGTTTCTCGGATTCACCCTATTTTTAGTAGGGGTGCCCACTGTTAATGCCCAAGACGGAGTCCCCTCCTATTGGAAATGGGAGTGGCCCGAAACTGCGTTCGAAAATGCGTCAGTTGACTTCAAAGAGATAATTAGTGGCGGTCCGTCTAAAGATGGTATCCCGTCGATAGACACTCCCATTTTTCAATCTATCGCACTGCAAAGCAGCGTTCTTGCTCCAACAGAACCGGTTATTTCGATAGAGATTGGTGGCGATGCCAGAGCCTATCCGCTGCGCATTTTGATGTGGCATGAGATTGTTAATGATGTCATCGGTGAAACGCCTCTCGCAGTCACCTATTGCCCCCTGTGCAACGCGGCTATCGTTTTTGAATCTCGCGTGAAGGGTCAGCGGACAACCTTCGGAACAACGGGCAAGCTACGAAACTCAGACCTCGTAATGTATGATCGTTTGACCGAGAGTTGGTGGCAACAGTTCTCAGGCAAGGCGATTGTCGGGGAACAAACAGGCACGGAATTGAAGGTTCTTGCCAGTCGTTTAGAGAGCTTTGAACGTTTCACCCAACGGTTTCCGCATGGCAAAGTCCTGGTCCCCAATGAAGCCAGTCGACGCGCTTACGGTAAAAACCCCTATTTGAATTACGACAGCTCACAGTTTCCATTCTTGTTCCGCGGCCCACTGCCCGACGGTATCCCCGCTCTGGCACGGGTCATTGCCGTGAACGAAACTGCTTGGAGTTTGACCTTGCTGAAATCCAAAGGAAGCATCCGCCATGGAGACCTTGAAATCTCCTGGTCCCCAGGCCAAAACTCCGCGCTCGACGCCGAAGACATTGGCCATGGCAAGCACGTTGGGAATGTCGTTGTCCAAAGAATAGAAGATCATGGCAAACGAGTTGATGTGCCGTATGACGTGACATTCGCATTCGTCTTCAAAGCATTCAGGCCTGAGGGCACGTTAGTCCAGTAACCCTAGAAAGGTGACTTCTTCTGGAACTCTGGTTTACGTCGTTCCTGAAGCGACGCAACCCCTTCGTGAACATCGGGACCAGTGAAGCCCATAAACTCCAGCGCTAGCGAAGCATCAAAGGTCGGGCCCGCCATCCTAAGCCAGTTGTTGAGTGAGTATTTGGTCCAACGCACGGCTGTATGTGACGCTCGGCAGAGTTTTTCTGCTACCTCTTGTGCCTTGGCTTCCAATTCATCTTCCTCAACACAGAGAGAAACCAGCCCCATACGCTCGGCTTCTTCGCCGTTTACTGGTTCGCATAGCATGAGGTAATACTTGGCTTTGGCCATACCGATCAACAGAGGCCAGACGATGGCTGCGTGATCACCAGCTGCAACCCCGAGCCTTGTGTGACCATCAACAATCTTAGCAGTTTTGGTGGCAATCGATATGTCAGCCAACAACCCTGCCACCAATCCAGCGCCAACTGCTGGGCCGTGCATTGCGGAAACGATAGGCGTGTTGCAGTTAATGATGTTGTAGACGAGGTCCTTTGCTTCTCTCCAAACTCGAGAACGAACGTTGAAATCATTGGACATGTCTTTGACAAGTTCGAAATCTCCACCAGCGGAGAACCCTTTCCCCCGGCCTTTGATAATGGCACAGTTCACATCAGGATCTCGGTCCAGAACCCGCCAAATCTCAGCCAGCTCGTAATGCATTCCCGCGTTTGCAGAACTGAGCTTACTTTCGCCTTCTGGATGGCCCATGATGATGGTTAGAATGCCGTCCGTAGGGCCTTCAATCGTGAGGTTTGTGAAGTCTTTATAGAGCTGGCTCATTTTTGGGTCCGGTTAACTCGTTACATTTTTTTACCTGTAACAAAGCTAACAACTTCCTCAACAACTTGCTAGCGTTGAGCTGTTCATTACCCCCTCAAAAACCAAAAGAGTCCGAGCCATGTAAGCAGGGAGGACCTCACATGGCTCGAACTCTTCATCAATGTTCCCGTTTTAGGGGCAAACGCAGATCGTGTAACTTTTTTCTATTGATCGCCACAAACCGCTGCTGGGCAACGCTTTACGCGGTTCAAGTCTGAGCGTTTGATCCAACCAGAATAGAGGTTTCGATCGCTTAGCTCGCACCATCCGGCATTACAGTGCGAAAACATTAACCACTTACCAGCACCAGGCCTGGAAACTGTTCGATGGTTGTCACCTTTGTTGACTTTGATCTCAGTTTGGCTTGTCGTAACGCCAGAATAGTAAGCATTTGCAGTGCCCATCGCCATTGCTAGTGCAAAGGAAGTCGCTGCTAGAATTTTAAATCCGTTCTTAAGCATGTCTTGCTCCTCAGAGTATAAGTTGCGGACGAAGTTTGATGCCCGTGAATCTAACCTGAGCGCAAATCTTTCAATTGCCTAGCCCTCTACACGGCTTGGTGAGCGCCTGTGTGTCACCTCACGGACTCTTGCCAATAGGCGTGACCGACTGTTACTATAAGCGCCTGATGACAAGCACAATTATCCTCCTCAACGGTGTCGGCAGCGCCGGAAAATCCTCCTTAGCAAAGGCGTTGCAGGAGATTCTGCCAGCGCCTTTCCTTCATATTCAAATGGATACGTTCTTTGAAATGATGCCCAAGAAGCTGCAGAATCACAGCCAAGGGTTTCTTTTCGAAGAAACTACCATTGGCGGCAAAGCTTCGATCAAAATCAGTGAAGGACCGTTCGGTGCTCAGGTCATGATTGGCATGCGTTCCGCCATCAAAGCTATGGCGGATACCGGGAATAATTTGATCATAGATGACGTTATCTTGGATGACGGCTTTTCTGAGTATCAACGTCTTCTAGCACCCTTTGAGTTGCTCACGGTCGGTGTTCATGCCTCACTGGAAACACTCGAGGCGAGAGAACGTGAGCGTGGTGACCGTTTAATTGGCTTAGCCAGATGGCAGTACGATCTTGTTCAACATGGCAAGACTTACGACTTGGACGTCAATACTGAGACAGCCTCACCAGCCGAGATCGCCCACCAGGTAGCCGCTTTGATTTGACTGACAGAATCCTAAAGGAAATTGTAAGGATCGATATCCACAGACAACCTAACAGAAGATGGTAGCTTCACCGCCGATAGCCATTTGAAAAGAATAGGCTGTAAGCGGTTATCCAAATCCGCCTGAATGAGGAATCTGCGGCGATAGCGACCACGAAGCAAGGTTATAGGAGCAGGTGCAGGTCCCCAAACTTGCAAGCCTTTACCGTTAGGGGCATCGCGCGCCAACCTTGCGCAGGCCTCATCAACAGAACTTTCTTTTGTGTCCGACAAGATGAGCGCGGCCATCCTTCCAAAAGGAGGCATTTTGGCTTCGGCTCTTTCTTTGGCTTCGGCCGCATAGAAGGCATCGCGGTCATTTGCGGCCAGTGCACACATGACCGGATGATTGGGATCATGCGTTTGCAGAAAAACTTTACCGGGATGCTCTAAGTCCCTGCCCGCTCGACCTGCAACCTGCTGTAACAGCTGGAAAGAACGCTCAGAGGCGCGGAAATCACCGCCAAACAATCCTAGATCAGCGTCCACGACCCCAACCACAGTCAGGTGTGGAAAGTGATAGCCCTTCGAAATCAGCTGAGTACCGATAAGAATATCAACTTCTTTACGCTCTACGATGGAAACGAACTCTGCCGCTGCAACGGGACCTCTAACGGTATCGGAAGACACCACCATTGCTCGCGCTTCCGGAAAGCGGAGTGAGACTTCCTCCGCCACACGTTCGACACCAGGGCCGCAAGGCACAAGCGATTGCTTCTCTTCGCATTTGGGGCAAGCCTCAGGCAAAGGCAATCCATAGCCACAATGATGACATTGCAATTTCTTCAGTAAGCGATGTTCAACCAACCAAGCGGAACAGCTCGGGCATTCCAGCCTATGCCCGCAAGACCTGCAAAGCGTTAATGGGGCGTAACCGCGGCGGTTCAAGAAGAGCAAGGACTGCTCCCCTCTTTCCGTCGCTTCCTTTATTGCTTCAACCAACGACGGGGCCAACCATGCTCCACGATCGGGGACATCGATTTTGAGGTCAAGGGGTATGATTTTAGGCGGTTTCGCCCCTGCAAACCGCCTGGGCAATATCACACGTATATACCGGCCGTGATTGACGTTGTTCAATGACTCCATTGATGGCGTCGCTGAAGAAAGGATCAGCGGGCATTTAGATTGTTTCGCCCGAACCACAGACATGTCACGAGCATGATAGCGCACACCGTCCTCTTGCTTGAATGCCTGATCGTGCTCCTCGTCGATAATGATCAGTCCCAACTTGGGGAAAGGCAGGAAGAGCGCAGACCGCGCGCCTACCAACACTGCTACCTCGCCGGAAATCACTGCGCGCCAACATTGGCGTCGTTCTCTGCCATTGAGATCCGAATGCCATTCTGCGGGCATTACACCAAAACGCTGCTTAAAACGATCCAACCATTGCGACGTCAAGGCGATTTCCGGCAACAGAACCATCACCTGCCGTCCTTGTTTGAGGGCGGCGGCAATTGCTTCGAAATAGACTTCTGTTTTACCTGAACCCGTCACACCGTCCAGAACGGTGACGGAAAACTTGTTGTCTTCGACCGAACTAACCAGCTTTCCTGCTGCTGTGTCTTGCTCTGGCGCCAATGTGGGACCCGACAAATCTGGGCTGGGCCAGTGAAAAGCTTTTGTGATTGGCCTGAGTTTAGCCTCTAAGGCACCCGCCTTTACTAACGACTTCACGACAGAAGCGCCAACTCCTGCCCTCCGTTCGATATCTTTTTGTGGTAATTGCCGTTGTTCGGTCATCAAAGCGACGACAGCCTCGCGCGCTGCTGTTTTGCGGAGATCGGCTGCTTCCCAGGAAAAGGAGCTTGCCAGGGCGTAATCAAGTTTCTGCTTCGGAGCCTCTGTTGCGTCCGGCACAGACAGAACCATGCGTAAAATAACGCCCTGCGGCGACAGGGTATATGCCGCAACCCACTCCACGAACTTGAGAATTGCTGGGTCTAAAGCCGAGCAATCCAACTGACAGTCGATGTACTTGAGTTTGTCGAGCGGTAGATCATCGACGTCTAAGTCTCGAAAACTCCAAACAACGCCCGTAAGTTTGCGAGGACCAAAAGGCACAGTCACAAGGTCGCCGGGCTTAACACTAATGTCCGAAGGTACCAAGTAGTCATAAACACCGGCCATAGGCAGCGGCAAACCAACCGCAACTCTCGTTAACGGCGACTCTGGACCTTTGACATCAATAGCGTTATTAGACGGGCACAAAGCTAGCGCGGGCTCATTCGTGGGTTCAACCTTCCAAACATATGCCGATTCTGAGGGATAAAAACCATGAAATTCTTTATCGACACTGCTGATATCAGTGAAATTCAAGCGCTCGCCGAGACTGGTCTAGTTGACGGCGTTACAACCAACCCTTCTTTGATTGCAAAATCTGGCCGTGACATCCTCGAAGTCATCAAAGAAATCTGCGACCTTGTCCCAGGTCCGGTTAGCGCTGAAGTAACGGCTACTGACTTCCCAACCATGATGAAAGAAGCTGATAAACTCGCGGCTTTGGCCGACAACGTGACGATCAAGGTGCCATTGACCATTGACGGCCTCAAGGCCTGTCGTGCCATCACCTCGAACGGCCGCGAAGTTAACGTAACCCTTTGCTTCTCCTCTGCACAAGCTCTGCTCGCAGCAAAAGCTGGCGCAACCTACATTTCACCGTTTGTGGGACGCCTTGATGACATCGGCGAAGTTGGCATGGACCTCATCGCCGACATCGTGCAAATGTATGATATGTATCCTGAATTAGACACTCAAGTGTTGGTCGCTTCCATTCGGTCAATCGACCATGTTGAGATGGCCGGATTGATCGGCGCACATGTATCCACGTTGCCTCCAAAAATCGTTTGGGACATGTATGAGCACGCTTTGACAGAAAAAGGCCTCAACGCTTTCCTCGAAGACTGGAAAAAAACCGGTCAAACAATCTTGTAAAAATCTAATATATCATATAGGTTAGGAACTATATTTAAATTATTTTATTAGTTCCTGACCTATTATGGATATTCAAGATTATGCCAATGGCGTTTCCGCCAAGGCCGTTATACGCTTCCTCAACAAAAACCCTGACTTTCTAGCCGAGAACCCTGCTGTCTTTGAAAAACAGGATTTGGGCCTGAAAAATGGCTCCATTGTCGACTTTCAGAGACTGCAAATCGAACGCTTGAGGGAAAGAGTTGAAGACCTTGAACAAAGACAAAGATCTTTGGTTCAAGCAGCGAAGTCAAACACTGTTACCCTATCCCGCCTAGAACGCGCTGTCTTGCAGATGATCTCTGCGCCAAGACTGGAAGACGCTCTGGAGACAATTACCGCTGACATGGCCCAGACCATGAAGGTTGATGAAGTAGTTGTTGCGCTGGAAGATCCTATGGGCCTCCTTTCCGACACAAAAGCCAAAGGTTTTTACCGTCTGACCCAAGGTAGTATCATGAACCTCATGCTCGACAATGATTTGATGGTTGTCCCGCAAGCCTACCAAGAGGCCATGGTGTTCGGCGGTACTGACGACGTCGTTCAATCCTGCATACTGACACGCATCTATATTGAGCAGTTGGGTATGGAAGGCGTGCTGGCCTTCGGATCTTATGAACCCGAATACTTCTCAAAAGAAGACGGCACACAAATCGTGTCTTTCCTTTCGAAAGCTGTGGAAGGTGTAATCAGCGGATGGCTGGCCAAACAGAACAAGTTAGCGGCGGTTTAGGACTCGAACTCCTTCCCGTCGACAAAGTTCTCGCCAGTAACATTCGGGACTGGTGGACCTGGATCAGTGACGAGAGAAGGCTGTCTGATCACAGCCTTGAGGCCTACCGCAGAGATCTCTCCGGTTTCCTGAATTTTCTTGCCAGTCACCGTGGGGAAACGCTTACACTTGAGAGCCTAGGCGAACTCAAACGTCTGGACGTTCGCTCCTGGTTAGCTTGGCGGCAAAAGAAAAACTTGTCTGCAGTCTCAACTTCACGAGCACTCTCTGTCGTCAGGAACTTTTTTCGCTGGTCAGGGCGTGAAGGGTTGGTTGATAACCCCATCATCCTCAACATGAGAAACCCCAAAACCCCAGCGGCAGTCCCCAAGGCACTGACTGTTGGTGAAATGGACGACCTCATCGAGACAATGGAAGATCAGAATGAAAGCGGATGGCAAGCACAACGCGACATCGCCATCGTCACGTTGCTCTATGGCTGCGGCCTTCGTATCAGTGAGGCTCTGTCTCTAACACCAGAACAAATGCCACGCCCGACGAACCCGATCCTTGTGGTTTTGGGCAAAGGGCGAAAAGAGCGGCGTGTTCCCCTCCTCCCCTTGGTGTTTGAGGCAATCGAAGCCTACAAGAAAAGCTGCCCCTATCCCTTGGTTGCCGATCAGCCACTGTTCAAAGCCAGTCGTGGCGGACCAATGGGTGCCAGAGCTGTCCAGAAAAATCTGCAACATGTTCGTGCCTATTTAGGTCTGCCGGAGAGAACCACACCACACGCCCTTAGGCATAGTTTCGCGACCCACCTGCTTGGTGCAGGTGGCGATCTGCGTTCTATTCAGGAACTCTTGGGCCACGCATCATTGTCGACGACCCAACGCTATACGGACGTCGACACAGCCCTATTGATGGACGCTTACTTCAAGGCCCATCCGAGAGCTTAGGCTCCCAATCACTAAATATGAATAGGACGACCATCAACGGCTAAAGCTGCTTCTTTAACTGCTTCAGACGAGGTTGGGTGACCATGACAGGTTCTAGCGATATCTTCTGCTGAACCACCAAACTCCATCACAGCGATAGCTTCGTGGATCAATGCACCTGCGTCTGAAGCAATGATATGGCAACCTAAGACGCGGTCTGTTTTTGCATCTGCTATGATTTTCACCATGCCATCGGTAGCACCAGAGGTTCGAGCCCGAGAATTGGCCTGCATCGGGAATTTACCAACGCGATAGTCAACACCGGCTTCTTTCAACTCGTCTTCTGTTTGGCCAACTGTTGCAACTTCAGGATTTGTGTAGATGATCCCAGGAATCAGACCATAGTTCAAATGAGGCTTTTGACCGGCAAGCAGCTCAACAAGAACCACGCCCTCTTCTTCGGCTTTATGGGCCAGCATTGGTCCTTCGACGACGTCGCCGATAGCGTAAACACCAGCAGCGGTTGTTTTGTAGCCCTCGGAAATCTTGATCTGGCCACGCTCAGTCAGCTCAACACCGGCAGCATCCAACCCAAGGCCTTCGACGTAAGGACGACGGCCTATGGCAACCAAAACAGCGTCGGCGCTCATTTCTTCGCTTGTGCCCTTCTTTACAGACTCAACCGTCAGATTAACTTTCTTTCCTTTAGTCTTAGCAGCAGTAACTTTTGTTGAGAGTTTAAACTTCAGACCTTGTTTTTTGAGGCTTCTCTGGAAAGTCTTGGCAATTTCACTGTCTGTGCCTGGGATAATTCGATCCAAGAACTCAACCACGGTGACATTGGCACCCAATCTGCTCCACACTGAACCCAGTTCAAGGCCAATCACGCCGCCACCGATAACGACTAACTCTTTAGGAACCTCTTTGAGTTCCAGCGCACCTGTGCTGGACACAATCCGCTTTTCATCGATTTCAATACCAGGCAAAGGTGTTACTTCAGATCCAGTAGCTAGGATGATGTGCTTTGCGGACACCTCGTCAGACCCCTCAACAGCGATTTTTCCACCGCCTAGCAGGGATGCGGCACCTTTGATGTAAGTCACCTTGTTCTTTTTGAAGAGGAACTCAATACCTTTGGTCAGATCGTCAACAACCTTATCTTTCCGTGCCAACATTGCGGAGAGGTCAAGACTCAACCCCTTGATGCCGATCCCATGCTCTTCAAGGTGCCCATTGGCTTCATCGTAGAGATGGGATGAATGCAGCAAGGCTTTTGATGGAATACAGCCTACATTCAAGCAAGTTCCACCCAGAGCGCCGCGTTTTTCTATGCAAACTGTGTTGAAACCAAGTTGGGCGGCTCTTATCGCCGCCACGTAGCCACCTGGACCACCGCCAATTATCGCAATATCGAAATTCATGTCGCTCATTGTTTTATCCCAAAGAATACAATCTGTGTGCCAATTCTATTTGGGAGTTTCGGGCCAAGGGCGCAAGAAACAAAACGGCGAAAGTGCCGCTTGCAAAAATGGTCGGAACGGCAGGATTTGAACCTACGACCCCTTCACCCCCAGTGTAGGATTTGTGCTGAACTTAAGGCTAACTGTTTGAAATTACACGACTTTATTTTCGCCTGCAAACCGTTTAGCCCGGAACATTACAGAAACACGTCCAAGAAACACCCTAATTTTGTACACGTGTACAACAAACGGCCACTGAACGAAACTCAAAAAGCGAAACGGATTTTAAGACCGAATTGCACAGGTCGGAATCAACGACTTAACAACCGCAAATTCGTCAAACTCTGCACTTCCCGCAGGAGTCACGAGGCGAATTTGTCGAACTCGAAAGGACGCACGGCATGACACCGCACAAGCAAAAATACAAACACGACCCGGAGAACGGGATCTACGGAGACTGCTTTAGAACAAGCGTCGCCTGTTTGCTCGATGTGGACCCTGAAGAAGTCCCCCATTCGCACAGGCCCGATGAGACAGGTCGACGCCAAAACGAAGTAATGCGTGGTTACCTTTCTACAAAAGGGTACGGCCTGGCAGTTATACCGTTCTATTCGACTGCGACGGCATCAGCGGAAGAGGCTGCAACACTATTTTCGCATTTTTGCCCTGACCAACCTTACCTCTTAGGGGGCGAAACGGGCGATGGAGTTGGGCATGTGGTGATCTGCAATGGGGGTGAAGTTATCCACAACACCGGCGCGAACGACGTGGTCGGTCCTACTCGACCGGAGCTTTGTTACTGGCTGCATTTAGTGACCAAGCTCTAGCCCCAACAAAAAGACAATTGAAATGGACAGAAACAACCCAGGCCCGATTTCGAACGCGGTGACGACGAAACTTTCCTAATTCCTCTTCAGCTATCTAAAGAACGCTGTGTTTCGTTCTTTTTCTGAATAGGATTATGCGTTTCTAAGCTTGAAAGGTATGTGGACAGCGTTTCAAAAGGCATGGACAAGTCAAAAAATAAGCCTTTGATTTAAAAAGATAATTTCTAAAATATGTGACCAAATCTGAAAAGGCGTGACTATCCTCAAACCCTCCCGACAAAACGAAAGGGATAAAGTGGACGACTTTTACGCCGCCCGCGACAACACAATGCCGCCGCTACCGTGGACTAATTTTGCACCGCCGCACACAGGAATCTAATTCGGTTACTGTCACCGTAATTCCACAGGAGCTTTGAGTTACCCACAGGCTCACCATTTTAAGCGTTGTTTGGCACGACGCGGGAGTCTACGGTTGGAAACGTACTCCAGTAAAAGCATGTCACTTAATGATGCTGAATTCCTTTGATAACTTGAGAAAAGCTTCTGCTTTGGAATGCTTGGTATTGATAAATGCCATCGGTAGGTTTTGCATGATGTTAACTGTTCTTGGATCTGCAGTCAGGGTTTTCGATGGACAGCGATCTAGGGGATACTTGGCAACAGTTATTGCACTAATTCTAC
>CAJQQZ010000001.1 GCA_905480575.1 uncultured Alphaproteobacteria bacterium | reverse complement strand
ATCGTAGTTTCCTTTGTTTGATGTTTTTGGTTTGCACCTACATCAAAACCGGAAACGGCTGGCTCCTTCAAGAGCCGAACGTAGTCCTTCCAGCTAGCTGGAAGGACTACTATGTCAGATTAAGTCGGAACTAATTCACCTGAATACTACTGTCAAAGGAACCGGCGCTAGTGTCGATCTTGAAAACTCCGGTACGATTTCAGGTGATATTCTCCTCGCTAGCAGAGATGATATTGTTTCCAATCTCGGTAGAGTTGACGGCGTAATTGATCTGTTCAACGGCAACAATACGATGACTAACAGCGGAGAAATTGCAGGCAGCATCAACTTCGGAACGGGCAACGATCTCCTAACCAACACAGGTGTTTTGGCGGACGGCACAATCTCCATGGGGGAAGGCAGTGACAGTTTGATTCTTGATACCAGCGGAACAATCAGTTCTGCTGTCGATGGCGGCGGCGCTCCTTCGGTTGCGCTCATCAGCACCGGTGCATCGTCTACGGACGTTGACGAGATTATACTCCAAGGATCAGGGATGTCTCGACTGGATTTGGACCTGATTACCAATTTTGAACTGCTAACTGCAAACGGAGGGAACTGGACCCTTTCTGGCAGCTCCTCCTTCGACACAATAGAACTCAATTCAGGCAACTTCGTTTTGACAGGTGATTTGACTGGACACACCCAGTTAATGTCAGGCACAATGTTGACTATTGATGGCGGACAGTTGAGCGGAAATCTCACGAGTTCCGGCGATTTGATTCTACAAGCTAACAGTCATCTGGATATCGGATTTAGCCCGATTTCTTCGACACGTGGTCTTTCGCCCGAGATCGTGTCACCCATCATTGAAACCAATGCCGTTTTCAACGATGGTTCAACAACCACATTTTCTATCGACAATGATGGCAATTCCCTGATTTCAGCAGATGGAACAGTAACCTTCATGGCTGGTAGTGCAATTGTCGTTGACGTCGTGGAAGGTACGCACACAATCACACACAACGGCACCTTTACGGTTGTACAGGCTGGTTCCGTCGTTGACGAAGCCAACTCAGAAATCGCGGACAATTCAGCCCTATTTGATTTCACCCATTCAGTTGTTGGGGGGAACACCCTCGTCCTGACATCAGAAATGGTGATCCAGCCACCGACTGATGATCCCAACCTGGCCGCTCTCGGAGAGGTACTTATCTCCTTGGCAGGAACCGTTGACGGCGACGCTTTATTAAATGCGCTAGCACAAGCAACAACCCAGGAAGAGCTCAACGCTCTATTGGCTGATGTACTACCGGATGAGGGCTTCGCTCCTACCCTCAATCAGGTTCAAATCGCGCTAGCGACCTTCAATCTTGTTGGTACCAGAATGTCTGGCGGTACAGGGTTTGGTGGACAAAGCAACGGTGTACAGCCGGCAAATCTCTTCTCTGGTTCCAGCGACGGCGAAGCCTGGGCCGAAGCCATTGGCTCTAAGTTAACGGTTGATAGCGTTGGTTTGTTCGACGGCTTCAATTCCAGCGCTAAAGGTTTGGCCTTAGGTGCAGACCGCAAGCTGCAAAACGGCATGACCTTCGGTGGTGCAGCTTCATACATCAGGACAGAAACAACACACCAAGGCACCCTTTGGGCAACGGCACAGATCAAGACACCTACGGCGCAATGCTGTACCTCGGTGGCAACAATGGTCCTACTTTCTTCAACCTTCAAGCAGGTTACTGGAACAGCGAAGTCAAGACCACTCGCCAGATCACAGCAACGAGCGAAACCGCAACCGGTGAATTCACGTCAGGACAGTTCGCGGCACAGGGCAAAGTTGGTTACCTCCATGACACAGGCGCTTACCAGATTTCACCATTTGGCGGGGTAACCTACCAATTGATCAATCAAGATGCCTATACAGAAACCGGATCGACCGCGAGCCTTTCAGTGGCGGAGAACGAGATCGAGTCAATTCTAGGCGAAGTAGGTTTTAACATCTCAGACACTTCAACCCACAAAGGCCATTCCTTCACTCCGTCGCTGCATGCATCAATGCAATATGAGTTTGGCGATAGAGAATTCACGACCACAGCCTCATTCGCAGCGGGTGGTAACGCGTTCCAAACAACAAGTAGAGAGTTTGACCCTCTAGCCTGGAACTTCGGTGGCGGCTTAACATTAAAGACCGATACAAACCTGCAACTAAGAGCGCGTTACAACGCACGCATGACAGAGGATCTGTTCGAAAACAGTGGTACGTTAGATTTGCGCTTCAAGTTCTAAGCTAATAGTTTCCTTGCTAAGGATAGGCGCTCCTGACATCATGTGTCAGTAGCGCCTTTCTATTACTTCCTCCAAATTCACTCGGAGACATATCATGATCAAACTCATTTCATTTCCAGCGGTCTACAACGTAAAAACTGGAACCCCATTCGGGCTAAAATTAATGGCCTTAATGAAAATGGCCGACATTCCGTTTGAGCTTGAGTATCAGGTTGATCCAAGGAAAGCGCCGACCAAGAAGTTTCCCCTCATCATTGACGATGGGGAGGCTCTTGCTGATTCACACTTCATTCGTCTCCACATGGAGAAAAAACACGACATCGACTTCGATGAAGGTCTTTCACCACTGGAAAGAGCACACTCATTAGCGCTCGTCCGCATGCTTGAAGAGCACTTTTACTGGTGCATGATGTTTGACCGTTGGGTTGAAGAAGACAACTGGGTGCGCTTCCGCGACACCGTGTTCAAGGATCTTCCTCCGATCATCGGCGGCTTCATTGCCAAACAAATCAGAAAACAAACTGTGAGAGATTGCCACGGCCAAGGCGTGAGCCGTCATGGCCGAGAACGAGTAATGGCCCTGGGTGTTGAAGACTTAAGCGCTCTCGAAGCGATGTTAGGCGAGAAGGAGTTCCTGTTTGGCAACAAGCCGACTTCCGCAGACGCAACCGCCTCCGCCTTTTTAGCCTTTGCGCTCAACAATGAATTCAAGAGTCCGTTGTACGAGTTGTGCGCCAGTTCCCCGACATTGTCGGCGTATTGCCTGCGAACCAACACCCTGTTTTACGCTTAAAGCCAATAGTGCCTTAATCCAGAAGAGCAAGCTGTTCGTTTGAAATCATATCGCGCAATTTGTTCTTCTGGATTTTCCCACTCGCCGTCATTGGAAAGACTTCAACGGAGTAGAGCTTTGCCGGTATCTTGAACTTGGCAATTTTGCCGTTGCAAAACTGCGCTAACTCTTCAAGTGCAACCGTTTCTTTGGCTTTGATTACAGCAGCAACAATCTCGCCGTAATAGCGATCATTCTCGGCCACGACTGCTATTTCTTCGATCTTCGGATGGTCACGCAGGACGTTTTCGATCTCAACCGGGTAGATGTTTTCGCCCCCCCTAATGATCAAATCCTTAAGACGTCCGCCAGAAATTCTCAAGTAACCCTCCTCGTCAACAAAACCCAGGTCACCTGACAGAAGCCAGCCTTCGTCGTCGATTGTTTCGGCTGTGGCATCCGGATTCTGATCGTAGCCAATCATGTTGGTTGGACCCTTTGTTTCCACCTGTCCGACTTCACCGGCTGGTAAGAGTTCTCTGCTAATCGGATTGGTGATGCGTACTTCAACGCCATAAAGTGCAGGCCCCGCTGTTGTAAACCGCTTGGGGTCATCGAAGGCGTTACAGGTCGAGAGTGTTGAGACTTCGGTTTGACCGTATACTTGAACCAATCCAGGCATTGGAAACTCTGCTGCACAGCGTCGCAAGATTTCAGGATCAGCATCAGCACCGCCACAAGTCCCCGCTCTCAGAGTTGAAAGGTCATACTTCTTGCGCTCGGGATGCTCTAACATTGCGAGAAAAGAAGTCGGCACGCCGCTTAGCATTGTACACTTATTTTCCTGAATAACCCGGTACATTTCCGGCGGATTAAACGCCGGCACACCGATGTAGGAAGCTCCTTTTTGCAAAGCCCCAAGTATGTTCATCACACATCCTGAGCAATGGAACAAAGGAATGATTGAGGTCACACGATCAGCAGACGAGGTTCCCAATCTCTCCGCCCCTCCCAATGCGTCCCACATAACGGCTTTGTGGCTGAGCAAAGCCCCCTTTGGGAACCCGGTGGTACCAGACGTGAAAAGCAGCATGGCCGGATCGTCCAATACGATCTGAGGCAACTCAGCGTCATCTGCTGATATGCTTAGGAATTCGCCCCACGTTGAATACTCAAACGCGACGACAGTCGAGAGCTCAGGAAGTTCTTCCACAAGTGAACTCGCCATCTCAAAGTAAGCATGCGAACGAAAACTTTCACTACAGAAAAGAATCTTCGCCTTAGACTTTTTGAGGGCATACTCGAGATCGTCACGACCATAGTGGCTGTTCAGCGGCGTGAAGACTGCACCAGACAGCGCTGCTGCCATTTCGACAACCAGCCATTCGACACGGCTTTCAGCCAACAGAGCAACTCTGTCCCCTTTGGTGACACCTACCCTCGCTAAAGCATTCGCGAGGGACAAAGACTGTTCGTACCATTCACGGTAATTCAGCCTCATATTTTGGTGAGGAAACTCAATGGCTAGAGCATCAGGCTGAGCGAATGCTTGTTTTCTCAAGTACGCTCCAATGGGCATTAAATTGTCAAAATCTTCTTTCGCCACTTTTTTCTCCAACTACCATCGCGTCATTCACCAGACAGCAAGTTTTACCCTGCCTATCAATCAGAAAGTAACACGCTTGTAGAGTTTTAGCTTTCCACGGAGGCGAATCACCTTCATCTTGCCTACAAAGGAGACAAATCATGAAAAGCTATTTGGCGCCTCTCGCACTCACGCCTTCCGGTTGGCAAAAAGACTTCAGCTTTTCGATAGATGGCTCCGGCGACCTCATTGAGGTTGGCAAGCGCACAGAGGAATGCGAAGTCATTGATGGTGTCGTTCTTCCTGGCATGCCAAACCTGCATTCTCATGCCTTTCAGCGAGCCATGGCTGGCTTGACAGAACGTCGAACTGCTAAGCAAGACTCTTTTTGGACTTGGCGTTCAACGATGTACCAGTTTCTTTCTAGGTTTACCCCAGAATCTATGCGGGCAGTCGCGAGTCAATTATACATCGAAATGCTGAAACAAGGCTTCACATCGGTTGGCGAATTCCATTACGTTCATCATCAGGCTGATGGAACGCCCTATGACAACAGAGCTGAATTAAGCCACTCAATCTTTGACGCTGCTGGCCAGACCGGCATTGCCTTAACTCACCTCCCCGTTCTCTACCAAACAGGTGGCTTTGGTGATCAAGCTCCCAATGAGGGTCAACGACCTTTCCTAAATGACCTTGACCGATACCTGGCGATCGTGGAAGCCTCATCTGCCAGGGCGCAGGGAGACCAGAACAAATCGGTTGGCGTCGCTCCCCATTCTCTAAGAGCTGTAACACTTGATAACCTAGAGGCCTTACACAATCAGATACCACGTGATTTTCCGATCCACATTCATATCGCGGAACAAACGAAGGAAGTGAACGATTGCCTGGCCTGGTGCGGTCAAACGCCGGTTGAATTATTGCTCAGAAGGTTCCCCGTTAACAACCGCTGGTGTGCAATCCATGCTACGCACATGACAGCGACTGAAACAAGAGGGCTGGCCAAAAGCGGAGCCGTTGCTGGTCTCTGTCCAATCACCGAAGCGAATCTTGGCGACGGCGTGTTCAAGCTTCGCACATACCTTAAGTCAAAGGGTGCGTTTGGGATCGGCAGTGACAGCAACGTGCTGATCTCTATGCCAGAAGAGCTGAGGACGCTTGAGTACAGTTTACGACTGAAACACAGAAAACGCGCAATCGCGACTTCAACACAAGATATGTCACCCGGTTCACTCCTATATAACAAAGCTGTGTCAGGTGGTGCGCAAGCGCTTGGTCGCAAGACCGGATCTCTTGCCGACGGATTTAGAGCTGACTTAATCGTTCTCCAACCAGAAAACCCAGGTCTTTTGCATCACGGACCACAAAGCCTGCTCGATGCAATGGTTTTCGGGTGCAACACAAACCCTGTCAAGGATGTGATGGTTGGTGGTGACTGGAAGATCAAAGACGGCCGACACACTGCGGAAGAGATTGTTTTGGGAAACTACCGCGAAGCCCTGTCTCAATTAATCAATTGATCAACTGAACTTGAAGCCATTTTCTACATAGGTGTATAGGCGCCGTTGTTCGCCTTCACTCATGACCATACCGAGCTTACTACGACGCCACAAAATATCTTCCGCCGATCTTGCCCATTCCTCATAGCGCAAGTACTCAATTTCAGCTTCATAAAGCATACCATCAAAGCACTCCCCCAGATCCGCAAGTTCTTCCTTACCAGCAAGCAGTACTTCCACACGGGTTCCGTAAGCCCAGACCCAACGTTCTAGAACAGGCTGTGGCACCCAGGGATAGGAAAGCTCAACCATTTCCTTGAACGCCTCCATACTTTCACCGATCCGCCCGCCTGGCAAAGGTTCATCCGCCGTCCAATCCACACTCGCGTTGTGGAGATGCGGCCCCAGTTTGGCCATTACTTCCTCGGACAGTTCACGGTAGGTCGTGATCTTGCCACCATAGACGGTCAACAAAGGTGGTGTTTGCGGCATGCCGCCTTCTAGCTGTAGAACGTAGTCACGGCTTGCCGCTTTTGCATCGTCAGCACCATCGTCAAACAGCGGGCGAACCCCAGAAAATGCGAACACAACGTCACCAGGACCTACGGGGTTGGCCAGATAGCGGTTGATTGCTTCACAGAGGTAAACCTCTTCATCGTTATCAATCTCGACGTGGGACGGATCTCCTTCAAACTCCACATCCGTCGTTCCAACCAAGGTGAAGTTCTTTTCATACGGAATTGCGAAAACAATCCGCTCGTCATCATTTTGGAAGATGTAGGCATGATCATGATCGAACAAACGCGGGAAAATGATGTGGCTGCCTTTCACCAATCGCAGGCTATCTTCCTCCTCATTTTTGACAATCGCTTGTGCGATCTTGCCTGCCCAAGGTCCCCCTGCGTTGACCAGCGCCCTTGCATGCGCGTAAGTGATCTTACCGGTTTGACGATCCTGGATCGACATATGCCACAGCCCATCTTCATGAACCACACGAGTCACTTCAGACTTCGTTCGAATTTCCGCCCCTAAGCGCTTCGCGTCGACAGCATTCAATACAACGAGCCGTGAATCATCGACCCAACAATCAGAGTAGGCAAAAGCCTTCTGGAAATCAGCTTTTAAGTACTTCCCGAAAACCTCTTTGCGTAATTTCACAAACCGTGAGGCTGGCAGAACTTTCCGTCGTCCAAGGAAATCGTAGAGAAACAACCCTACTCGCAGCATCCAGGCCGGACGCATCGATTTGTTATGCGGCAAGATAAACCGCATCGGCTTGACGATATGGGGTGCCAAATACAGAAGCGTTTCACGTTCTTGCAGAGCTTCGCTCACCAGCTTGAATTCAAAATGTTCCAGATATCTGAGGCCACCGTGAATGAGTTTTGTACTTGTCGATGAAGTGCCCGATCCCAAATCACCTTTTTCACAAAGTAAAACCGAAAGGCCCCGTCCAGCAGCATCACGTGCAATCCCGCACCCATTCACACCGCCACCAATAATGGCCAAATCAAAAACTTCAATCATTCACAGCATTCCTTTGTTCGTCCCTATGAAAAAGAATGTGACAAAGAATACAAGAAAATTGTTTTCGGGTGGCTTGTTTGTAAACGTTTTCCAAACTATAGATGAAGCACTCAATTTGGAACTGTAACTGACCTATGACCGAGCAAACTGAAGCTTTTGACTACATTGTTGTTGGCGCTGGATCCGCTGGATGCGCGGTTGCAAACAGGCTTTCAGCCGATCCACGCAATAAAGTGCTGCTCCTAGAAGCCGGTGGTCGCGACCTCAATCCTTGGATCCACGTTCCCGTCGGATACTTCAAAACCATTCATAACCCATCAGTTGATTGGTGTTATGAGACTCAACCCGATGCCGGTCTGAATGGCAGATCCATCAAATGGCCACGCGGCAAAGTTCTTGGTGGTTCAAGTTCGATCAACGGCTTGCTCTATGTGCGAGGACAAGCAGAAGATTTCAACCATTGGCGACAGCTCGGCAATGTCGGCTGGGCTTATGACGACGTGCTGCCGTACTTCATGAAGGCAGAAGACCAAGAACGTGGCAGTGACGATTATCATGGCGAAGGTGGCCCATTAAAGGTCTCCAACATTCGCGGTAAAAGAGATATTTGTGAAGCTTTCATTAGCGCTTGCGAAGAAGTTGGCATTCCACGAACAGACGACTTCAACGGTGAAAACCAAGAAGGTGTCTCGTATTTTCAACAAACCGCTCACAAAGGCCGGAGATGTAGTTCCGCTGTTGCCTATCTGAAGCCTGCCAGGGGCCGCAAAAACCTCAAAATTGAGACTAAAGCTCTCGTCAAGAAAGTAGCCTTTACAGGTAATCGAGCTTCAGGCGTCTCCTACAATAAAAGCGGCAAAGACAAGCTTGCTCTAGCGAAGGCAGAGATCGTTCTTTGTTCCGGGGCGATCAATTCACCGCAATTATTGAACTTGTCAGGTATTGGCGATGGTTCACAACTGACAAAGCTCGGCATCCCTGTACTGAGTGACTTGCTAGGTGTTGGTAAAAATCTGCAAGATCACTTACAGATCAGAGCCGTGTACAAGATCTCAACCAACTCAAGCCTCAACACTCAAACAGGTAAGCTTTGGCAAAATGCGCTGATCGGAGCGGAATATGCCCTATTTAGAACCGGCGCGTTGACTATAGCAGCCAGTCAGGTTGGTGTTTTTGCTAAGACACATCCTTCACTGGAAACGCCAGACATTCAGTTCCACATGCAGCCCTTGAGTTCTGATTCACCGGGCGAAGGCCTCCATCCGTTTGGAGCTTTCACTTCGTCGGTTTGCCAGCTTCGCCCAGAAAGCCGGGGGCACATCGAAACGGTTTCTGCCGATCCAACGGTATATCCAGAGATTCATCCGAATTACTTGGCTACACCTCTGGACCAAGAAACAGCCGTTGCGGGCATGAAACTTTCACGCCAGCTTTCAGAAACCGCTGCTTTACAGCCTCATGTCACAGACGAGTATGATCCTGGACATCACATTCAAACAGACGAAGAGTTTTTAGAACACGCGCGTAATACCGCTCAAACAATCTACCACCCGACATCAACTTGCAAGATGGGCCCAGACAGCGACAAGGGTGCGGTTGTCGATGCTCGACTAAGAGTTTATGGTGTTGAAGGGCTGCGCGTCGCAGATGCTTCTATTATGCCAACGATCACCTCTGGCAATACCAATGCCCCAGCAATCATGATCGGCGAGAAAGTGGCGGATATGATGCTGCAGGACGCGAAAGCAAGTCTCACTTAACCTTCGCGTCTTTGCCTGCGTAACCGGAACCGCTCTGGTGATAGGGCTGCCCATAGTGACATTGGAATAGGGTTGGGACTTCCAGCTATCTCAGAAGCCAAAGCCGCACCGGCCAATGGGGCCGTTAAGAATCCTCTCGACCCAAAACCGAAAGCAAGCCAGAGGTTGGGTCGGTCAGGATCGGCGCCAACAACAGGTACACGGTCGACAGTCGTTG
The DNA here is from genome assembly GCA_905480575.1 of uncultured Alphaproteobacteria bacterium. Classification (GTDB taxonomy): domain Bacteria; phylum Pseudomonadota; class Alphaproteobacteria; order UBA7985; family CAJQQZ01; genus CAJQQZ01. The sequence goes on along the minus strand of CAJQQZ010000001.1, from coordinate 15,884 downwards.
CCCTGATTGCCGTTCGACCACCGACAACATCACCGATTTGACGTTCTGGGAACTCAGCAGCGAGTGCCGCCAGATTTTGCTGGTGATCATCATCGGATAATGGACGCCAGCTGCCGTCATTCCAACTGTCCAGTTTCTTGTAGGTTGCACCGACGACTTCGAAGTTTTCCGTCGCCGCTAAGTATGACCCGAACGACACTGGATGGCTTTCACGGGCCTTTTCAATGTGAGGGAGAAAGGTTAGCTGCCCTCGTTTGGCATTCACTTGAAAATCGTCACGTTTCAAAAAATCAAGGTTAGCAATACCACCAGCGAGAACGACAGAGTCAAAACTTCCGAATTGCTCAGACGTTTCAAGTGCCAAATGCCATTGTCCTTCTTCCCAGCTCAGGCCACCAACCTTACAATTTGCACAAACGGCTATATCTTTAGTAAGAGCTTCACAGATCGCCCGCGGATTTACGGCACCCGCCTTTGGGAACCATAGACCACCATTTTTGGTTAGTTCCATATGCTCTTCCGGCAACAACCCCAGGATTACCCATTCAGAAAACCGTTTTGTTAGTTCCGAGTTTGTGGGGCGTTTTTCCAGCCCTCGCGGTCCCACCCAGATACTGGCGCCATCGCCTTCCAAATCATCATACACTCTCAAAGCATGAAGATAAGCAGCGACATGAAACAGACCGTCTTCATCTTGGTTCCTGTTCATCCTTGGCTCAAAAATAGCGACCGGATTGCCAGATGTTTCACTCGCCACAGATGAGCCAGCTTCTATAAGCGTCACGTCCAGACCTTCACGCTGAAGCGCATAAGCAGCCGAAGCGCCCGCGATCCCTGCTCCAATAACCGCAACAGACTTGGGTTTTGTAGTCGATACACGTCGCCCTCCAAATTCTGCTGAAAGACATTCCCTTTTCTTTCCGAAGCCCTGGCGCTTAGAAATCTCAAAGCCAACTGCTGCCAGGCCGCGTTTTACGATGCCAGCGACGGTGAAACTCGTCAGTCGAGCGTTCTTTGCTGAGCACCGAGCCACTTGTTCAAAAAGGTCGTCATTCCAAAGGCTGGCGTTCTTGGAAGGCGCAAATCCATCAAGATACCAAGCATCTGCTTCCATTCTCAACTCTGCTAGAAGTTCTTCGGCGGTGCCCATCAGCAGCAACAAACAAACCCGACCTTCATCAAACGTTAGTTGGTGGAACCCTGGATGCAGTGTCGGGTAACGTTCACAAAGCAAAGCACTGAATTCAACCAACTCTGGCCAACAAGAATGAGCTCTTTTCAACTGTTCTTTTTTCAGAGGAAAAGCCTCTACCGAAACAAACGTTAGACGCTGTTTTGGGCCTGCAGTTTGCCGCCAAGACTGCCAAGTCATTAGGAAGTTGAGACCTGTTCCAAAGCCAGTTTCACCGATAGTGAAGCTATCTTTGTTTTCCCACGCCGCAGACCCTCCAATACCCTCTAGGAAAACGTAACGGCTCTCCGCCAAGCCATCTTCGGTCGAAAAATAAACGTCGTCAAAGTCAGTCGCCACAGGAGCATTGCCTTCGCGCCATTCGATCTTCGCCTTCTTTAGTGACAAGCCTTTCATGCGGCCCTACTATCACGACCAATTCGAAACTTAAACCTAAGAGACACTATGGATTTTAAAGGACAAACCGCCATCATCACAGGCGGTGCTGGCGCCTTGGGCAGTGCCACGGCAAAAACCCTGGCTGAAAAGGGTGCTAACCTCGTCATTGCGGACATCAATGTTGAAGCAGCTGAGGCCGTTGCTCAATCCGTTCCATCAGCAATATCGTTCGAATTGGACACTTCTTCTGCCGAACAAAACCGCGCTTGCGTTGATGCAGCAGTGAAAAAATTCGGGTCAGTTGATATCTTCCTTGCCAACGCAGGCATTGCCATCAACACACCTGTCCTAGAGATCACTGAAGAACAATGGCAAAATGTCCTGAACATCAACCTTTCAGGTGTTTTCTACGGCTGCCAAGCAGCAGCAAGAATAATGGTCAAAAAGGGTTACGGTCGCCTCATCATGATGTCGTCAGTTAACGGCTTCAAGGGTATCAACGGCCGAGCACCCTACGCTGCAGCGAAAGGCGGTCTGGATGCTCTAACTCGGTTGATGGCTGTCGAACTTGGGCCTAAAGGCATAACCGTGAACGCCGTTGCGCCTGGACCAGTTGACACGGAGATTGCTAGAGCCATGCAGACTGCTGAAATCCGTCAGAAATGGATAGACCATATCCCAGCCCACCGGTACGGCACCCCAGAAGAGGTTGCCGCCGCTGTTGTATTCCTTGCTTCAAAAGAAGCAGCTTTTGTAAATGGCGTGACCATCCCCGTAGACGGAGGCTTTGTCGGGGCTGGCTTGGTGATGGAGTAAATCCCCACCTAAACTCTTCTCAATAGTTCAAATCGACGCTCACAACGATTTGTCTCAAATATGACAAAATCTGTTATATAAGGGCACTATGATCACTGCTCTTATTTTGTTTGCAATAGCTGTCGTTCTTTTGATCGCTGGGTATCGCCGTATTTCCTTGAAACAATGGGTGTTGTTGCTTGCTGGCATTATGCTGGCATGGACACTTTACCGAATCAGTTGTGGATACCTTGGTGTCTTGTTCTGGGTCGGTTGGGCTGTCACCGCATTGTTGGCACTGTTCACGATCGATAACTTGCGTCAGAACTACTTCATGAAGCCGATCTTTAGGCTTTACCGCAAACTATTGCCCAAGATGTCTGACACAGAGCGGGAAGCCCTTGAAGCCGGAACTGTATGGTGGGACGCTGAAGTTTTTGCCGGTCGCCCGGATTGGAACAAATTACTCGACGCTCCCAAGCCAAAACTCAGCCCACGGGAACAGGCCTTCATTGATGGTCCCGTGCGTGAAGTATGCGCCATGGCTAACCAATTTGAGATCAACCATATCCACCGCAAATTGCCGGATGAAATTTGGACGTTCTTAAAGGACAAAGGTTTCTTCGGCATGATCATTGGTGAGGAACATGGAGGTCTTGGCTTCTCTGTCCAGGCTCAGTCCGAAGTCGTGACTATCCTTTCCACGCGCTCTATCGCGTTGGCCGTCACAGTCATGGTCCCCAATTCTCTTGGGCCAGGTGAACTGCTTCATCGCTTCGGTACAAAAGAACAACAAGACTACTATCTCCCTCGTCTCGCATCTGGCGAAGATATCCCTGCCTTTGGTCTGACGGGTCCATACGCTGGATCCGATGCTGCTTCCATGCGTGATGCGGGTGTTGTCTGCAAGGGTGAATTCAATGGCGAAGAAGTCATTGGCTTCAAGCTCAATTGGGAAAAGCGCTACATTACGCTCGGTCCTGTCTGCACTGTTCTTGGCCTTGCTTTTCAAGCCTATGATCCTGACGGCTTATTTGGCGGTGACGATGACCTTGGTATAACGCTCGCGCTTATACCAACGGACATGAAAGGCGTTGAAATTGGCCGACGCCACTATCCAGCAGGTCAAGCTTTCCAGAACGGACCGAACTCAGGCAAAGACGTTTTCATTCCCCTCTCTTATGTGATCGGAGAAGAAGAAGGCATCGGTAACGGTTGGTCGATGTTGATGGCCGCTCTTGCGGCAGGTCGGGCAATCTCCCTGCCTGCGCAAGGTGTTGCGGGCACTAAAGCTGCCGCTCGATTGGTATCGGCCTACGCTCAAGTGCGGAAGCAGTTCAATATCTCCATTGGCCGGATGGAAGGTGTCGAGGAAGCCCTCGCGCAAATCGCTGGCCAAGCTTATCTCCTCGAAGCAGCACGAAACTTGACCAACACGGCAATCGACATGGGCGAGCAACCCTCCGTCATTTCGGCTATTCTAAAGTTCGAAGCCACGGATCGTATGAGGCAATCCGTTACAAATGCAATGGATGTTTTGAGCGGTAAAGGTATTTGCATTGGCCCTAACAATCTAATGTTTGACGCCCATGCGGGAATGCCGATTGCGATCACCGTCGAAGGCGCGAACATTTTGACACGCTCTCTGATCATTTTCGCGCAGGGATCAATTCGTTGCCACCCTTGGCTGTTTAAGGAAATGACCGCCGTCCAGATGGACGATGAAGAAGAAGCGCTTTTAGCTTTTGACAAAGCGCTTGGTGGCCACATTGCATTCATCGTTGGAAACTTCTGCGGATCATTGATCCACAACCTTACTGGCGCTCGTTTTGTTACTGCCCCTTCAAAGGATCAAGTCAGCCCTAAGACCAGACGTTGGTACAAACAACTCGGAAGAGCCAGCCAGAACTACGCTTTAATGTCAGATCTGACCCTTCTCTTGTTGGGTGGTGCGGTAAAAAGAAAACAGCGGATTACAGCTCGCTTCGCGGATGCCCTTGGTGAACTTTATTTAATGTCTGCTGCTCTCAAGAGATTCGAAGATGATGGTCGTCCTGAAGAGGACCTCATCTTCGTAAAATGGGCAATGGCCGTCGGATTATCGCGCATTCAAGATGCTTATGAAGCCATCCTTCAGAACTTCCCAAATCGTCCTTTGGCTTGGCTTATGCGTTGGGTTGTGTTCCCCTATGGTCGCCGCTTCGAGCCCGTAACAGATCGCCTTGAACGTGATATGGTTCGAGCGATCCTCAGACCAGGCGAAGTTCGCGACCGGTTGACTCGAGGTGTTTACCTTCCAGACGATCCTAAAGATCCCATGGCTATCCTTGAAGATACTTTCAAAGATTCTGAAAGAGCTGACACCCTTTGGAAAAAGATGCGCCTTGCAGAGAAAGCAGGCACTATCAAACGGGGTTACGGTCCGGAACACTACAAAATTGCCAATGAAAGAGCCGTTATCTCAGCTGAAGAACGCGACTTCCTCATCGCTTACGAGGAGAAAGTTCGCAAGGTAATCGATGTAGACGACTTCTCGACACAAGAAGTTGAAAATGGCTTTAAGAAGAAAGGAAAGCGTAAGTGAGTGTTTTTGCAGAACTAAAACTCAAACATTGGCGTCTCGAGCAAGATGTCGACGGCTTCCTTTTTGTCTACATTAATCGTGCTAGAGAAGCTGTCAACTCATTGTCTCGTGCAATGCTGCTCGAGCTGGAGACTATTATTGACGCCGTCACCTCTAATCCTGTAGAAGGGCTCTGTTTCATCTCCGCAAAATCTAGTGGCTTCATCGCTGGCTTCGACATACGAGAGTTCGACAAGTTCCGAAGTGCAGCCGATATCCTGCCTGACCTAGAATATGCCAACACTGCGCTCTCAAGAATAGAAAAACTCCCCTTCCCAACCGTGGCTGCAATCGATGGTTTCTGCATGGGCGGTGGTTTGGAACTGGCTCTAGCTTGCGACTACCGCGTCGCTACCACCAATGATAAAACAAGGCTCGGATTACCGGAGGTCCAGTTGGGCCTTCATCCAGGGTTTGGTGGGACTATGAGACTTTGCCGGTTGATCGGTGGCAAAGATGCTGTGCCATTGATGCTAACTGGCAAAGGCTTGCGCGCTTCAGCAGCTAAACGTCTTGGCCTTATTGACCAAGTTGTTAAACCGCATTCTGACTTGCGATGGACAGCTCGTAAACTGATGCAACGGAAGCCGAAAAAACATAAAGCAACCTTCACACAGACACTTACAAACTCACGTCTGGCCCGACCAATACTGGCAAAGATTATGGAACGCGCAACACGAAAGAAAGCGCGCCCAGAACACTACCCTGCTCCCTTTGCGATAATTGATCTTTGGCGAAAGCATGGCAACAATTGCCCGGAAATGTTGAAGCAAGAAGCTCCTTCCTTTGCTAAACTGTTTGAAACGGAGGCCGCTACAAACCTTCGCCGTGTTTTTCATCTGATGGAAGGTCTTAAGTCTCAATCAAAGGGCGCCAAATTTGATCTGAAACGAGTGCACGTCATCGGCGCTGGCATTATGGGCGGTGATATCGCGGCCTGGTGTGCTCTACGCGGTTTCGAGGTCACATTGCAAGACCGCGAACAGGTCTACATTGACGGTGCGGTTAAGCGAGCCAAAAGCCTCTTTGCAAAGCGCGCAAAGCCAAGTTCTGCCAGAAAGGCCGCAGGGCTCCGCCTTATTTCTGATCTAAACGGCGATGGAATTGCCCGCGCAGATGTGGTCATTGAAGCCATCGTCGAAGACCTTGAAATTAAGCGTGCACTTTATGCCGACGTGGAACCGCGCATGAAGAAAGGCGCAATCCTCGCAACCAACACCTCTGCCCTACCACTTGACCAGTTAGCCGAAGGCCTTAAGCGTCCAGGGCAGTTTATCGGCTTGCACTTCTTCAATCCGGTTGCCGCCTTACCCTTAGTGGAAGTTATCGCCTGGGAAAAATCGAAAAAGTCAGTTGTTAAGGCTGGCTGCAAAATCGTGTCAGACATCGGAAAGTTCCCAATTGAGGTCAAATCGGCACCTGGTTTTGTTGTTAACCGTGTCCTCGCCCCTTACTTGATTGAGGCCATGCACGCTCACAACGAGGGCAGTTCAATGGATGACATTGATGCCGCTGCGGAAGCCTTCGGCATGCCTGTCGGACCTATCGAATTGGCCGATCAGATTGGGTTAGATGTCTGCCTTCATGTGACAGGAACTCTTGGCAGTGATGAAAACCAAGCCATGGTCTCTAAGCAGCTGCAGCCCATGATCGATAAAGACAAAAAGGGTAAGAAGTCCGGTGAAGGTTTCTACGTCTGGAAAAAGGGCAAGCCTGTCCGCAAAAACCCCGGTGGCGACATGACACCAAAAGCAGTTGAGTCATTGGCACAGCGCTTGATTTCTCCACTGTTGGAAGAATGTGAACGTGTAATGGCTGATCAGATTGTTGCTTCCGAAGATATGTTGGACGCAGGCGTTATCTTTGGCACCGGCTTCGCACCCTTTAGAGGCGGCCCACTCCACTACAAGAAACAAAGAGACCAAGGAGGAACCAGCCAATGACCGATCAAAGCGTTCGCAGAGTGGCCATTGTTGGCGGTGTTCGCACCCCTTTCTGTCGCTCCAATAGCCTTTATGCTGACCTGACTTATCTGGATATGCTTTCCACCGCTTTACAAGGCCTGACAGATCGCTTTGGCCTCGCTGGAGAAGAAGTTGGCGAGCTCTATGCTGGTGCTGTCACAACGCACGCTAAGGACTGGAACTTGGCGAAGGAAGCAGCTCTTTCAACCAGTCTTTCGCCGATGACGCCAGCAATCACCATGATGCAGGCCTGTGGCACTTCTCTGCAAGCTGCCATGATTTTGGCGGGTAAGATTGCGGCTGGTCATATCGACAGCGGCATTGCTGCCGGAACTGACAGCACATCCGATGCCCCGATTGTGTTCAAACGCAGATTTGCACAAAAGCTGATCAAGCTTGGTCAAGCTAGAACCATGGGTCAGAGAGTTAAGGGCGTTCTTGGTATACGCCCAAGTGACTTCGCGCCTCAGGTTCCAAGCCCAGCTGAACCTCGTACTGGTCTCTCCATGGGGCAACACTGTGAGTTGATGGCCAAAGAATGGGGCATCACTCGGGAAGAGCAAGACCAGTTGGCGATGGAGAGCCATCATAAAGCAGCAGCTGCCTACAAGACTGGACAGTTTGATAAGCTGATCACGCCCTGTGCTGGCGTTTGGCAGGACAACAACCTGCGCCCGGATACGTCGCGGGAGAAGATGGCGAAGCTTCGCAATGCTTTTGACAAGAGCGACAAAGGTTCTTTGACCGCAGCCAACTCAACGCCGCTTACTGACGGTGCCTCTGCCGTGCTTCTGGCGAGCGAAGAATGGGCGAAAGAACACAAACTGCCTGTTCAAGCTTATTTAACATTCAGCCAAACAGCCGCCGTGGACTATGTCGGCGGCGAAGGTTTGTTGATGGCTCCAACGGTGGCCATGTCACGCATGCTACAAAGAGCCGGTCGATCCCTTCAAGATTTCGATATCTACGAAATTCATGAGGCGTTCGCCGCCCAAGTTCTTTGCACACTTAAAGCCTGGGAAGACGAAGACTACTGTAAGAACCGCCTGGGCCTTGATGCTCCATTAGGTGCTATTGACAAGTCGAAACTGAACCCACGCGGTTCCTCATTGGCTGTTGGCCATCCTTTCGCCGCTACAGGTGGTCGTATTCTTGCTGACCTCGCTGACCAGCTTGAACAACGTGGTTCTGGCTCAGGTGTCATTTCGATTTGCACAGCCGGTGGAATGGGCGTAACTGCAATCCTTGAGCGCTAAACTTTTTCTCAAAGAGTTGACTGACCAATGAAAATTGTTGTTTTCACAGACCTCCACTATCGCACTGACGGTGCCGACCTTCTTGTTGATCCTGACGCTAGCTTGGCAGCTGGCATCGAACACGTGAACAAACATCAACAAGACGCGGACCTAGTCGTCTTTACAGGTGACATTGCTCACACTGGTGAAGAGCAATCCTATCTGGACTTCAAATCTAGAATTGCCAGTCTAACCCCACCTCACGCTCTTATGATTGGCAACCATGACAAACGTGAAGTCTTTCAACAGGTCTTTCCTGAAGCCCCGAAAGATGAGAACGGCTTTGTTCAGCAAATCATTGACCATGATGATTGCCGCCTGATCCTCCTCGACACACTGAACGCTCCACCCTACGACTACCCAAATTTTCACTTCGGCAATCTTTGTGAACACCGTCTTGAATGGCTACGACAGGCGCTCAGTTCTGCTGGAGAGAAACGCTGTATCATCTTCATGCACCATCCACCCCATGAAACTGGGTTTGTTTCCATGGATATGATCCGATTACAAAACGGCCCAGAATTTTATGAGATTGTTAAAGCGGCCGGCAATGTGGCGCATATCGTGGCTGGCCATGTGCACCGCACGATTTCCGGCAGCCACGAAGGCATCCCTTTCTCGATCTTCAAGAGCACGACAACTCAAATGCCAATGTTGTTCGACGTGATGGACTTTCATCTGGAAACACCCGAGCCACCGGCCTATGGCATTATCGACGTTAGACCTCAGTCGGTCCTGGTTCATACAGAGGATTACGGTCTATCAGATCTCGATGATCTGCGCGCCAATGCTTCAATGCAGATTTAGAATCTATTTCCCCTTCCAAACAGGATCGCGTTTTTCGGCGAATGCTCTCGGGCCTTCTTCGGCGTCTTCGCTGTTGAGCATAGCCTCGTAAGCTGCCCTTTGTCCGGCGCGCATTTCACCGTAGGCATCTGCTACAGTAAGGGCTTCGCTCTCCCGTGCGGTTTCCTTTACGGCTTGAACTGCCAAGGGAGCTGAGCTGCTTATGTCTTCGGCCAAATTCCTAGCTGCTTCCATGAGCTTATCGGCGGGAACAATCTGATTGACTAGCCCCCATTTGAGTGCTTCCTCTGCCTTCATTTGTCGGCCCGTCATGAGCAGTTCCATGGCGACGGCCGTTGGCAAGCGTTTCGGCAAACGGATAGAAGCTGAGTCTGCAAGTTGGCCAACCTTCACTTCTGGCACAAAGAATGAAGCATGTTCAGCGGCGATGACGAGGTCGCAAGCCAAGACGATTTCGAAACCACCGCCTACGGCCATGCCATTCACTGCGGCGATCACTGGTTTGTTAAAGTTAGGCAGTTCTGAGATACCACCGAACCCGCCGACGCCGTAGTCACTGTCATAAGCTTCACCATCGGCTGCCGCCACGAGATCCCATCCAGCAGAAAAGAAGCGCTGTCCGCCACCTGTTAATATGGCAACCCTCAATTCAGGATCATCACGGAATTCAGCGAAAACCCGGCCCATTTCCTGGCTGGTTGTTGCGTCAATTGCGTTGGCTTTTGGGCGATCCAAAGTAACTTCGAGGATATGTCCGTTGCGGACTGTTTTAACGACATCAGACATAACTTAATTTTCTTCCTTCATAACGATAAGCGCGTCGACAGCGACCGCCCCTTGCCCTGTTGGGCGAACCATCACAGGGTTTATATCCAGCTCAACCAAACGATCCAAATTGCATTCAACGAACTTGGCGATTTTTAGAATCAAATCGACCAGTGCATCAAGGTCTCCTGCCGACTTACCACGATAACCATCTAGTAGCTTTTTTATCTTTAACTGAGCAATCGCTTCCCACACATCTGTTTCGGAGCAAGGGAGGAGCAAGAGTTGGTTATCATCGAGCAGTTCAACCAAAACGCCACCTGCCCCTAACACCAAGTATGGACCAAATCCTGGTTCGATAGTCGCCCCAATCAGAAACTCAGCGACACAATCGGTCACCATTTCTTCGACAAGAATTTGAGGGGCGATTGATGACAGTTTCTGAACTGCTTCGCTAAGGCTATCGCCATGGGAAAGGTTCAACTTCACCGCTCCCAGCTCTGACTTGTGCGCTAGGTCAGCGCCAGTTGCTTTCGCGACCAAAGGGGCATTGAGCGATCCAGACTGCTGCAAGACCTCTTCAGAGGTTCCTGAACAGCCTTTTGGAACAGCAACTCCGGCAATGCGTAAAAGTTCTTTCCCCTGCCATTCACTAAGAGATTTCTGAGTTCCTTCAAGAGACGCAGAAGAATGAGGAAGGTAATCTTCGCTGTCACTAAACCACACACGTCCTATATCCGCCGCCGCACGAACAGCCTCAAGAGTCTCGTCAAGCCCCTGTAGCGGCGTGATGCCCGCTGCCAAGAAATCTTTCCTAGCTGAACTAGGAAACGACTCTGGCATCGTTGCAACTACTGCTAAATGTTTGCCAGTTATCTCTTTCGCCGCCTTTGCTGCCTCCACCATTGGCAGCCATGCGTGATCACTGCATACATCAATGTTTGGGTAGTCCATGATCAGGAGAGTGATGGCGTGATCACCTTCCATGGTCGTGGCATAGCACTCAAGACCGGCCTCATAATCTGCCCAAATGTAAGTGTGATAATCCAAAGGATTAGACACATGAACCGCAGGTCCAAGAACTTCCTCCAAACGGGTTTGCACAACAGGAGAAAAGTCTGGAAATGAAAGACCCCGTTCTTCCGCCATGTCAGCCACCAGCGCAGCCTCTCCACCAGAACAAGACATCGACGCCAGTGTGCGGCTCTTCAGCGGACCTGAAACGTGCAAGAGCTTCAAGGTTTCTAAAAAAGAAGAAACTGATGTTACAGTCCCGACGCCGCAGCGCTTAAACAAGGCGTCGTAAAGCTTCCCTGAACCAGACATTGACGCAGTATGGCTGAGTGCCATCTCAGCCCCCAACGACGAACGCCCTGTTTTTAAAGCGACAATGGGCTTTCCAAGCTTTCGACAGTAGGCAGCAAGGGGCGCGAGTTCACCTGGTTCCTTAAGCCCTTCGATATGTAAGCCAATAGCTGTTACACTGTCATCATCAGCCAGAGCCCTAGCACAATCTAGCAGAGACAATTGCGCTTGGTTCCCAATCGACATCAGAAAAGCGATTGGGAGATCGCGTTGCTGCATCGACATGTTGATCGCCATGTTGCCGCTTTGGGTGACGATGGCAACGCCCCGCTCCGCTCTGGGGCTACCGTGTTGATCGGGCCAAAGTGTTGCTCCTGTGAGATAGTTAATCGCACCGTAACAGTTGGGACCAATGACAGCCATATCGCCAGCTGCTTTAAGCAACCTTTCCTGATAGGGCGCGCCGTCTTCTACTTCTGCAAAACCAGAAGCGTAACAAACCACGCCTTTGCAACCCATGTCCGCCAAGTCAGCGATTGCCGCAATGGTTGGCTCTCTGGGGATCGCAACAAAAGCGGCATCTGGCACGGCGGGTAAGTCCTTGACTGTTCGGAAACAAGCCTTGCCGTCCAACGTGTCACGCTTGGGATGAACTGGCCAGATTTCGCCCTGATATCCAGCCTTGCGACACTGAATCATAACCTCTTCGCATTCACGCCCGCCAATCAACGCAATCGTTTTAGGAGAAAGTGCAGCGCGCAGGTTAGCGATTTTTTCGTTGTTCGCAGTCATCGTTAAGCACCAAGTTCTCTCAGAATTGACCGTGAGATGATATGGCGCTGTATCTCACTCGTGCCGTCCCAAATACGCTCAACCCGCGCATCACGCCAGAACCGCACAACAGGCAGTTCCTCCATAAGCCCCATGCCGCCGTAGATCTGCACAGTGTTATCTGTAACCCGCGCCAACATCTCTGTGGCGTAGAGCTTCGCCATTGCGAAATCACGATCAGTCGCAAGCCCCTGGGTTTCTTTCCAAGCAGTCTCAAGGCACATCAGATCAGCGGATTTGATTTCAGTGGCCATGTCTGCAAGTTTGAATGAGACACCTTGGAATTTACCAATCTGTTGACCAAACTGCTTCCGGCTGGCTGCCCAATCTGTTGCCAGATCAAAGGCGCGCATAGCGCGACCGACGGCCATGATGGCAACGGTTAAGCGCGTATTGCCTAGCCATTCGTTCATGACTTCGAAGCCCTTTCCCACTTCGCCCAGAACCTGGCGTTTGTTGACACGACAGTTATCGAACTCAAGGATAGAATTGTTGTAGCCACGATGAGAAACACAGTCGTAGCCGAGGCGCTCTGTAAAGCCTGGTGTTCCCTTATCAATCAGGAAAGCTGTGATCGTCTTCTTAGGACCTCTAGCAGTCTGTTCTTCACCAGTAGCCACAAAAGTGATCACGAAATCCGCGATGTCGGCATGTGTGATGAAGTGTTTGGTACCGTTGATGACCCAATCGTCGCCGTCCTGCACAGCGGTGGTCTTCATCGAACGAACATCTGACCCAGCATCAGGTTCGGTCATGGCCAAACAGTCGATACGATCCCCTGCTACTGCTGGCTTTAGATAAGTCTCCACTTGATCATCAACACAAGCACAAAGAATATTTGAAGGTCGACCAAAATGGATCGACAAAGCTTGAGACGCTCTTCCCAATTCCCGCTCTACCAGAGCAAAAGAGAAAGCATCCAATCCACCGCCGCCATATTCCTCAGGAACGTTGCAAGCGTAGAAGCCTAACTCCTTAGTCTTGTCCCTTATTTGTTTTGCGAGTTCGGCAGGAACATCGTCTTTCTTCTCTACCAAATCTTCGTGAGGGTACATTTCAGTTTCAACGAAACCACGCACCGTATCTACAATCATTTGCTGTTCTTGACTAAGACCGAAATCCATTGTGATGTCTCCTAAACTGACATTTCGCGACTGCGCCGCTCAGGCTGTGGTAAGTTTTGGTGCTGTGTCCAGATTGCTTGCAGCGCCTCGTAGACATCAGGCAAAATCGGGCAAGCTTTGCCCTCGTCTGTGTTCACGTGGATCAACATTTGCTCGACAGCACAAAGCAGCTCACCGGAACCAGCGTGGTACATAGAATGTAAGAAGTGCAGTTTCTTCTCTTTCAGTCCTAAGAGCTGCGTTGTGAACTTGAGCGGCTCGCCTACAGACGCTTCTTTAACGAAGTTGATATGGCTCTCAGCCGTAAAGAAGGTGTGGCCAGCTTCACGGTAGGCCTCGTCATCACCGATGTATCGGAACAAAGCGTCAGACGCGTCTCCCGCTGCCAATAGGAAGAAGGATTCACTCATGTGGTTGTTGTAATCCACCCATTCGGCCCGAACATTACATTCGTAGAGTTCGAGTGGCTTTGAAACGTCATCGCTCGTGGACCAGCGCTTGCATGCCTTGGCTCCGTAAGCGCGCTCTTCGTTCTCGGCTAGAACCAACCCCGCTGATGTTCTGAAGTTCCGTAGCGTTTGCATGATGCCAATTAAGCAATCGTCACGCAATTTCTCTAGTTCTCGAATAGACCGACCGGCAGCTTGCGCCTCGGTTCCATCAACGACTCGATCAATCAGTTCATCAGTCAATTCCGGCGCTTCTAGTTTGGTCCAAGGCCATTTCAGTGCTGGACCAAACTGCTCCATGAAGTGACGCATGCCTTGCTCGCCACCGGCCAGATGATAGGTCTGGTTTGACCCCATAATAGCCCAGCGCAGTCCCGGGCCATAGATGATCGAATCGTCGAGGTCTTCTGTCGTACCTACACCCTCTGCCAGCATATGTAGGTTTTCACGCCACAAGGCTTCTTGCAAACGATCAGCGATAAAGCCCGGCACTTCCTTGCGGCAAATCAGAGGCTTCATACCAATGTTACGATAGTGCTCTGCCGCAGCCTGAATGACCGTTTCAGACTTTTTCTCGCCACCGACGATTTCAACAAGGGGCAACAAGTAAACGGGATTGAAAGGATGACCGATGATCACCCGCTCCGGATGTTTGCATCGGCTTTGTATGAGTGTGGGAAGGATGCCTGACGTTGACGAAGCGATAATCACGTCCGGTGCAGCGACTGCATCGATCTGCGCATGCACCGCCATTTTTAGTTCTTCATTTTCCGGTGCCGACTCCTGCACAAAGTCCACATTTGTGGCAAGCTCTTCTATGCTACCGACAAAACCCAAGGAGCCTTCTTTACCAGGAGCTGAAAGTGTCAACCGCCGGATAGCGCCCAACCCTTTTTGAACTGACTCTCTTAGACGGTCATGCATCTCAGACTTAGGCTCAAAAACCAAAACATCGATGCCGGATGAAATGCAGCGTGCCGCCCACCCCGCGCCAATAACACCACCACCAACAAGCCCAACGGTTTCTACTTTTCTCATAAGAGCATCTCCCAAATTTCTTTATGCAGATGATCATCAAAAGAGCCAAAAGTAATTGACTAATATTTCACTATTCTTGCTCTTTTTGTCATTCTTGGCTAAAATCAAGCATGCTCCTGGAACCCTTCCGTATCGACTTTTTGCTCATTCCGAAGTTTTCGATGATGGCGTTAGTTTCAGCGATGGAACCCTTGAGGGTAGCCAACCGTGTGTTGGCCTGGAATTGCTATTCCTGGCGCTTTGTTTCCCAAAACGGAGAAGCAGTTGTTGCCAGTAACGACATGTCTCAGAACTGCGTCGCTATCCCAGATCCTGAAGACTTATCAGAGGCTGTTTTCGTGAACGCTTCTTACGATCCCGATAGGGTCATCATGCCTCAAACCCTTGCGTGGTTAAGACGATCTGATCGGCATGGGAAAATGTTGGGTGCCATGGACACGGGCGCGTTTTTCCTCGCCGCGGCGGGACTGCTAGAAGATAAAAACGCCACGGTCCATTGGGAAGCCATTCCCTGGTTCAATGCGAAATTTCCAAGGACTAATTTCGTGCCGCAAATCTTTGTCTATGAAGGCCGCAGAATGGTTTGTGCCGGCGGCACCTCATCCCTGGATATGAGTTTGGCTCTGATCCGTGAACATCATGGCGAAGAGATATCGACTGAAGTCGCGAGCCAACTTATTTCACCAGGCATCAGGGAAAACAGCGAACGCCAAAATTTCGGTCCTCTCAAAGGCCTGTCATATGTTCCACCGCAGTTACACGAGGCTTGCATCCTCATTGACGAAAACCTTTCCGCCCCGCTGCCAGGAGAAGAGATCGCAGAAGCGGTAGAACTGTCACGTCGGTCTCTTGAAGGTCTGTTCAAGAAACACTTGGGTGTGTCGATGTCAAAGTACAGCCTACAAAAACGCCTAACCGAAGCGAGGCGTTTGATCCGTGGGTCGGATTTAAAGATCGAAGACATCGCGCACAACTGTGGCTTCGCTTCCGCCGCACACTTTACGAGAGCCTACCGCAAACAATTCTTTGTTGTACCGAGTGGCGAGCGGGAATAACGAATTCACTCCGCTGACTTCGCCCGCAACCATCTATCTGAATTAGTTGGCTTTGGTGAAAACCCGTGTCTTGCAGAAGATGCCAAGAACACAGCCCTGGAGGTGTAGCTTGTTCCCTTTGAGTGTAACATCGGCAAAAGTCCGGGGTATCAAGCAGTTTCTTTTTGTCGGATGAGGTTTGGTAAGTGTGGGATATTGGGTGCGCCGGGATGTGATAGTCGGTCTCCAAGATAGTCCCAGAAATTAATTCCCAGCTTGGCGCA